>SCQH01000044.1 GCA_004321925.1 Nitrospirota bacterium | reverse complement strand
GGCAATACCAGCGCCGTTCGTGGAGCCGCCTCCGTTGTTGTGTATATTACTGTTCGCAATACTGACAAGATTTAGCGTGCTTGGAGAATTTATCCCATAGGACGTATTGTTGTAAATCTCACTGTTTTGGATACTGACCGGATTACAGCCGTTGTTCAGGTGTATGCCGGTAGGATTCGAATAGATCTTGCAGTTTTTGACGGTCAGGGAATCACTGTTTGAGTAGATACCATAAGTAGTTCCGGCGGTTATACTGAAGCCATCGATAACCGCGCCGTCATTGCCCTGGAGGCTAATGACATTGGCTCCTCCGGAAATGATCGTAAGGTCTGCTCCGCAGACAGACTGGAGTGTGCGGTTCGTCTTGTTGATATTGGACAGGCCGCCTGCATAGGTGGCTGCTGTAAAGTCGGCATTCGGATATACCAGAAGCATACCCGAGGCCGGGGTCGCGTTATACGCGGTGGCGAGATCACTATACCATCCGCTGCCGCCCGTCGGTCTGACCTTGTATGTTGTATTAATGACACTGACCGTATGGTTGGTGGTGGGCGTGCCGGTGGCGGTATCAATCCCGTCCGAAGCTGAGAAAGAGTAATTAAGGTCACCGGCAGTTTCTATTTCTATCGACCGGTAATAAGTCCGCCCTGTCTGGCACGATGCTCCGTCGTTGTCTGTGAGGTCATACAGTGTCCCGTTTACAGTCACACGGATGGAGGTCGGGCACTGGTTGTCCGCATCGCTGTATTTGACCCGAAATTCGAAGTCAGCGTCCATTGCCCCGGTGCGCGGCCTTACTCCTTCAGCAAGGCAGTTAGTAGCACTCGCCCAGTTCAGCACTGGCGCGTAATTGGATACTGCTGCCGTTGTGTACGAGAACTCAAAGGGCGAGGCCATTGCATTGCCTGCTGCATCCTTGACCGATGTAGATACGGTCACGCTGTAAAGTGTTGAGTTGCTCTGGCCGGACGGTGTGAAGACCGCCTGACTTCCGATGCAGGATGTCCTTATCCATCCGGAAGCAGGGCTTATTGTCACGGTGAAAGTAGTAACTGTTGAGCAGTCAACGTTTTCATTCCAGTTGATGGTTACTGGACTATTGCTAATTACGCCCGTCGCCCCGTTTGAAGGCGTTGTGCTGCTTACGGTCGGGGGCGTTGTGTCAACGACAACCGTTATGGGTGTTGCATATACGGCCGACACATTGCCGATCGCATCTTTTGCCCATGGATAAAGCGTGTAGGTCCCTTCCGAGCTGACCGTGTAGGTCGTCGGCGCCGTGCCCGACCATCCGCCTCCGCCTGCTGCCGGCGGTGTGGAGTTCGTGGTTATATGATATCCTGTCACCCCTACTACATCAAAAGCCGTAAATGAGGTTATTTGTATGTTCAGGCTCATTGAGGGACTTGTGGCCGTGAATGCAGTCACGTTCGGCGCAGTCGCATCCACAACAACCGTCGCCGGCGAACCGAATGCCGCTGATACGTTGCCCGAGGCATCCTTTGCCCATGGATACAATATATGGGTGCCGTCGGAAGTCACCAGATATGTTGCAGGAGCCGTAGAAGACCAGCCCCCTTCGCTTGCTGACGGCGGCGTCGGTGATGTCGTTATCCTGTAGCCGGTTACGCCCGTATTATCGGTAGCCGTGAAGACCGCTATCGGAATATTGCGGCTTGAAGACGGACTCGTTGCGGCGAAATTCGTCACAACAGGAGCCTCAGTTTCAGGCATCCCTGAAGCAACCTCATATGCGCCCATATCATAGCCGCTGCCCTGGGGCCGCGCGTTGCCGTCTCTGTCGTCGGCCGGGGCATATGCTGCATTCGCCATGTCTATAGCCGGTGAGTTGGCTTGCAGATGATAATTGTCGCTGCCGACAAAGAACGGATCAGTTGCTATATTGTTTGCATAGGTAGGTACGCAGTTGCCGATATAATACCGGCCGGTCATGATATCGGAATCGGTTATAGTGCTGCCGTTCGTAAGGAGAGCGCCATTCTTATAGAGATTATGACCGTCACCAAAGGCAAGATTGTTCCAGAAAATGCTGTTCCTCACGATGACAGCGATATTGTTCGTGTAGATGGCCCCGCCATTGCCGGAAGTAGCCTGATTATCGGCAATGGTGCAGTTCCTGACGGTTACCGTGCCGGAGTTGAGGTATAGCATGCCGCCGGCAGTTCCCTGGTTCTTTACGAGGAGACAGTTTTCAATATTAACCGTTGGACTGCTGTTTGTGTATAACCCGCCGCCGGCGGAGGAAGACGTGTTGCCGCTGATCGTAGACTTGCGCAGATTGACCGTGCCGCCGGCAATATATACGCCGCCAGCAATGCCGGTTGCCGTGTTGTCCCTTATCGTGGTATCTGTGATAGTCGCAGACACAACATTGACGGTATATAGGCCCGCTCCGGTTTGGCTTGTATTGTTTCTGATTGTTGAATTCAGGATTGTATGGGTCCCGCCGTTCAGGTATATGCCGCCGCCGTAAAGCTCTGCTGCGCTTGCGTTTGAGTATATCTCGCAGTTATCAATCGCCAGATTTGCGCCGTTACTTGCAGAAACACCGACGCCAGTATTGCCGAAGATCTTACAATTCGAAACGGTTACGGGAGTGCTGCCGTTTGCGTATATTCCATTTGTGTCTCCAGTAAGCGAGAACCCGTCCACCGTAAGATTGCTGCTGCTGGAATTGCCCCAGACCGCATAACCGCTGCCCACACCGTCTATTATTGTGTAATCCGGACCGCAGACCGAGCGAATAGTCAAATTGCTGACACTATTCACCGCAACGCTTTCATTATACGTAGCCGGAGTAAAATCAGCATTTGGATAGACTAGGATCGTCTGATTGGCAGCGACTGCAGATTGTATGGTGCTATACCAGCCGCTGCCGCCGGTCGGTCTGACCTTGCGGGCGCCGTTGACAACGGTCACCGTGCCGTCGTAATCCGCAGGATCGCCGATTGCGGTCTGGGTGCCGTCCGTCGCATAGAAACGGTAGTTGAGGTTTCCGTCGCCCGTGTATGCAAGCGTTCTTGTTGTTTTGTAAAGCTTGCCGTTTGTGCAGTCCGTATCGCCGGCGTCGACCTCGGTTAGATTATATTTCTCGCCTGGCTCATATATCCCGTTGTTGTTCTCATCGATCCAGACCTGGATGTTGCTGCTGCCTGAAGCAGGGCACGAGTTATTCTGGTCTGTATATTTAACCAGGAACGTAAAATCAGCGCCAGCCGCACCGGAGCGCGGGCTGACACCTTCTGTCCGGCAGGCCCCACTCTCCCAGTCAAGCTGAGGAGGCGTGTTGGTTACGGACAAAACTGTTACGATACTATCGCTCAGAGGCTCGGCATCGGTTGCAGCTGGGGCAAAGCCATCAGATGCCCGGAACGTGTATGATAGCTCACCATCGCCGATACTGGCCAATGTCGAGCTGTAGGTATAAACCCTGCCGCTTGAGCAGGCATTGCCGTCTGCCGCGGTCATGTTGTGTTGCTCACCCGGATCGTATGTGCCATTATTGTTCTCATCGATCCAGACCTGGATGTCGCTCGCTGCGGGCGGGCACTCGTTGTCCGCATCTTTATAGTTGACTCGGAACGTATAGGTGGCGTTGTTTCCACCGGACGGCGGATAAACGCCAGAGTCCTGGTAATAAGACTCGCCGGTCCAGGAAAGGATCGGTGCGTTGTTAGTTACTGTAACCGTCCTGTCGGAAGCGGGGTCTCCTGTAGCATCCGCAGTGCCGTCGGAGAACTTGAAGCGGTAATTGAAGGTATTGTCGACTGCCTTTGAAAGCGGCATGGTATAGGTGTACAGCTTCCCGTTATAATAATTTTTATCAACGGAATCGACTTCATTCATATTAAACTTCTCGCCGGGGTCGTATACACCGTTGTCGTTTGTATCCACCCAAACCTGGTAGGTTATCGGCGCGTTGTTGTTGGTGTCGGTATATGTGACCCGGAAGGTAAAACTGCTTCCGCTGGGGCCGCTGTTCGGGTTAACCCCGTCATTCGTGTAGCCGTTCTCGCCGGTCCACTCAAGGGTCGGCGTCTCCTGCACATTCTGATATGGCGTCCTGTCTTCGATCGATGAGACTCCCCCGCCGTGACAATGTCCACAGAGGTTTCCCGCACTGCCGGGTATCCAGATCGTGCCGGTGCTGGCGGTGAGAGGCAGGTCCTGGGGATCAGGCGGAGTGGTGGGATTTACAATGGCGCTGTTGTTGTACCATATCTGTAATCCAGGCTCCCTCCCGATCAGCTTTCCGTCCCGCACCATGGCAAGACGGGTGGAACCGTGCACATTGTGGCAGGTAACACAATTGATTTGGCTGTTCACCGTGCTGGCCCAGTCAGAGGAATAGCGTAATTGGTAAGTAAAGCCCAAGTGGAACTCATGACGGTTTTTCGTGCCGTCGGTCCCTGTGCTGATCAGATTTGTATTCATATTGCCGGAATCCATAAATGGCCCGGAATTATGGCAATTGACGCAGAGCCGGTAATTGTTGGCGCTGTTTACTGTTGGAGCAGGCCAGGGGACAAGCATGGGTTCCTGTGTGCTGGCGCCGGTCCCTTGGCCCGAGGCAACCAATTTGAGCCGGTAGCCTATGCGATAGACGCTCGGATCGGTGGTGCTGCTGTTGCCGTCATCAAACGTCCTCGCAAGGCCGTCGATGTGGGAAGTAGTCGCATCATGGCAATCCAGGCAACCCTTGCCGGCTCCGTCGATGACTCCGCCGCTGGCCGGATATGTTTCAGCGGAAGGCAGCCCGTGGCCGGTCTTATAGAAGCCCCAGCCGGTGCCGTAGGTGTATGCTCCGTTTTCGTCGCCGATGACATTCGGGGCGTTCACGCCGCCGATAGCCGATGCCCCGTTGTCGTGACAGCCTGCACACCACTTCTCCTTGCCGGCCTTAAGCATGCTGCCGTCATAGACACCCGCTTTCCAGTTCTTCTTTGCACCGACCACCGGATCATTGACCCCGTCATACGTCCCTGCCGGACTATGGCAGGGGTTGCAGACATCGGTCTCAGCGAGGGAATACCTTCCGTCGCCGTTTACGTCTGTCCCTGATTTGAAATACGGGAAGTTGGCGGTGTCGTGGCAGGCATCGCAGGCGATATGCGGCCCCCTGACGTCGTCGCTGTCGTTCTCCGTATGCGTTGAATGGGACGTAAAGGTACCCTTCCCCTGGCTGAACTGCCCGGGGCTGTATTCATACCCGGCGTCATGTCCGTGGCATGCTATGCAGCCGCTCCCGCCGCTGCCGCCCCCATGGGCAAACCCGTTGGTGTGGGAATGGCAGCTTATACAGTATTCGTTATTGTGATGTGATGTATCGGACTGTTCCGTCGTGTCATACCGGTGATAGGAGGTCCTGGTATGGCAGGCCTCGCAGATCTTGTCGGAACTTGTATGGTTGTTCGAATCGTCACCGAGGCCGTTCCGGCTGAACAGTTTGGTGCTGACGCTCCTGAGCATTCCGCCGGGGTTGATATAGGACACATTATCCGTGACATTCTTCGCGTAGACGATCGCAAAGGGTTTGCCGCTTCCGGCATAGGCCGTGTTCACCTGGCCTTTCACTTTCATATCACTTCTGCCCTGCGTGCTCTCCTTTATCTTGTAGCTGAAAGCCCTGTACTGCGTGTTGGGGATCAGGTAATATCCCTCGTATTCGGTCCCGAGAGCTGCGGAAAGGGTTACCGGTGTTTCATTCTGTCCTGCATCATAGACCCCGATCGAAGCAACGGTCCCGGTCTGCAGGTAGGCTTCCGCGCCCCATCTCCTGTGCTGCCGCTGTTGATGCGGGTTGTGGCAGTCAACACACTCGACTCCCCAGTTGCCGTCCCATTTCGCACTTCCGGTGCTGTACGCTGAATGGGTGACGACAGCAGGGCCGGGGATGCTGTCGTGGCACTGCTGACACCGGTTGTTATTGATCGTATCGTCCGGTGTCACTCCTTTTGTCAGCCAGGCCGGCATAGAAGTTCCATGGACCCAGTGGCAGTTACCGCAGCTTATGCTGTTCACTGCGTTATGGGGATAGTCAAGGCTATACAGGTCAGACACCAGCGCGAGCAGCAGCACCGCAACTGCCGACCACACAAGTGCCTTTTTCCCCTCAGCATATCTCATCTGACCACTCCCCCTGCGACACCGACACTGACCCTGACCCCCGACCTCGTGATAAAGGTCCTCATTGAGTTGACCAGGATACCGTCAAGACTGAATATCTTCACGGTACCATCCGTCAACCCGGTTATGATCTCAACATTTCCGTCGCCATCGACGTCTCCGGCCTCCATGTCCGTGATGCCTTCAACCCCGACGCTGACCTCCCGTGCCGGGCCGTCAGCGCCGACGATGGTCATGTGGCCGTCATTGCGCATGACCATGACATCAGCTGCCCTGTTGCCGGCCGCCGGGTTCACGGCAAGGCCTTTAAGGCTTGCCCGCGGCGCAAGGTCAACGGATATCTCCTTTTTCAGGCTGACGGTCCATTTCCCGTGAACCTCGGACATATCAGGCGACCAGACCTTTATCAGGATCGCGCTGTCCGAGGCCAGGGCCGTGACGATATCCGTCTTCCCATCCCCGTCAACATCTCCTGCAGCCACAAGCAGGTCCGCACCCTTCGCCTCTCCATACGGTATGAAGTGGATGCCGGTATCGGCCACCATGCCTTTACTAAAGCTTAGCACCCTTACTACCGGCGTTCCAGAACTTTTTGAGATGATCAGCTCTGATGAACCGTCGGCGCTGAGGTCTGCGGCGCTGATATCATAGGTGCCTGATCCGGTGAAGGCCGCAAACTTGAAGATCTCCCGGCCGGACTGGTCAAATATTCCGACCCGGGAACTCCCGTGATGGATCGCTGCCGCGATCTCGTTCAGCCCGTCCCCGTCGAGATCTCCAAGGGCGGTCACCAGGCCTCCGCGCATAAGGCCGAAGGCAGCAAACTCCCTGACGTTGCCGTAGATATCGATAAGCTTGAGACCGGTCGTATCCATCCGGCCGGCCTGTGTCACGATGATGCTCTCATGCGCTATATCGTTATAATTCCCGGTAAAGATAATGGTACTGCCGCCGGCGACTGTCTGTGTCTCAGGCCCGGGGGTCCTCGCTCCCCTTACTTCTGCATAGGTGATGGTGTATGAACCGTCAGCGACGTTGCTGACCGACCAGGAACTGCCGCTGCCCTGAAAACTTTGCGGGCCGCTTATGGAAAAGACCGCATTCCCCTTATTGGTCTTAACCCGGATGGTGTTGTTTGCAAGGACGGTAAGTTCCACTGATACTTCCGCCGGGATAACAGAATTCCCGTCTGCTGCAACGGAGATCTTTCCGCGATACGTACCGGGCAGCAGCCCTGCCGCATCGACAGTGACGAGCGCAGTCGTCATCGTGTTGGACTCCCCTGAGGCAGGTGAGATACCCAGCCACCTGCTGTCAGATACCGCTGTCCAGGCCAGGGCCCCTGAAAGGTCATTATTAAGTTCTATGGTAGCCTGTCGTGAGAGCATTGTCCCTGAGTATGTGTCGAACGCCATGCGTGCAGGCGATACGCTCAGCACAGGAGGCGGCAGGACGTCCACGGTCACTGAAACGGTCGATGAGCCGCCGTTAAATGAAAACGTTATCTTTCCGGTATGCGTGCCTGGTCCGAGACCGGTTGTATTTACGGCCACCTCGGCCTCATCCTCAAGACCTCCCCCGATACTGCCTGCTGTTTTGCTCAGGCCGAGCCAGTCCGGATCTGAGGCTGCGCTCCAGTTGAGCGTTCCCCTGCCGGTGCTGGAAAGGGTCATGCGCCTCTCTCCGCTGACAAACGGGCCCTGGACCTTCAGGTCCAGCCTGTCAGGCAATACCACAAGGTCTGCGTACCCGTCGAACCCGAGGACCGTCACCTTGTTCCCGAGAAACGACATAAGGTAGAGGCGGTTGTTCCTGTATTCCATCTCAACCGGGTTATAGTACGGATCTGCCGTGTCGTACAAAGAACCCAGGTAATTTCCGGCATGATCAAATACCCCGATGATGTTCTGGACGTTATCAGCTATATAGACCCTTCTCTGAGCATCCACGGCCAGGCTTGAGGCCGATATCAGCGTGCCGTCGGTGGCAGAGCCGAAATGAGAAAAGCTCCGCAGCAGGCTCCCGTTAAGGTCGAACACCTGGACGCGCCAGACAGAGGAGCCGGAAACAGGTTCGTTGCGGTCAAGCAGGTAGAACTCCTGGTTTGCCTCATCGAGCACCAGGTCGCGCAGGTCGCTTCCGAAGGAATTATGATCTCCTACCACCGCAATATCACCACCCGGAGAGATGATCGTAACGCAATAACGCTTCAGATCAACTGCATAGATGGAGCCTGTTGAGGATACTTCTATAGCTACTGGCTGCGCTATGCCCTGAACAGTCTTCCGGAGGGTAGTGCCGTCATATATTTCTATTTTGTCCTTTAATCCGATATAGAGAAGCCCGTCATCAGCAACCTTGACTGCTGTTGGGGCAGAAGAGAGCGGGAGGCTGGTGAGGACTTCCCCTTGAGGAGAATACTTGGCAAGATAAGACGTTGCCGCTTCAACCACATAGATATTGCCGGATGCGTCCACCGATGCCCTGACCGGTCGTCCGGGTAGAACAAGGTCAGCAAGCCTTGTATATTCCGTCAGTCCCCCTTCAGCAGAGGAAATGCCAGACATGCAGGACATCAGCACAGCCGCGATCAGGCCCGTGGAGATCATCCTGGCTAAACCTTTAAGCAGGACATTGTTGAACTGAAAAGAATTGCTGTTTGTCATCAAAGTTTCTCCCTATGATTCCATGATATACCAGGCTGACGGCCTTGATAAAGTAGGTATATATGGGGTCAATTAGGGGAGACAATATAGCTCTTTTTCAGACCTGCAGATGTCATGTTTGACTGATTTCTGAAGCTCCATGAGGGCACTGAAACAGATGAACTGCCTGGTTGCAGAAAGCCATCCTGAATGGCTGGCTTTTTCGTCAGATCGTCCTGCAGGCTAAAGGGGCAGCTTCATTCACTCAGCATCAGGAGGTGGGCCCTGAGGTTCGTCCGTTTGGCGTAGATGCCGAGTTTCTTTCGTATGTTCTGGCGATGCGATTTGACTGTTTCGTACGATATGTTAAGAACGTCCATGATGTCCTTGTCCTGCTTCCCCTCCTTGATAAGTTCGGCGATCATGATCTCACGCGGGGTAAGGCCATAATACTTGGATGAGAGCCTGATCGAAAAAGGGGATATGATCTCCTTAAGATTCCTCTCCACTATGTTCAGATAGGCAAGCTCCTCGGACATGGCCTTGTTCTTCTTGAGTTTTTCGAGATAAGGAAGGATCAGCTGCTTTACATTGGCCAGGATGTTTTCCTCGAGTTCCTTCCGGTCGTTCTCGCGCTGTTTCAGAAGTACCTTCAGGGCCGTATTGCTCTCTTCGAGTTCATGGGCGTGCATGCGCAGCTTTTGCCCGGATTCTCTCAGTGCGAGGTCCATCTTCCTCTGTTCCGTGACATCCCGAAAGACGAGCACGATACCGAGGATGCCGCCATGCCTGCCCCTGATCGGAGCGCCGCTGTCCCCTATTACCCGCACGGTGCCATCCTTTGCCGTAAGGGTGCAGTCCTGGGAAAGACTTGTCGTTGCTCCTGACTCCATGATCGCAGCCCAGGTATCCAGGCAGGAAGCCCTCTCCTGCCCGTTGACGATCATAAAGATCTCGGATATATGCCTCCCCTTTGCCTCATCAAAGGTCCAGCCGGTGAGCTTTTCCGCCACCGTGTTCATAAAGATCACGCTGCCCCCGGCGTTTGAGGCTATGACCCCGTCACCGATGCTGCGCAGGATCGTCGAGAGCCACTCCTCGCTCTCCCTGACCTTCCGTTCCATGGTATGTTTATACAGGGACATCTCAATGGCACTGCAGAGGGAGCGGTCATCAAAGGGCTTGATGATATATCCGTAAGGCTCCGTCAGTTTGGCCCGCTGGAGGATCTTGTCATCGGCATAGGCCGTCAGATAGATCACCGGGACATCAAGACATCGCCGTATCTCCGCTGCGGCATCTATGCCGTCGATCTCCCCGTTGAGGACGATATCCATCAAGATGAGGTCAGGCAGCGTCTCCTGAGCCTTGCGTATGGCGTCCTCGCCGGAGGCCACGACCGCGGCGACTGAATACCCCTGTTTGGTCAGGCGGCGTTCGAGGTCTTTGGCGATGATCCCCTCGTCCTCGGCGACCATTATCCTGAAACTGCCGGCGGAAACGGTCATCTCAGCGCCTTCAGGTCCGGTCCCGTCTCTCATTGAGGATCTCCCGGATTATCCCGGCAAGTTTTTTGGGGGTCAGCGGTTTCTGGACGAACATCTTTTTGATATGAGCTATGCCGAGTCTCGATATGGTCTCGTCAGTGTACCCGGACATGTAAAGGATGTCCGTTTCAGGCCTGGTCAGCTTCAGCCTCTGGGCAAGCTCATGGCCGTTCATATCCGGCATGATGACGTCAGTCAGCAGGAGATCTATCGTCCCCTTGAACATGATGCCCCTCTGCAATGCTTCCTCTCCGCAGGATGCCTCTAAAAGGTGATACCCCAGCGGTTCGAGCGTATCGACAATAAGCCGCCTGATCGAAGGCTCATCATCCACAACCAAAATAGTCTCGCTCCCATGGAGGTCCAGGGGTTTGGCCGGGGCTTCGGCAGTGCCTCCACTATTCTCAACCCCTGCCGGCAGATAGACCTTGAAGGTCGTACCGATGCCCTCTTCACTGTATACGTATATATGGCCATTGTGCTGCTTAACGATCCCGTAGACCGTCGATAGTCCAAGCCCGGTCCCTTTATTTCCCTTTGTCGAGAAGAAAGGCTCAAAGATCTTCTCGACCACTTCAGGCCTTATTCCCGAGCCCGTGTCCGTCACCGCCAGCATAATATATGGGCCGGGTTTTACCCCTTCATGGGTCCTGCCATATTCTTCATGCAGCTCCACATTTTCGGTCTCTACGGTTAGCCGGCCGCCGCAGGGCATGGCGTCCCGTGCATTTACTGCCAGGTTCATCAGCACCTGCTCCAGCTGACCGGGGTCGGCCCTGACGCTCCAGATGCCGGGGCTCAGGTTCATATCAAGGATAATATCCTCTCCTATGACCAGGCTGAGGATCTTCCCGATATTCTCGACAACTTCATTTATGTTTAATACCTTCACCTCGAGGACCTGCTTTTTGCTGAAGGCAAGGAGCTGCCGCACCAGGGCAGCCGCCTTGTTGCCGGCCTCTGCAATGATGTTCACCTGCCGTCTAACAGGGTGGCCCTCCGGCAGCTCGGCCATGGCCAGTTCGCTATAGCCCAGGATAGCCGTCAGCAGATTATTGAAATCATGTGCGATCCCGCCGGCCAGTCTCCCTATCGATTCCATCTTCTGAGACTGTCGAAGCTGGCCCTCCAGTATCCTGTTCTCGGTCACGTCAAGCGCATATTCGATGACCCTGGCCACCTTCCCCTGCTTGTCAAAAACAGGGTAGCCGTATATCTGATAGGTCAGGGCCTTTCCGTCATGGGTATAATGGACATGCTCAAGCTGTACCGGCTTGCCTGTTCTCCGGATCTCCATGATCGTACAGGGATGATCGGTCCCGCTGCAGGGACTGTCCGCGTTATGAGTAAGGGCGTAGCAGAAGCTTTTATCGGTCAAAGTGCCGAATCTGGCGGCAGTGTTTGCCAGAACCACGGTGAAGTTATCCGCATCGATAACATAGAAGGGATGGCTCATCGACTCGATCACCGTCATCAGAAATTCATTGCTCTGCCTCAGCTGACGTTCGATATTGTGCTTATACAGGGCCATCTCGATGATGCTCCTGAGCTCACGGTCGTCAAAGGGTTTCAGGACATATCCGAAGGGCTCGGTCAATTTCGCGCGTTCCAGGGTCCGTTCATCGGCATAGGCCGTCAAATAGACAACGGGCATGCCATAGAGTGCCCGTATCTGGCCTGCCGCATCTATCCCGTCGAGCTCCCCCAGCAGCACGATATCCATCAGGACCAGGTCAGGGGAATCCTCGCCGGCCTTTTTTATGGCATCCTCGCCGGTTGCGACAGCGGACGTTACGGTGTAACCCTGATGCTCCAGCCTCCGCTGGAGGTCGCAGGCTATTATGGCTTCGTCCTCGACAATAAGTATCTTCTTTTCAGTCTCGATGGCCAACTCTGTTGCCCTCCATGATCGTGGCATTAGCAACTGAACCTGCAGCTTAATCACATTTTACATCCTTTTTCGGTCTTCTGCATCTTTTAAAGCGTGCCGGGAAGGTCATCCCTTTGGGGGCCTGAACGCAACCTGCCCCGGAGAACCACCCGGTTCGATACACCGCAAAGGATAGGTCCGGGGTCAGGTATTATCTAAGACAAGGACGGTGACAGGACAGGATCACGTTACTGCGGCCGGCGCCGTTGCTTTCCCTGATAACAGCTTCTCTGTGCACAGGACAGACGCTCACCGTACTCCTGCAGCCACACTGAAACGTCTGCCTTGCTGAAGGGTTTTCCGGAGTGAACGCAGTCCGGCCGCCGGCCGCGGCCTCCTGGATCAGCGGCTAGAAAATGATTAAAAAGCTCCAGTAAAGACGGATGTCTGTCCAGAATATGAATCAACTGACCTTTTCTCTGTATCATCTGTTTTATTGTTGATGAAAGGCGGGTAGTAAAGATAGATAGTTTGATTAGCCGCAAAAGAGGGATAGATTATGGCTATTACCGAGGAAGATATGCCTGGGTATCAGCTTTCAGGTATGGCCTGCCGGGACAACCCGAGATCAGGATATCATGCGGTCTGCATTTACGCGTTGATCCTCTTTCTGGCGCTGAAGACAAAACCTGAAGCAAAAATATTCAGATCGAGCCTTCGGCATATATTTTCGAAAAATGTAACCAGTATGAACAGCGGCGTAAAAAATGCGAAATAATCATTCGCTCTGAAAAAAGCTTTTATTCTTATATCGGTAAAGCCGCGTTCTGTCAGCAATCTTCTCATCGCCGGAATTGTGCAGTGATCGAAGTATGCCGGGTAGCCGGATACGCTTTCCGCCCCCGGCCGAAGGACAGGAATTAGTTTCTTCTGGAGAATGGGGCCTACGAGGCGCAATGCGACAGCATAAGGATGCCATTTTGATGGTACGTAGTGGTGCATCTCCCCTCCCGGCGTTAACGATAAAAATATGCGATCGATGCCGGATCTGTTGTCCGTAACATGCTCAAGCAGCGTTATTGAGATTATGGAATCATACGTATCAGTAAGCTGCATCTTTTCAACAGGCTGAACGATAAATTTATCATATATGTTGAAACACGTGTCCTTTGTTTCAATATCCATTCCGTCATAGATAAATCCGGACCCTTTGCGCAAAAGCGGACGATCTATCCCCCCGATCTCAAGAACCCTTGTGACGGCCCCTCTTTTTATTCCCGCGGATATTCTTGATAACAACTCATCACGATAAGAAGGCAGGTCCGGTCCAAAAGATTGCGGAAACTTTTCTTCCAGAGATCTTGAACATTTTCTGTTCAGTGCAACGAAGTCTTTTATTATGCTCATGGAACCTGATCTTCCCCGATGCGGGTCACGGGCCTGAGCGGGGCGGGCGTCGGAAGTATTGCGGGATCTTTCTCAGCGGCTTGAGGATCACGGTCCAGAGTGCAGGCCGAAGGTCATTGACGCGCCATGCCTTCCGGTCCATGCAATGGGCACGCAGTCTGCCCGTGAGGGACGCATTGCTCGTTCCTCCCATGCGCATATGGACAAGGATCTGCGGAATATATGATGACGTGACCCTGTTCTTATGCAGAAATCTGAGCATAAGCTCGTAGTCTGCCGATGACCCGAGCGCAAGGTTAAATCCGCCATAAGCAGCATACACACTTCTTTTGACGAAAAAAGTCGGATGAGGCGGCATCCAACCCTGCCGGAATAAACCCTCCTTATAGTCGCACGATCTCCAGTAGCGTACGACCCTATCCGTATTCATGCGGTCCACGTAGACCAGATCCGCATAGCAGGCTTCTACGTCCGACTCTATAAATTCTGCCACGACCCTGCTGATCACATCCCTGTCGGCATAGATATCGTCTGAATTCAGCAAGCCGACAATGTCACCCGTCGCCAGGGCAATGCCCTTGTTCATCGCATCGTAGACCCCCTGATCGGCCTCCGAAATGACCCTGGTTATTCGCGCGCGATATTGATCGATCACCTCAAGCGTGCCGTCGGTCGAGCCGCCATCGATAACGATATATTCAATATTGTCATACGTCTGCCCGAGGACGCTCTCGAGGCAGTCGGCTATGAATTCCCTGCCGTTATGAACAACAGTGATGATCGTGACTTTCATGGTATCGGCACCAACTCACCTCTTTGACAATTTCGATGTTCTCTTATTATGAGAGGGGCATCCACATGGCTCACAAACGGTTCAAAGTGTTTCGAGCCGTTTCTTCTGAAATAACAGGATGATACCGTACATGTTATGGTCCGTGAAGCGGGTGCAGCAGCGGTGGCATCCCGCTTCCTGGAGGACCCGGAATATATGGTTCAGGTCGTATTCATTCATGTGCATCATGGGCTCTGAAAAGGGTCTGCCCTTAAGGATATTCCGCAGTCCGAAAAGATAAGGCACATGCTTATAGGCAGCGGTCAGCAGCTTTCGCCGTGATGACTCCTTGCTGAAGTAGGTAAAGTGCAGGACGCCGATGCCGTTGTCCTGCAGCATGCCGATAAGACGCTTCAGGATCATTTCGCCGCGATGAGGGGCAATATGCTGAAAAACAATATAGGAATGGACCAGGTCATAAGTACCGGAGACCAGAGAAAGGAAATCGTCGCCTTTTACGATCTTCACATTGGAAATGCCGCGCTCAGAGCAGTTTTTCCCCGCCTCTTCGATCATGGAATCGGATATTTCGACACCGGTTACGGTTTCGCAGATCTCCGCCAGCGGGATCACCAGACGACCGACTCCGCAGCCAAAATCGAGGGCCCGTTTCGGCTTGAAGGATGCATAGAACTCGTCCTGAACGAGTTTTATGATAAGGTCGACATACCGTCTGCCGGATTCGAAGAACCTGGCCTTGGCGTCAGGCGAGAGATTGCGGCTCAGGAAATCATCAGCGGTCAGCACCCCATAGTACGGATTCGTCTTACCGTAATATTCCCAGTCTTTGTCAGTGTTCGTAGACAGCACCAATACTCCTTAACCAGGCAGCACCGTACTACCTGAACTATACGGCAGATCATCCAGGCAATATCTCATACACGGTAGTCCCCGGAACCTCTAAATTCTTCACGATCTGTCAGTCTTTTTATTTTTCCGTGAGCCAAAAGTCATACAATTCCATTTTATTTGGTATGCTATATCTATCAGTGCAATAAATTCAAGTACGGACGAGAGAACTCCGGGATATTCAGACCGGATGCCGGTCATTAACGAGTTCTGCTATCTACATCGCGATATACCCTTTTCGATTAATTAGCTACCCTATTGCTTAAGGATCTCTTTGTAGAGATTTAAATAATTGCTGCACATTATGTCTTCAGAGAATTTATCACAGACATACTTGTGCGCGAGAAAGCGCATTTCGTTCGTTGTTTTGTCTGCAATACATTCTTTTATTTTCGCCGTTAAGGATGGTGTCTCTGCCTTGTCGACAAATATACCCCAATCGGACAGGGTCTCCCGGAAAACAGGCAATGCGAATACGATCGGGCGGGTCCCGCAGCTCAGACTTTCCAGGTTGATCATACCAAACGTTTCCGCTATTGAAGGATTGATGAAATAATCCGATATCTTCAACAAATCAGCGACACGAAGCTTGTCCTGCAGAAAACCGGTAAAAATGACCGTGTGTTTCGTATTTACCGGCAATAAGCGCCGCGCGCCCTTGTGTTCGCCAATGATGATCAGCGTTACAGGATCTTCCAGCCTATCCATGGCTTGCGCCAGATAGTACAACCCTTTTCTCGGGTCCGCAACCTGGTTTGCAGCAAAGGCAAGCACGGGTCGACCAGTATCCGGCAGCCTAATATCTGCCCGTATACTATCGTATTCCCGATCATTCCCGGGCTTGAACACTGCAGTGTCCACGCCATTGTATATAACGCGCAAACCCGCTATGTCCAGGCCATAGCGGGCCAATTCCCCGCTAAAGGTGTGAGAAGGACAGGTGATCGTTAACTTTTTGAGCCTGGAGATCAGGGCCATTTTATTCATATATTGCGTTCTGAAGCTGCGACGGATGGCGGCCGGATACTTGGCCCGATCAGGGCAGCGGGCACATTGATCCAGAGGACCGGTACAATCGATCGGAAAAGCGCAACGCCCTGTAGCGATCCAAAAATCATGCAGCGTCCAGACGACGGGTTTATCTTCCAGCAATTTCAGAAAATCGAGAGCCACATAATATCCATGGAGGTTATGAATATGCACCAGGTCTGCATCTTCGACCTCTTTTGCCAGTCTTGTTCCGGCCCTTCTTATCAGCATGCCGCCATCGCTCCCGTGCAGCCTGAACCATGCTGCATTGATATATTTGCTTGCTTGCCCATTGAAAACTGCTGCACGGTGAGCCGCAGGTTCATTGTCACCCCACCCGGTAACCATTTCAGAGGAGATCCCTTCGCTTAACGGCCGGCGCATCAGGAAGTTATGGATAGTACCGGCAACCCTGGCGGCGCCTCCGCGCGTAGAATGAGTATTGATGGTCAGTATTTTCATAGCCTGCGTGCCGAATTAAAACGACAATGATTTACCAAGCAAGATCGTTGTCACTTTGACCGGCATTTTAATTCCTTTGGATGTTACAACCATTTTATTTTCTCCTGTCGAAAGAACCGGTGCATCGACGACCTCAGTTGTTGAGAGTTGCCGTCCATTGCGATCGAATATCCGTGCCGGTCCATCCCCCCAATACTCAACATAGTCTCCGGTCTTCAGGGTCCCCGGGATGACCACCCTTGATCTTCCCACCGTGATCTCAGGGTCCTTCACCAGGGCATCCGTTTCGGAAAGGGCCTCAACAAGGGTAACCGTAGCTTTCAGGGGATTGGTCCTCGACTGCTGCATCCACCGGAAATTGACCGCATCGATGCTCTGATAGTTGAATCCTGACATCGCCGCATTGATGGCATATGTCGTGTATGAAGGTCGCAGCTCTGGAAGCATTCGCTCTGTGTTCGATCCTGCGATAATGATCGCACGCTCGCCGATGAAATCCAGGTCAATGTAATGATCCCGATATAAGCCTCCCGATTCCAGCTGGACGTTCAGGACGGCCCCCTTTTCTCCGGCTTTCGGCGGCATCCCTTCAGTTTTCACATTCAGCGCAAGTGCCCTGTGGGTCATGAGGTTCGGAGGCGCACTTCCCTGGACCGTACTGGACCCTCTGCCCGGAAAAGATGAAGCGGGCTGCCCGGCGCCTGCCTGCGTAAAAAGTATCCGTCCAGCCAGCATTCCCGGCGAGACCCCGGTTGGACCCGGCTTGTTCAGGACCAGCTGCGAACCAGGGGGAAGCAGCGCAATGTTTGACCTGTTGCCGACCATCGTCAGTGCGGGAACTGCCTGAAGCCGGAATTTCAATCTCTGCGGCGCGAATTCGTTCCTGACCAAAACCTCACCGCTCTCGTCAGATCGTACTGTCTGGTATCTGATCTGGCTGAACTGGCGGCGGCCGTCCTTATTTGTCAGATGCCATTCTCCTGTCCGCAGTTGTTCCCGGATCGTTGAGGGGACAACATCACCCAGCCGCAGTTCTTCATACCTGCCGAGCATGGCCAGCATCTCCTCGGTCCTGCCGTTCGACCGCAATGCGTCAAGGGTGGTCTCGATCGACACCGGGGTGTTCAAGGCAAGCATCCTGACCGCGTAGAGCTCGGCCTCATCAGGCGTTGTTGCCGGGTGGTCAGGCGTGGCCGTCAGAACCCCCCACCAGCCGAGTTCAACGGGCATAAAGCTTCGGAAATAGAAATTCCACCAATAGTCGATCTTGTGGTGGTCGAGATACTGCTTCGGGGCTACTGCGGCAAAATCGCTGCAATAGCCCCGCGTCGTCATATGCCAGCCCCAGTGGGACATTCCCGATCCCTCGATCAGGAGGTCGCGTTTGACCCTCTTTGTGATGCTCAGTTCCTGCTGACCTGCCCAGTGCCAGCAAGGCCCATTGATGCAGTTGACCTCGGCTCCGTCAAAGAATATCATGTCGAACCCGCAGCGATCGATCACTCCCGAGATGCGCTCGGCTATCTCTTCCTTTAACGGCGTGCGAAGGTCCGCGAGATAAAAACCGCTGTATTCGGCCAAATGCTGCAGCTTCGCACCTGCCTTATGAAATGCGGGTCTGGTCCCGGCATAACCACGCTGGCACTGCATAAGCACCGTGGAGCCGGGGCCTCCTGCTGTCTCGCAGCGGATGATCTCGTCGTCGACCCGCAAGTCTTTTGCCGGGCCGTATGCGCCCGTCAGGAATTTTGACAGACTCCCCTCTGCCGGGACCTCCCGGTCGCTGGCCCCGATATCCCGCGAAAGCACCTGTCCGGCATCGCTGAACAGATGCCGCACCCGCGCAGAGGCGAACGCATCATCCTTTCCCACGAAGCTGGTCATCACATGCATGCCCACCTTGAGCCCGGCCGCGTGGCACTTATCGATCACCGTCTTCAGGCCCTCTTCTCCCCGGGGGAAGGAGCGGAGATTGATGGGATAAGAACCGAGCGACGAAGACCAGATATGGCTATAGATCATGATGTATCTGAAGCCTGCCCGTTTTGCATACCTGATCGTATCGTCGGCATTCGCTTCCGTCAGGTCCGTAAAAAGATAGCTTGTCCGCACATCAGATGATGCCTTTGCCCAGACACCGCCGATCATGGGCGAGGGCAGCCCGAATTCCTTTTCAACTCGCTGAACTGCTGCGCTGAACTGCTGCGTCGGAACCGTCACCAGAGCAACCTTCTCGCCGAGCATGCCGAACTCGGGATAGACCGACGCAAGCAGCATGCCTTCTCCGAACCGGGAATCCACCTTGTCGCTCAACCCCATAAGGCTGATCGCGATCAGGGCGTCCCATAGGACGGTAAGGGTGACCCCGGAATTAGGCAGCCCGCCCGCCCTGACCTGGGCGAGCCTGACCTCTTCAGCACCGGCTGCGTCCAGACGCACCAGCTCGATCACGACGCGGTCCGGGCCGGCAGATATCCGTAGATCCGCAGACATGCCTGACTGTCCGAATTGAGCCCGAAAGTTCCCGCCCTCGCGGGCAAGTTTCGTGACCGCGTTCCATTTCCCTGCACGCCGGACCGAAAAAAGAGGCGCCGGGCTGCCGGCAAGCAGTTCCCTGCCGCCTGTTCTTTCCCGCATGCTTTTAGCAGAGCCGCTGTCATCGATCACCAGGCGTACGGTTGAGGTCTCGAATATAAAGTCCTCCGCCTGAGCAGTCCCCCAATCCAGGCCAAACATCGTCAGCAGGACGATCATGCCATACATGCATTTTACTGCCGCCATAAAGACCGCCCCTGCAGGATGGGGCAGCTCATCATGACAACACCTTTTACCCTCAAAACACGCGCATTCTTCATTCATACTGTTCTCCATAAAATCTGACCGTCGCCGCACTGTATCTATTACCGGGAACGCTTCAGGCATACAGATCATTTTCTTTCTCAAAAGCTGTTTCGATACACCTCTTCGTAAAGCCCGGCGTATTGTCCGGCGATAATTGCTGCATTGAACCGTTTGGCGTTCTCATACCCATCGGCTATCAGTTTTTCACGATAGTCCCTGTCGGACAGAACGCTCAGTATACCTTTTCTGATATCCGGGACGCTGTATGGATCAACGAGGCAGGCTGCGGTACCGGCAACCTCAGGCATGGACAGGAGGTTGCTCGTCACCACAGGCCGGCCAACGGCATTGGCCTCGGCAACAGGAAGGCCGAAACCTTCATAGGTCGATACGAAAACGAGCATGTCCGCATCCTGATATTCCCTTACCATCTCCTGGCCGGTTATACCGGCCTTTGCCGAATAATCGATATTGAACCGTGACAGGGCCGCAGATTGCTCCCTGTTCAGGACGCCAATGATCCTCAGGTGGCAGGGGATATCCCGGAGCGCTTCGGCAACGCGGATGAGGTTCTTATTGTACCTGGTCCCTATCTGGAGCAAGACCGGCCTGGTTGCATTGAAGACCTTTGCCTGTGGTTTGAAATCAGCCGAAATACAATTATGGATGACCCGTATCTTTTCCGGATCGCAGTGCAGATACCGGAGCAGTTCTTTCTTGGTCGAGTGGGAGACAGCGGTTATGATACCGATACGTTTCTCCGGCAGCCAGTACCAGAACAAAAAGAATATTGCTTTTTTCAACCCGCTTAACCGCTCAAGGACGACACAGTCATGGATGGTCAGTATCGTTTTCTTTCTGCTCAGCAGGAAAGAGACATAATTGATGTCGCCGGTAATATGGTTGACGTCACTCTGATAAAAAGGTGCGGTAATAATATTGGCCAGTCGCCTCCAGAATCCGCGACTGACGAACGGGGCGACAACTATTTTACAGTTGATAAAGGGAGGCATCCCGCTGCGGATCTCCGCAAACAGGCCCTCAATGCTCGAATAAGAGTCGTCAAACCTTCTATGGTAGTGCGTAACGGTCAACGGCTCTGACCGGTTATGCACGGGCACGTGATCTCTTGCCTGCATAAGCGGCTAGATCCGCTTTCTCAGGAGAAGCCACAAAAGATATGCCGCCACAAGCAAAAGAGGGAGGTCCCGGAACCGGGCCAGGAACTGTCCTATACTGGCCTCCATAGACAGGGCATACATGATGCAGAGCGGTGCGAGCGGATGGGTCGCAAGCCTTGCCTCGGAAAGCAGCCAGACGCAGAAAAGAGTCCAAAGGACGCCGATACCAATGAACGATAGAACACCCATGATATAACCATAATTGCCAACGATCTCGAAGGGAAGGCTGACGCCTATATTCTGTTCATAATCGTCGGGGGCGGCATTGCCGAGGTACCGGGCAAAGAAATTGCCGACGGTTCCTTCGGGCTTATCAGGATACAGGGCACGCGGGACAAGCGCCAGCAGTCCGTCGGAAATGGTACCGGACCAGGGGCCATTGAACAGTGAACTTTCAGAAGCAATGATTTCTGCATACTCAAATATATACCGGAAGGGCGACTCGATGTTAAGTTCTATGGCTGCCAGATCGTCCAGCGTTGCCTCCCCCATGGCGGCCTTGAACAATTCATACCTCTCCTCGGGGGTTGATATCTGAGTTATTTCCGCGACGATCCTGGTCTCCCTCACAAAGGGCTCAACAACAAAAAGATACGAGAGGGCCAGCATGACCACGAGAAGTATCGGCAGTTTCTGTCTCCAGACGTACATGACGATGAACAGCAGGACGAAGCTCTGGACTATGGCGCCTTTCCAACCGGAGGTAAATGCGGTCACGGTATTGAAAAGGATAAGGCCGACAGCGATCGCCTTGAATTTACCCGTCCCCTGCCGCACCGGACCTATCAGGTATGCCATGACCCCGACCGTAGCAAAAACAGAAATGGTGCTGATGGCCTCCAGGACCGAAACAAACCAGTTCTCGCTTATCGTTGCCCCGAGATAGCTTATCGCCTGCCGGCCGACGATCCCGAACTGGCCAAGGACGATAACGGTGACCGCAAGCACGCCGCCGAGCAGCCAGTAAGCATACAGGGCAGCCGGCCGGTAGAGAGGTCCTTCGGGCATGAGGAAGGACAGATGCCGAATCCGGTCGCGGCTCCACTGCATGGTCTTTTTCGCCGAATAGGCATACAGGGGCAGGCCAAGGGCAACGACCCAGAGAGATGCCCCGCCGGCTCCCACATACTTTCCGAGCAGGTCAGCATCGTCTCTCAGGACAGCAAACAGGACAGCCGAGGCCGGGCCAACGGCAAACCACCAGTGGAAAAGGAAGACAACTGCCTGGATCGGATTGATCAGCGGCTTGCTGCATAATTGGCAGAGGGCCAGACAGGTGCCGGCAGCAAGTGCAAACTGTCCGGCCAGTACGACGGCACGGGCTTCTTCGGCCCTGGCGCTCATGATCAATATCATCACTGCCGGCGCAAAGCAAAAAGCAAGAATATACCAGCGAAGCACCCAGGGCCTGTCCAGCGCACCTGAGCGGCCGGAGTTCACGAGATTACCGAGTATCAGCTGCTGATCGTCCATAAGCTGACTTTCTGACTGAATGAGACATGTCCTCCGGCTGACAGGGCCCCCATCATCGAGAGGCTGCAGAATGCCGTCATACACGGACATGGCCAGAGCCTTGAATTTCTTTATCCTGCCAAGAAGCATCAGTGCAGCGCCATAATAAAGGGCCCACAAAAAGAATACCGAGAATGCCGTGCAGGCATGAAGCAGGCCCGCTGCATGTTTCCTGATGAGGAACAGTCTGTTGCGGCTGGTGACATAAACGGCGAACAGCGAGGTGTCCCCACCGTATTCCTGCTTCTTAAGCTTGGCTACAGAGGCAGAGACCTTATGCCGGATCACGGCCCCGGGCAGATACTCCAGCCGCAGCCCGGCCTTTGCCGCGCGCAGGCACCAGTCGCTGTCCTCATCATAGGCAAAAAAATGATCGTCAAAAGGGCCGACGTTCGTTATGGCCTCACTGCGGACGAACATGCAGCAGCCCGATATGAACGGGACCTTCTCGATGCTCTCATACTGGCCTGTGTCCTGTTCCCCGTGGCCACGGTGTCTGGTGCGTACGGTCCAGGGATTATAGGTCGCGCCCGCGTACCAGACAAGGTTCCGGGGCTCGTCATGGAGTATCTTCCCCGAGCAGGCCGCCACCTCCGGATGGGCGTCCAAATGGCCTTTCAGGACCTCCAGGCACCGGTCGTCCACGGTGGTGTCGTTGTTCAATATCCAGATATAGCCGCAGCCCGAGGCCATGAGGCTGCTGATGCCGATGTTGTTGGCTCCCGTAAAGCCCAGGTTCTCCTTGTTACGGATCAGCTCGACCTCCGGGAACTGCCGGGCAATGAGGTCGGCCGAGCCGTCCTCAGAGGCGTTATCGACCACCACGATCTGGTCAGGCCTGACCGTGCCCTCCAGGAGAGACGCGATGCAGGGGACCGTCAGCTCAACCCCGTTCCAGTTCACCAGAACGACGCCTGTCTTGTTTTTTGTATTCATTGATTGTTCATTCATGATCGCTTTTTGAGGAAGAAGGCGGCCTGATCTCCCCTTTCCTCTTCATTCAGTTTCAGAGCTTCCTGAGCGAACCCGCTGAGCTGCTCCCTGCTGAAGACGGAACATCCCGGCCCATGCTTCACTGACCGGTCCGAGTCAAGCGGAATATCCCTGAGGTACTGTTCACTGCCCCAGAACTGCAGCGTCTCCGAATCATAGACCACCTCGGTTACGGACAACCCGGCCTGAGTAGCGAGGATCCCGAGGGATGCCCGGGAATGCAGAAACAGGTGGCGGGGCGCATCGAGCTGGACCCAGTTCTCACGGTAGTGTTCCCAGGCATACGAATCAACGGTCGGTATCCTGATGAGGACGGTGCCCTTCTCCGTGAGCAGACCGGCGGCAGCCTTCATGACGGTGCCGGGATCGGGCATATGCTCGAACGAATGGTTGAACATGACGAGGTCGAACCTCTGTCCGCTGCTCTGAAGCTCCATAAGGGAACTCTTGATGATCCGCAGTCCGCTGCGGTATTCGATGTCGTGCTCAATGAACGGATCGACGCCGAGCACCTTGTCGATGCCGGCCTCCTTCAGCTGATACAGGAACATGCCGCTGCCGCATCCCACGTCCAGGATAGACATATCTTTGAGGGGACCGGTCCTCTTGAGGAGTTCCAGAGGGAAATCAGCAGGCCTCATGCGCCGGATGATCCTTCCGAGAACTCCATTGTCGAACAGGATGGAGCGGTTCCTGATCCTCCGGAGCATCCCCTTGAGGCGTGCGACCGGAGAGGTCTCGTCGATCGTCATGTGAGAGTAATAGCCCTGCGGATAATACCGGGCCATGTCCCCGGGTATCGTCGTGATCTGAAGGCAGCCGCAGGAGGCGCACTGGAAATAGGTGAATTCCTCCCGGGTCCCGAAATACATTTCCCTGACAGAATAACCCCTGTTATCCTTTTCGTTCGAACAGATCCGGCAGGTCAGGCCGACCGCATCACGGTTCGCGGAAAGAGGCCTGCCTGGGGGATCTGTCTTCATGAGAGGCTCAGCGAGCACCGCGCAGCTTTGATCCATTCTCTATTATATCTTCTTTAGCTTCCATATCATATTCCTGAGCATCGTCCGCAGCCGGCCCTTAAGGGTCATCCTTTCAGCGGGGTATTGCTCAGCGAGCTGTTTCAGGCGGCCTTCAAGTGTCCTGTCGTCGATATCCCTGACCCTCCCGTCTGTTATGACCGAATAGAGCTCCATATCCGCCAGACCCTTTTCATGAAAGACCTCCGGTTTCCTGGCCTTGATGAAGACCCCGGGCATCAGCGGGTCCTTCTCCAGATGCTCGATACTGAAATCGGCGAATATCTGCTCCATGTCCGAAGGCTCGAATCTCCAGAAATCATAGGGCCAGCCATGATAGGCAAACCCCCGTGACCTTGTCGTAATAAGGATCGCCCCCCCGGGCCTGCAGATACCCTTGAAGTTCGATATGACCTTTCTCCAGTCCCTGACATGCTCCAGCATCTCGGTCGATACAACAAGGTCGAAGCTCTCCCTGCCGAACCTCTCCAGGAGATCTTCGGCAGGGCAGACAACATCGACCCCGTATCCCCCCGCGATATCGACCCCGACGTACTCTGCAGGCTTCCGCACCTCGATCACCGGCCTGAGGCTCCCGTTCACATCGTAGGCCCCGACCTCGATCACCCTCTTCCGGCCGATATCCTCATTGGTCAGGTTCTTCTCTCCAAACTCTATACAGGCCATATTGCACATAGCGCGCCCCTCTTCACTCGCAGTTAATATAAGTCAGAATTCGCATGCCTCTAGCTCCCTGACGAACCGGCATGAAGCAGTGCCCGGTCCTTACCATCAAGCACATAATACCAGGAGACCAGCCCAAAAAGGATAAGGGCTCCCGCCGCCATGACGATCTGCGGTCGAAGGGCGAGCCCTGAAAAATGGACAACTGAAAAAAGGACGGCCAGGGTCATCAGGGCGAATATCCCTCTGAGGAGACCATTTTCCGAAAGCACCCTCGTCCCGATATCATAAAACCTCCCCGAGGCAATGAAAAGGAGAATTGTGTCAATGAGCGCCTTGAGGGTCCATGCCAGGGCTGCGCCGGGGATACCGAGACCTCTGACCAGGAACCACAGCATCGGCAGATAAAACAGCAGTTCAAGAAGATAGAACTTCGCCGAGATATCCGGCCGGCCGATGCCCTGCAGCAGGCTGACAGAGACCTGTACAGGGGTCAGCAGCATGCCAGCGGCAAGGATCTGGAAGGCCAGGGTGCTCTTCTCCGCAACGTCGCTCCCGAGCCAGAGGCTGAGGATCTGGCCGGCAAAAAGGATCATGATCAGCAGCACGGGGCCCATCACAAGGAGAAGATACTTTATGGAACGGGTATAAAGCCGCGCGATCTGCTCCCCGGGCAGGTTCCCTGCAGCGCTGAAGACAGGGAAGAGGACCATGATAAGGCTCATCGGAAAGACCATGAGACGCGTCACCACCTCAAAAGGGGCCGTATAGTAAGCGACCGCGGCCATCGAGACAAGGGCCCCGAGCATAAAGCGGTCAAGGTATATCAGGACAGGCCCCACAATATTGGAGACGGTGATCCAGCCCCCGAAGGACAGAAGCGGACGCATCACCCTCCGGTCAAAGCGGTACCCGTTCCTCAGCACGGGAAAGACCTTCATGCATAACAGAAGATAGGCGAACGCTGCCCCCAACCGGGCAAGCATCAGGAGGGCGACGATCCCCGGCAGCCCGAAGCCGATGAAAAGACCTGCAAGCGGCAGCAAAAATGTCAGTGAGCCGGCCGGTATCTGGACCATATTGATGAGGTCAAATCTCTGGCTTGCCTCAAGCACTCCGCGCAACACGGTGGATGCAAGGATAACGGGGATGGCTGCAGAAAGTATGAGGAACGTGGTGATGGCGTCCCCGATCATTTCAGGGGAGATCCTGAGTATCCTCCCCGCCAGCAATGGCGTGAGCAGCGCCAGGATAAGCCCCGTAGTGATACCAAGCATCAGATGCAGGCTGAAGGATGTCCAGATCAGTTCAGGGAGACTTCCGGTCTCATTTTTTCCAAGGGCCTCAGCAACGAACCGGGTCGTTGCCCTTCCCAGCCCGAGGTCAAAGAGACTGAAATATCCGAGGACCATCCACGAAAGTGTCAGCACACCGAATCTGTCGGTGCCGAGACCTTTCAGAAGCACCGGGATGACAGAAAGGGCAATAACGAGGGGGATGACCTGACCGGCGAGGGTTAAGAGTGTGTTATGTGCGAGTAGACGTCCGCTGGTTGATGGGGAACTCAGCGCGGGCTGCACACCTTTTTGATTACTGCCCCGGAAGGATTGCGGCATACTGCTTCAGCTTTGCTATCCTCTCGCTGTTTCCGGCGTCAGCAGAAAGACTATCGCGGTATTCCAGGAAAAAAGCGGCAATGATGGCAAAGAAAAAGCCTGCTACTGCAGCAATGGCAATCAGGAGAAGGCGTTTGGGCCTTATGCGCTTTTCAGGCGTGACCGCATTATCAATGACCTGGATGAGGGCTCCGTCCCGCGCTTCATCAAGACGCGCCGCCTCAAAATGTTTGACGAGCTGTTCATAGAGCGCCTCATTGAACTTCAGCTCCCGCAGCTTTCCGGCATATTCGACACCGGCCCCGGCCAGTTTTCCCATGGACAGGGAATTATCTGCAGCTCCGCTGCTTTTGGTATCAAGCCTCGCAAGCTGCTCCCTCATCCCCTTGACCTCTTCTTCGATCTTCTGGACGTCAGGGTTGCGTGATGTGGAGTAGCTTTTTAAGACCCTCAACTGCACTTCCTTTGCCGAGATCTCCGCCCGCAGGCGAGCAACGGCCTCGATGAGGACCTTTGCCTGTTCTTCGATCCTGACCGTTCCTGTCCTTTCCAGGAAGCCCTTCATTGCCTCTTCTGATCTTTTCAGGTTCTCCTGGGTGCTCTTTATCTGACCTTCAAGGAAAAGCCTTCTTTGGGAGGCCTCTGAAACTGCGAGGCTCTGCGCGAGGACTTTCAGCTCCTCGACAAAGGCATTGGCCATATCCGCAGACCTTTTTGCATCCCGGTCCTCAACACGCACCGCAATGATGCCGCTTTTCCTGTCGTCCTGCACCTTCAGGGCGGATGACAGGCATTTCCTCGCATCCTCGCGGTATTTCTTCTTATAGACCGAAACCAGGCTGAACCGGTCGATGATGCGGTCAAGGACCACCCTGCTCCTGAGCATCCCGGTATAAAGACCGACTGGGCTGCTCTTCATGCCGAGTGCGCCGCTTGCCAGGACCGGGCTGTTCAGCTGGGACAAAAGATATGCGGACAATGCCGAGCTGTTCTGCTGGGGAGGCAGTATCCTCGTCTCTGCCCGGTAGGTAGGGGGAAGGACAAAACCGGCTATTGCCGCTATAACGACACAGGCGACAGTTATGCCTGCAATAAACCCCTTCCGCTTCAGGAGGACCGTAACATGATCCAGTATGTTCGCTTCGTCTTTCGAACTCATCTTATTTCCTCAGCCAGAAGGTCTCCACGAGTCCGACCTTCCAGGAACCTTCCTCACGGAGCATTTTCAGGACCGCAGGATTTTCGGATTTCTTATAGGATATTATAACATCAGCCTTATCGTTTTTGATCGGTCCCATCTTCCAGGTGCTCTGTGACAGGACCGTGTCGGGATCAAAATTATTTAAAAAAGAGTCCCAGTACGCCTTCGCCAGGACAGCGCCTGAAGAAAAATCAACCGCGAGCTGTTCATTCGTATAAGAACTTACGCCTGACTTCTGCAGGCTTTTCTGAGTGTCCTCCACGATCGTCTCCTGTGATTTGGCCGAGAGCCCTCCCCATATGAGGGCATAGCTCCTGCTCTTCATTGACTTGAACACGGACTCCGCTGAGGTGAGTATCATATCCATCTCGCTCTCGGAACTGACGGCAAAAGCGGGAAGCGGCTGGCTGAAGACAAGGAGGAGAAGCGTGAAGCTGAGAATGAAACGGTCTTTCATGAATGCTCCTCCTTTCCCCGGTCAAAAAAAAGGCTGAAAACCTTGAGGTCTTCAGCCTTTCGGATGATTAATTCCTTAGTGATTTACGGTTGTGCTGTTGCTGCCGCCTGAGGACAGGGCCAGCGCCGCAAGTCCGGCTGCCCCGAGAACTATCAGCAGAACGGTTCCGCCGCTGATCCCGGCATTCGTTGCACCACCGCCGGACGCTCCGGCGTCACCTACAGCAGCAATCTGTATGCTTCCCGGAGGAAGGTTCTCTGCCATGACCTTGGTCACAAAGCCGGGCAACAGGGCCATGCTCACCAGAAAGATGCTCAGGACTACCACCACCATTTTCGCGTTCAACAGATGCTTCATGTCAGACCTCCTCTGATTGGTTACCTTGATATAGCCGTTACCGGCTGTGCCAATAAATATATTGATGTCTTTATTATCTCCCATAAGTACAGGTTTGTCAAGTGATTATTTCCTACCTGATAAGCTCTCTGGCG
Organism: Nitrospirota bacterium; assembly: GCA_004321925.1. Classification (GTDB taxonomy): domain Bacteria; phylum Nitrospirota; class Thermodesulfovibrionia; order Thermodesulfovibrionales; family UBA6898; genus PALSA-1316. Next base: position 19,734 of record SCQH01000044.1, on the reverse strand, counting down.
TCCTTCTCTATATAGATCTTCTGGTTCCTTCCTATGAAATCAAAGAGCGTATTGAAGTGGTCGATATCCTGCGCAACGTCGCGTGTCCATGGGGACAGTGAATACGTGTACGAGGTCTTCGAATCCGATCCCTTGAACAGCCTCAGCGGGATCGAGATCGATATCCCTTTGTCGTGGTAACCCCTGTTGAAATTGTCCTGGAAGATGGATGTGCCGGTGCGGCTGTACCAGGCAGAGATAACAACACCGTTGATGAACTTCGACATGCCGACCCTGACCCCTTTATCCCCTGCCAGGAACTTTCCGGCCTTGAGATCTACAGAGATCTCCTTCTCCGGAAAATTAATCCTGGCGTTCACGAATGCGGTGCTGAAGGTATCCTTGACGCCATCAGTCTTCAAGGCAAACAGATTGTCCGGATCTCTTTTCTTAACATAGCTGCCCCCCAGACCGACCAGGAGCCTTCCCTTAAAAAGAGGCATGGCCACCTCTGCGTCGATCCCCGCGTACTGGACCTCAAGCAGACCGGCAGCGGCCCGGCCATAAAGCTCATGCCCTCCCTTGTAGATCTGATCGACCATAAGCCTGTCAAGAACCACATCCTTCCTTTTGAACAATACAAGGTCGGACCTGACAGGTATTGAGAGCGGTTCATTGGTTGAAGTAACATTATTCAGGGGAAATCCCTCAAGCCCTGCAATGAAAGAAGCGCCCGTCCAGGGATGATAACTGCCCCATGCCTTTGCACCGACCCTGTATCTGAAAAAGCCCGTCGGGTCATTAAGCAGCGTCTCTACAACAGGCTTGACCCCGTAAGTGAACAACTTCCTGTGCCTGCCGGTCGCGTCAGCGCTGCCTGCAGGATCGGTCTTTGTCTCTACAAGACGGAGGAACTCCCCCGCGCTCAGTTTTTCAGAGAAGAGATCTCTCACATCGATCCGTTCCATGGAAAAGCTGGTCATGGGGACCCCGTTCTCCCTCAGAAGGAGATGGAAATGTTTCACCGTGTCAGGCGCAATGCCATGCAGGGTCTTCAGCATCCTCCCCACGGCCTTCGGTGCGTAATAATACGTGTCATTTTGAGCCGCAAGGGAAAGGTGCTCGCCTTTCAGGGTCACCGTGATATCACTGAACCCTATAGCATGCAGGGCCTCTGTTATACGCTCTGCCACAGGATTCAGACCGCTGCCCGGGGCCTCCTTGTATGGGCGGTCATACAGCGGAACAAGAGGCTTCCCGAGCTCAAAGTCCATCGAAAACCCGAGCCCTAATTTATTTCCCCTCTGGTAGCTCAGATCGAACTCAGCCCAGCTGTATGGCCTCCACCTGGCGCCGAAACTATAGTGCGAAGGCACAGACTCATTAAAGTATTTCGCCTGGGCCGGGTCGCTGGTCTGTTTGTGATACCGGATCGGGCTGTATTCGAGCATGAGGGCGTATTTTTCAGAGGGCCTGAACTGCACACCCCAGAAAAACTGAGAGTCTTTAAGCCATGCCTTTGGGTCGGAGATCATCTCGATCTTTATCGTCTCATCCAGGGGCAGCAGCGGCTTTTTCCCGAACCTGCCATTGCCGAAACCCAGAGTGAAATCGAAGGGATATATCTGTTTGCTTACTACAACGAGTTGGGACGCATAAATGCGCGTGCCCTGCGGGTCCATTATCCCTACGGCCATGGCGGGCATATATTTCCCTTCGGGTATGAGCTGGAACTTGAAGTCGATCGCCTTGTCCTTAAAATCGCCCTGGCCGCCGGTCCTGCCGGGAAATGCGGGCACGCCCCTGATCGAGGTGATCCTGCCGTTTATCTCGAGACCCGCGAGCGGACTCAGGGTCGCATAATAATACGTGTAGGGATCCACCCAGCCGAAACCGATACGATAGGTATTTTCTTTTATGACACGTGCCGTGGGAATCGTCAGCAGGCCGGTGCCCCCGCCGCTGGCAGGCCCCGTAAAGGGCTCGTCGCCTGCACGGACAGGGGTGACAACAAAGGAGAACAGAATGAGAAAAAAAAGAACGAGGCCGCGGATATACGTCATGGGCCGTCAGCCTGAATGCATCGCTTCCTTCTCCCCATGTGTAACGCTAAAAAAGATTCACGACAACGCCTGCGGCCACCGCGATCTGCATCAGGATCTGGGTTATGTCCTTGAACTCGCGCAGCCACGCGATACGCTCAAGCTTCTCAGGAACGACAATGGTATCCCCGGGGTCGATCTCCCTGACGTCATCACCGTAGGCGCTCACTTCCCAGCGGGTCTTTGCTGAGTTCCAGTTCATGAAGCCCCGTGTAAGCTTTCTCGCGCTCCCGTCGACCTTCAGCACATAGACATTGCTCCGGTCGGCTGAATCCGAGTACCCGCCGGCCATCTCCACATAGTCCCGGTAGTCCAGGCTGCTGCGATAGACAAAACTGCCCAGGGACATGACAGAGCCTGACACGTTGACCACATTGTTTTTGGCCGGAATAAAAAGACTGTCGTTGTTTTCGAGTTCAAGGTCTGATTCGCTCCCCTTCAGGAGTCTCAGGTGAGACAGTCCGATCGTCATCCTCCCCGTGACCTTAATGCTGCGAAGGGATTCGACGAACTTCTGCTTCTGCTCAAGCTCGACCTTCTTCGACTGGATCTCCTCCTGGCTTGAGGCGACAGACGCCTGGGCAGAACCTCTGGCAAAAAGCTCCCTGTCGAGCCTCTCTATCATCTCGGCATGGCTCTTCTGCTGGAGCGCCCTGACGCTTTCCCTCCTGAATATGGCCCCCTTCAGGTACGCCTTGTCCGTATATCCGCCGGCCCTTTCTATTAGTGATGACAGCACTTCACCCTTCCTGATGGTATATACGCCGGGGTATTTGACCTCCCCGGAGATGCTCACCAGACGGTAGAGGTCCCATTCAGGAACGGTCCTGACAAAAATATAATCATTCACCTTCATGGCTACGTTATGCTGGGGATCGCCCTCAAGCGCCCTTGAAAGGTCGATCGGGAACACCTCGGTCACCGGGCCCGCGCCCGTAACCGTGACCCTCGTCACCTCAGCCTGATTTGCAGCATAGTAAAGCAGGCCTCCCGCAAGCTGGATAATGTCCTTCACCTTTGTCACGCCGGCGGTCACCCCGTAGTCTCCCGGATAGGAGACCGCTCCCGTCAGTGTGACCGTGTTCTTCGCCTCGACCACGGAGAAGACCTTCACAAGGTCTCCGGATTGGAGGAGGAAATTCTTCGCAACGTTCTTATCCATATCGATCAGGTCGCCTTCAAAGATCGTCCTGAACTGATGGGACTCGATCCTCTGGACCTGGACCCGCCCCTTAAAGGCAATACCGGTAAGTCCGCCGGCCGTCCGGATGAGATCGAGGAGTCTCGTTTCACCCTTGAGCTCATAAATGGCAGGGGTATTCACATTGCCGGCTATCCCCACCAGAGGCCCGACCGGCGGGATAAAGATCACATCCTCCGGCATAAGCCTGATGTCCTGTGCCTTATCTCCCTTCAGAAGGAAATCATACATATCAAAATGGCCGACCGTCCGGCCGTTGCGTTTCACCTGCAGGTCCCTGAGGCTCCCTGTCTTGGCCGGTCCGCCGGCCTCGAAGACCGCATTGATAATGGTAGAGAGAGAAGAGACCGTATAAGCCCCTGGCCGCTGCGCATTTCCGACTATATAGACCCTCATCGTCCTGAGCGGCCCCATGCTGACATTCATCTCAAATCCTGTAAAGTACTTCGAGAACTCCTTCTGCAGAAGCCCCTTCAGCTCCTGAAAGGTCAGGCCGGTCACCCCGAGCATACCGATCTTCGGGAGGCTGATGCTGCCATCCCTGTCGACCACGACATTCCACGTGCCGTCTATCTTTCCCCAGACCGTTATCCTGATCTCGTCTCCCGGTCCAAGGACATAGTCAGGCCCGACAGGCACTGACGTGACAGGGGCAAAGGTCGAGGGCGGCTTTTCGAAGAGGTCATAACCGAACTGCCTGATGTCGGTCGATAAGGCAAGGGACGCGGTGCCGGCCACATACTGCTCGAACCCTGAGGAAGTGCGGTCTGGCACGGTCTTATGCTCTACTGCCTTCACCGGCTGCTGGAGAATGAGCTGCTGGAGAGGCTGGTTGACAGGCTGTTGGAGAGACTGCGGGGACGACAGCTGCTGAGACGGGGAACCGGACAGCCCCTGCGTGCTCTGGATCTCCTGGGCATAGACCTGGCCTGTCAGAATAAGGGAACAGAGCAGTGCAACGATTCCATAACACCTATTTTTTTTCATGTATCATCCCCTGCTTTGAATTATTTTTAACATAAAAATTTTAACACGTACCCTGACATAAGTAAAGGGCGCGCGGTCCTCACCGCGCACCCTTTCTCACTTGAAAACCAGATGTCCCGGGCTCAGTTGGGATCCCTGCACAGGGGATAGGTAATTCTCTCCTGGGGCGCATCCCCTGTCTCCCTTGCAGTAACTCTTAATTCCACTTTCCGGAGACCGGGATAAGTCCGGCTGACCCGAAGATACTGATGATATCTGCAGGCTGGTCCCAGGCCCCATTGCCGTTCATATCCAGATACCAGGTGCCGTCGGCATATATGCCTATCTTCGTTGTGCCGCTGCCGTTCCAGTCTCCCGTCACCGGCACTGCCCCGGCAACTCCGCCGCCAAACGCATAGATGCTATCCGCTGGAACTCCGTCCCATGCGCCATTACCGTTTACGTCGAGATACCAGGTGCCATCAGCAAATATGCCTACCTTTGTTGTGCCGCTGCCGTTCCAGTCTCCCATCACCGGCACTGCCCCGGCAACTCCGCCGCCAAACGCATAGATACTATCCGTTGGAACTCCGTCCCATGCGCCGTTACCGTTTACGTCGAGATACCAGGTGCCATCAGCAAATATGCCTACCTTTGTTGTGCCGCTGCCGTTCCAGTCTCCCGTCACCGGCACTGCCCCGGCAACTCCGCCGCCAAACGCATAGATACTATCCGTTGGAACTCCGTCCCATGCGCCATTACCGTTTACGTCGAGATACCAGGTGCCATCAGCAAATATGCCTATCTTCGTTGTGCCGCTGCCGTTCCAGTCTCCCGTCACCGGCACTGCTCCGGCAACTCCGCCGCCAAACACATCGGTGCGGTCAGCGGGCGGTCCATCAAATACGCCGTTGCCATTAACATCCAGATTCCAGGTGCCGCTGTTGAAAACTCCTATTTTGTCCGGGCCAGCGGCGGCAGCAGCAATGACAAAGCTCTGGGTATCGAAGAACCCGATCGGGTCCGTCACCCTGACCGTAACCGAATTGGGACCCACTTGGGCCGGGGTCGGAGTCCATTGGATCAGCCCTGTTGCACTGATGGTCATCCCGACCGGCTTGAGGTCCAGAGAAAAGGTGAGAGGACCACAGACAGGAGAAGGATTGGTGGCAACCACCTGGTAGCTGTAAAGCTGGCCCTGAGTAGCGGTAAACCCGGGGAATGAGGTGATGCTCACAACCGGCACCTGAGGGGGAACCGGCTGCAGGGCAGGCACAGAAATGAAGACCGGGTCAACCGGCGGCCAGGCCAGTATGGTATTATTGCCGTCGAAGTTGAAAATACCGGCAACAGGTGTGCCGCTCACATAGGAGAGAACACGGTTATTCGCTACGCTCAGGACGCCACGGTTAAAGTTGGGGTCGATATAAGGGCCTGTGGGCGTGGCGGCCGCCGTGCGGGGGTCAAATCCCTCAAAGGGGAAAGGACTGAGCGGTTGAGCGGATGCTTCACAGGGGCCATTGCAACCGCCCGGACTGAGCCGGCGGTCAAGGTTCCAGGGGATCCCCGAAAAACTTATCGGGGTATTGAGCAGATTAAGATCAATACCGGCGAAGTCAGGGAGCTGTATACTTGCCAGCCCGATCCCGATCTGAAAATAGTACTGACCGTTCGGAGCTGAATTACCCCGGACATCAACAGAGAGCAGACCGGGGGTGGCAATGCCGCGTCCGGTCCTGGCATGGATCTGGCGCGGCAGCGGGCTCAGCATGCTGAACTGCTCGGCAAAGGTCCCGCCTGCCGGACAGACGTTAAGAGGTATGAACCGGGAATCTGCCCTGAAATGGGCACAGGGATCAAACAGTCGTGCTGTCGGGAGGATCCGGAAGTTGACAAGGTGGGTGATAGAAAATATGTCTACCCCGGCAGCAGGAAGAACAGCCTTGGCCGTACAGGAGCCAACCCCCGCTGCAGCGTCACATCCCAGGGTCGTGGCCAGAAGAAACTCGTGGGGCTGGTTCGCAGCCGGGTCGTTATGAACAGACCAGATGACCACGTCTGCAGGCGAACGGGTGGTTGAGCCGAAGAAATGGGACTCGATGATCTGGTCCTGGAACCCCGGCGCCTTGAGAAACGCCAGTTCGATGAACATATAATCGGGCTGATCTGCGTTGCTCTTGGTTGCCAGTTGTTTTGAGACCTTAAGACTGTTGACCGAGATAAAGTGCTCACAGTTGATCGTCTCGAAGTTGCCCGTGGCAGCGATGTGGTCTCCAAGCTGAAGCGGGGCAAAACGCCGGGAATCGTCCACCGGCATCCCGTTGTTAATGCTCCGGTTCGTGGCAGGACACAAGACATCCCCGCTGCCGTCTGCCAGCCCTTGGGCAGTGGTGGTGCCAAGGCCGAGAACATCAACGAAGGTCCGCGCCACCGTACTCGGAATGCAGGCCGGAAAGCCGGTACTGAAAGCAAAAACGTAGTTGTCCGGATCAAGCGTGAAACGCGGGTCAGGACTGCAGTTCAATGCCCCGGGCAGACAGCCGCGTCCCTGCTGGACCGTATGACGTCCGGTTGGGTCATTGAGCCGGATCATAACGCCGGTATTGTCGTCCACCTGCGTGGCATTCAATATGCCGCCGTTGACCCGCAGATAGCCGTCGGTGTAGTTGATGTAGGTGACACGGCCGGCCACCGACTCGATGCCCTTTTGAATGAGCACGTCGCCGGCAATGATGTTGCCGGCATTCGTAACGTTCGCCGAGATCGTGGCAAAGCCGCCTGCCCCGCTGGTGTTGCAGCTGTCACCCTTGGCAAGACCGCTCTCGCCGGCAGCGATGCAGGCCGCAGGGGCCTGGTCGAATATCTGCTTCAGGGTAAGCCGGTTGGCCGGCAGGTCGATAAGGAGATTGCGCGGAAGGATGACGCTTTGCCCGCCGACCACGATCGAACCGCCTGACCAGTGGTCGGAAGGCGTATTGATCGTGATGCTTTCGATCTCACCGATGATCGGCGCCTGTACCGGGGCAGCATGCGCTGCAAGACTGATGCCGAGAACCAATATAATGGCCATTAGCACTCCGGGCACCATGATGCTGTTTTTCTCTCTAAGCATTCCACTCTCCTTTACGCTTCGTATTCCTACCATGTGCCGGTCACGGGGGTTGCACCAGGGAAGCCAACGCCGAATGTATATATGTCATCCGTCGGAATCCCATCAAAGGCACCATTACCGTTAAGGTCCAGATACCACGTCCCATCGCTGTATACACCTATCTTCGCTGTGCCGCTGCCGGTCCAGTCACCAACTGCAGGCACTGCATTCACAAGCCCGCCCCCGAAGCTATACAGCGCATCAATTGGCGTACCGTCCCATATACCATTTCCGTTGAGGTCAAGGTACCACGTCCCATCGCCGTATATGCCTATCTTCGCGGTCCCGCTTCCGTTCCAATCTCCGGCAACCGGGACTGCATTTACGAGCCCTCCGCCGAAGGTATACAGGGTATCCGTCGGCGTACCGTCCCATATACCGTTTCCGTTAAGGTCCAGGTACCAGGTTCCATCGCTGTATATACCGATCTTCGCGCTCCCGCTTCCGTTCCAATCTCCGGTAACCGGGACTGCATTTACGAGCCCTCCGCCGAAGGTGAACAGCGCATCCGTCGGCGTACCGTCCCATATACCGTTACCGTTGAGATCCAGGTACCAGAGGCCGTCGCTGTATACCCCGATCTTCGTGGTGCCGCTGCCGTTCCAGTCACCGGTCACCGGGATAGCATTTACCAGCCCTGCACCGAAACTGTAGACCTGATCAGCAGGGGTACCGTCCCAGGAACTGTTCCCGTCAACGTCGATATACCAGGTCCCGTTTGCGGCGACCCCTATCTTCTGTGGCACAGGGTTTACGCCAAGGAAGGGCTGCAGAGGGGGCAGACCGGCAGCAGGCCGGCCTCCGGAACCAACAGCCGGGACAGGCAGAAGACTGTCGCAGGCATTTGCTCCGGCTACGCAGGTGAGGCCCAGGTTGTCTCCCGGATGGCCGTTGGGGACAAATAACTGCGGATGATCAAAGGGCGCCATCTCCTGCCTGACACGCTCGTCGGTAAGGGCCTTCATAAAGGCAACCACCTCGGCGTTCCTTTCGGGAGCATTCTGAAGCAAAACGATCTCGGCGATCTCGGGGTCAAGGTCAACAATATTCACATGCGGGAAGTTTCCGCCGCGGGTATAAAAGTCGACCGCCTCTTCAAGGGTTGCAGCCCCGCCGTTGTGGAAATAAGGGCCGGTCAGCTCCACATTCCTCAAACTGCTCGCCTTGAACCTGCCGTTTGCGCTCGGTCTGATAAAATCGGCCGGAAAGGAAGTCGAGAGCTGTGGGGTGGGGAACGGAAGCAGACCCTGGTTCTGGAGAACTGCAAGCGAAATAAAAGAAAGAGGGAAGGAACTTCCGGTCAAGGAGTTAATGAACGGCGCTGTCCCGCCCCTTCCCAGGTCTTCGGTCGTAGGTATAAGCCCTATATTGTAATAGCCTTCGTCATAGATAACCGTATTCTGGACCTGCGGTACCTGTTCAAAAAGGCCGTGATTCCCATTGTTGAGGAACCGGGCCGCAGTGACCGAGGCATTCGTGAATTCAGCACCGCCGTGACAGTTGATGCATTTGCCCTGATTCAAAAAGGTTTCAAGCCCCCTCAACTGCTGTTCGGTCAGGGCATTGTTGTCTCCTGAGGCAAAACGGTCAAAAGGGGTCTCATCCGACACAAGGGTGGCCTCATAGAGCTGGACAGCAAGCCCGAAGAACAATGAAAAGTTCGCCTCCATCTGGGTGAACTCATCTGTTGTCAGCGGACGGCCGGGATCAGGAAGGACCGCAGGCACCCCGCTGTTAAAGATGATGATATCGGTGGAGTTCCAGTACTTTGCATTAAAGGCCTGCTGGATCAGCAGGGGATAGGTTGTAGTCAGTCCCTTGCCCGGTGCAGCGATCGGCCCGAGCACGCTGTCGGTCGGCGAGACCTTCTGTTTTGCAAGCGCAGGCAGGCTGAGCATCTTTTTGCCTATCTTCTGGAAGGGGCGATTTCGGGCAGACATCTCAAACTCGCTCCCCGGGGGGCCTACTGCCTGGGAGGCCAGGCTCGAATTATTAAGCCCTATTGTAGAGACTTGCTGCAGCAGTCCTCCATTATTGGCCCAGATCTTCGCATTGAGGTCCTCAGGGCCGAAGGGATTGACGCCGTTAAAGATATTATTGGCCCGGCCATCCCAGAAGTTCGCAAAAGTAAAGATCGCATTGATCGCGGTCGGCGCATTCCGGGGTTCTACCCGCCTGGTGTTGATGCCGCCCACATTAAATACCGTGTCAAAAAGAACAGAGGTCTGATCGAGAGGGGACCCCGGGGTGATATCGACAAAGTCCGAGAGAAAAACACCCATAGATGAGGCTATGTCATTGGTATTTCGTACGATTGGCGAATTCTGAAAATCAGGGTTGGCCCGCTGATGGAACGGAAAATCAGAGGCTGCAAGGGTTGCGTTGGGGCCGCGTGACTGAAAGGTCGTATCCCCTGCGTTTAAGCCGGGGCCGAGCTGGTTCTTCGCCCGCCTGTCGGCCCCTGCATGGAAATGGCACGAGGCGCAGGCCTGTATGCCGTCGCTCCCCACCTGCATGTCCCAGAACAGGGCCTTCCCGAGCGCTATGGCAGCGGGTTTATTTATCACATACTCGGCGAGATTCGCCGGCTCAGGAATTGGAACAAGTTTAAGAGAGGGAGGAGAGGCCTGCCTTAATAATACCGGATCCGGAGCAGCCAGTGACACGGACCCCAGCAGTGTGACCGAGAGAATAAAACTCATAACCAAAAGCGTCATGGCTCCGGGAAACGAAATTCCTGCCCTCATGCGCTTCCATTTTTTTTGCATCAAAACCTCCTGTTAATACGGGGCATGGAACCTTTTAACATTCCATGCCCCGTTTCTTTCAACTATACGGTTACCACTTCCCGCTGACAGGTACGGCACCGGTGACCCCGCCGCCAAAACTGCGCAGCAGATCGGCCAGGGCGCCATCCCATACACCATTGCCGGTGTAATCAAGATTCCAGGTGCCGTTAAGGTAGATGCCTATCGATGAACTTCCGGTCCCGCTCCAGTCACCGGTGACCGGAACGACTCCCGGAAGGCCGACCCCGAAGGAGTACAGGAGGTCAATAGGGACACCATCCCAGATGCCGTTGCCGTTATTGTCCAGATACCAGGCACCGTCAGCAAATATGCCTATTTTGGTCGTGCCGCTGCCGCTCCAGTCGCCCGTCACCGGCACTGCTCCGGCCACACCGCCTCCATATGAATAGAGACTATCCGTCGGAGTTCCGTCCCAGGATCCATTGCCGCTGAGGTCAAGATACCAGGAGCCGTCAGCATATATGCCGATCTTGGTTATTCCGTTGCCGCTCCAGTCGCCCGTTACCGGCACTGCTCCGGCCACACCGCCTCCGAACGCATATATACCGTCCGTTGGAGTTCCGTCCCAGGCTCCGTTGCCGTTGAGGTCCAGATACCAGAGCCCGTCAGCATATATGCCGATCTTCGTCGTGCCGCTGCCGTTCCAGTCTCCTGTCACCGGCACTGCTCCCGGCACCCCGATACCAAAGGTCTGCAGAAAATCAGATGGAGTTCCATCCCATACACCGTTATTGTTTCCATCCAGATACCAGAGACCGTCACCATATACGCCTATCTTCGCAGGAGAAATGCCCGCAACAACAGTGAAGCTCTGGGTATCAAAGAAGCCGATCGGGTCGGTCACCCTGACCGTCACAGCATTGGAGCCGGCCTGGGCCGGGGTCGGGGTCCATTGGATCAGTCCCGTGGGGCTGATGCTCATCCCGGCCGGGTTCAGATCCAGTGTATACGTGAGCGAACCGCAGACAGGTGATGGATTTGTGGCAACCACCTGATAGTTGTATGGTTGGCCGATGAAGGCGGTGGTCCCGGGGAATGAGGCGATAGTGACGACCGGCACCTGAGGAGCAACCGGCGGAAAGACAGGGACCGAGATTAAAGCCGGGGAAGCAGGCGGCCAGGCAAGGATGGTACTATTGCCATTGAAATTGAACACGCCGGGGGAAACCTCTGTCACATAGGACAGGATCCTGTTGCTCACGCCATAGGGCACGGCATTGAGAGTGGTGGCCGTAAAGTTCGGATCACTGAACGCCCCTGTGGGCATGCCGACTGCCTGAGTACGGGGGTCTATCCCCTCATAGGGAAAGGGGTCAAGCGCATAGGGTCCGGCTCCGCAGCCGCTGACGGGGTCGCTGCACCCTCCCGGACTGAGCCTGCGGTCGAGGTTCCAGGGTATTCCCGAAAAGGAGAACGGGGTATTGAGCGCATCGAGGTTGATCTCGACAAACTCAGGGCCTACGACACCCCCGAGGTTTATGCCGAGGGGAAAGAGGTACTGTCCGTTCGTCGCCTGGTTGCCCCGGATATCGATAGTCACCAGACCGGGGTTTGCAAATTTCTTCCCTGTCCGTGCCTGTATCTCGTGAGGAAGGGTACCCAAGACCCCGAACATATTCGATATCGTGGACCCGCCGGGGCAGAAGCCCGAGCCCATCCTGATATCATTATTGAGATGGGTGCAGGGGTCAAGCTTCGGGCCTGCGCCGACAAGGAAGTCGACGTCGTGGCGGACCTTGAAGATGTTGGAGACACCCAAAAGACCAACACCGCCGCACGTGCCGGGGCCTCCGGCAGCAGGAGCATCACAGCCCTTTACCGTAGCAAGCGGAAATTCGTGGGCCTGGTTGGTGACCGGATCACGGTGCAGAGACCAGACCATGACGTCCGTATCAGACTCGGTCGTAAAACCTATAAGAAGCGTGCGGGCACGCTGGTTCTGAAAGCCGGCAGCGTCGAGCCCGACCTCGTCAAGGAACATGTAGTCCGGCTGCGTAAGATCGCCGAATTTGGTGGTCAGCGCCCGCGATACGATCATGGTGTGGGAGGAGATGAAACGCACACAGTTGATCGTCTCATAGTTGCCTTCAGCGGTGATGCTGTCACCAAGCATGATCGGGGCAAAGCGCCGGGAATCATCCACCGGCTGGCCGTTGCTGATGGTCCGGTTGGTCGAGGGACACAGGACGTCTCCTGTCCCGTTGGCCAGACCCTGAGCGGTCGTGGTGCCGAGGCCCAGAACATCGACGAAGGTACGCTGGGTGGTACTCGGTATGCAAAGGGGAAACCCGGAAATAAAAACGTTCGTATAGTTATCCGGATCGAGCGTGAAGCGCGGGTCAGGACTGCAGTTCAATGCCCCCGGAATACAGCCCAGGCCCTGCTGAAGCGAATGGCGGCCCGAAGGATCGTTGAGCCGGATCATGACACCGGTATTGTCGTCAATCTGGGTAGCGTTCAACCCATTGCCGTTGACTCTGAGATAACCGTCCGTATAATTGATGAACGTGACCGTACCGGTCACCAGCTCCGCACCCTTTGAGATGAGAACGTCCCCGGCAATGACATTGCCGTTATCGAGCCTGTTGGCCGAGATCGCCGCGATGCCGCCCGTGCCGCTCTTGTTGCAGGTATCGCCTTTGGCCAGACCGGTCTCACCGGCGGCAATGCAGGCAGCCGGCGCCTGGTCGAATATCTGCTTCAGGGTCAGCCGGTTGGCAGGCAGGTCGATGAGCAGGTTTTTGGGAAGAATCACTGCTCCGCCGTTCACCACAATAATGCCGCCCGACCAATGGTCGGCCGGATTATTGATGATGATGCGATCGATCTCGCCATTGATCTGCGCCCGCACCGGGGCCGCCTCTACCGTCAGGCTGGAACAAAGGACCAGCGCAACCGTCATAAGCACCGCTAACACTATGCTGCCTCTCTCAACTCTCTTCATTTCGTTCTCTCCTGTTTTCCTGTTCCTTATTTTTCATCTATGCTCTCTTACGATCTTCACGTTTCATTTCCGACCCGTGACCCGGCATCAAGGGCCTGTTACCACTGCCCGGTCACCGGTATGGCGCCGATAAGACCGCCGCCATAGAAATATAAAAGGTCGGTCGGTGTCCCGTCCCATACTCCGTTGGGGTTATAGTCAATGTACCAGGTGCCGTCGTTGAGGAAAACTCCGATCACTGTCCCTGAAGCTCCGCTGATGCCTCCCGCAACCGGTATCGCTCCAACCAGGCCGAGTCCGAAATTGTAGATCCGGTCAGCCGGGAACGCCTCCACGGTGCTGCCGTTCGTATCCAGGAACCAGACCCCGTCCGAATATATGCCTATATTTGTCGTGCCGTTTCCGTCCCAGTCTCCGGTGACAGGGATCGGGTTGACAAGGCTGCCCCCGAAAATAAATACCGTGTCGATCGGTGCACCGTCCCACGCCCCGTTGCCGTTCGTATCCAGGTACCAGACGCCGCCGGCATATACACCTATTTTTGTCGTGCCGCTCCCGTTCCAGTCACCGGTCACCGGCACCGCGCCAATCAGACCTACGCCAAAAGAATAGAAGAGATCAGTGGGGGTCCCGTCCCAGGCACCGTTGCCGTCATTATCCAGATACCAGAGACCATCAGCATATATGCCTATCTTGGTTTGACTGGTGCCGTTCCAGTCTCCGGTCACCGGCACTGCACCGGCAAGACCTTCCCCAAAGGAATACAGGAGGTCAGTCGGGGGCCCATCCCATGCTCCGTTGTTGTTGTTATCCAGATACCAGAGGCCGTCACTATAGACCCCTATTTTAGGCGAGGAAAAGACGGTCACTACCGCCGTGGCAGATCCACCCTTCGCAGAGGTCACGGTTATTGATGCTGGAGGAGCTACCACCGGTGAAACTTCCAGTTGCCCATTGACCAGAGCTCCCAGGCCGGTTGCAGTAAGGGCCGGCAGAGCGAACTGATCACTGGAAGACGCCTTAATGATAAGCGCCAGCCTGCTTTTATCATAGGCTGCACTTGTTATTGTGACCAGGTCCGTAAGATTGCTTAAAACCGCAGTCGGTGTCTTCCCTGTATCGGTCGCTGTCAATGTCACTGCGGCCGGGAGGATTGTCCCTGTTGTAAACGGGATCTGGGCAAAAAGGTCTCCGGTTGCAACCGTTCTCGACATGGTTGTCGTTGTAAGACCAGTCCCGCCGGCCTCATAGACGGCAGTCGCCGAACTGGTATTTGTAGATCCGTAAGCATTAACGACTCCGGCTCCGGCTGCATTGCGTATATAATGAGCTTTGTCAGCAACGAACGGAGTGCCGTTGAAGACCCTGCCAATCAGAACGAAGAGGTTCTGGGTCACACAATTACTTCCGTTTATGTCAAAGTTCCCTCCGGTGGTGCAGATCCTGAAATAGTTCGTGTTGCCGGGGCTGCCTGTCACCGTAGTCAGTACACCATCCGACAGGAAAAGGTCGCCGCTGGTATCAAGCGGAATGGTCACCGGAGGCAGAGCAACGCCCCCCTCGGTAGCCGATGCCTGAAGAAAGGGCCCGGTATGACCACCGAGCGCTCCGGTAAAATCTCCCGGTGCGCCGATGCCGATGTCAAGGGGCTGGACAATCGCCCTCTTGCCGGCTGCCACATTCGGGAATTCAAATGTGCCATACGGGGTGGTCACGGTGTAGTCGCCGGACAAGGGGGCATCAACAACGATGCGCAGACGACTGAAGACGATCTGGGCGCCCGGGACCACGTTGCCGGTTGAGAAGGCGGCCTCCAGCCCGAGCACCAGCACCGCATTGTCGCCTGCAAGGCTCAGGTCAGAGACCGCGGTAGCGTTCCAATAGAAGGATTCGTCAGGAAAATTGCCCGGAAATGCCACTGGCAGCACATCGAATCCCGGAACCACGGGAGGACCGGGGTCCGTAGGCACGATCAGACAGACGCCTGAGTCCAACTGAGCCTGATTCTTGGGCAGACAGAGATCCAGGGTCAGGCCGTCTGTATCCTGATACCATACCGGGAAGCCGTTTGTGGCATCGATCGGACCCACAGCCTGCAGAACTGCATTGGCCGCAAGCGGCAGAGATACGAGCAATAATGCTGCTATAAGGAATGCTAAAAAAATCTTTCTGTTCATCTTCATTTCCCCCTTCTTAAGGAACCAAGATTTATAACAATGGTATTCGTCCATAGACCGCTGCACTGGATCCCATTACCGGAGTAATTGTTCATATATTTTATCACTGAGAATTCCTCATAGCTATAGTCAATAACCTGTTTTTCTGTACGTATTGACCCGTCTCTTTGTAGGTAAAACCTTACAGTGCAGACCGTGTCCAGATCTGCACTGGGCCAGCGTTTATTGACTTAATTCCACTTCCCGGTGACCGGGACAATACCGGTCAGGCCGGCCCCGAAGACCGACATCCTGTCTGTCACACCACCGTCCCATGCACCATTACCGTTGTAATCGAGATACCAGGTGCCATCCAGAAAAATACCGATCTTCTTTGACCCTGAACCGTTCCAGTCGCCGGTGACCGGTACTGCTCCCGGCAGACCCACCCCAAACGTATACATGCCGTCAGCCGGGGCGCCGTCCCATGCACCGTTACCGTTGAGGTCAAGGTACCAAACACCATCATGAAAGATCCCAATATTCGTTGCCGAAAGGCCGGTCCAGTTCCCTATCACCGGCACTGCGCCGGTGAGACCCGCACCAAAGGAAAGCATGGCATCCGTCGACGTTCCGTCCCAGGCTCCATTACCATTCATATCCAGGTACCAGACGCCGTTATGAAATATCCCTATAAAAGTTGTGCCAAACCCGGTCCAGTCGCCGGTGACCGGGATCGCCCCAACAAGCCCGACCCCGAAGACGAGCCTCCTGTCGGTCGGCTCCCCGTCCCATGCCCCGTTGCCGTTCATATCCAGGTACCAGACACCGTCATGAAATATCCCCATCTTTGTAACGCCCGTGTGGTCCCAGTCACCGGTCACCGGGACTGCCCCGGTAAGCCCGACCCCAAAGACATTCAGGCGGTCTACAGCGGTACCGTCCCAGGCAGAGTTCCCGTTGATATCCAGATACCATTCACCGCTCCTGAAGATCCCGACCGTATTGACAGGCAGGCTCTGCACGACCGCAGGGGCAACAAAGACCGCGGAATCCACAAAATCATCAAGGGGATCAGCCGGATTGAACGTGCCGGCGTCATCGGCTATCGCTATCTTGACGTGATAGCTCTGACCGGGTTTTACGATCACCCGGGAAGTAAGCGCTGTAGTAAAACCGTCAAACTGTGTGGCAAAGGGCTGGGTGGGATCAGGGAACTGGTTCGGATCGTTGTTATTGAAAAATAACGGGTTGACATTCAGGTTAATGGCATCGATCGAGACAGGGGTCCCCGTACCGGGGACGAGAGCAAAGTTGACACCGTCCACCAACAGCACAAGGGCGTCATTCCCGTATATGCCGCCGTCAGTATTTTCGTTATACTCGTCAGAGGCAAAGACAAAGTTAAAGTCAACGACATTTTGATTCGGATTGGGGACGAAATCGAATTCGAGCACGGAGGCATCGCGGGTGATCTTTCCCTGCAGGACAGCGCTGACATTGGCATCTCCTGCCAGGTTGAAGGACGTGCCTATCAACGTATCGGTATTCGGCGTGAGTTCAGCATTAAAGATATCCCCCGTGCTGAGGATAACCCCCTCTTCAACCCCAAGCCCGTCAGCGACGCCCCCTGAAAAGAGACCTGCAGCAGACGGGTCTCCCGTATGCACAGCAGTGGCCGAGACTGTTGCCCCGCCCAACCCGAATACGGTATCGGCCAGGGACTGAGCTGTTATAGGGACTGGCACCGTTGTATTCAGATCGTCGGTGATAACAGCAATGGCCGCTCCCTGCATGGTGAGGACAAAAACCGAGAGACATAAAAACCCGAACCATTTCTTCATATTTCCTCCATCATCCGGTCTATATATTTTATATATAACTACGCCTTGCACTATTAATTTTGTATATTAATTATAGTAGAAATATATTAAATTAGCAATCTATTTTTCTGATCTTCCTCCCGACGCCTGCCTGGGCGAGATCAGTACCCCTCCATGATGAAATGTGAAAATATCATGCGGTAGGTGACGATCGCGGTGAAAAAAAGATAAAAAGCGACCGAGACCATGACAAGCCGCCGCTGTATCCGGGGAAGGACCTCCTTCAGGCTGCTGATCGTCCGCAGCGGCATCAGCGCACCCACCCCCAGCCCCGGGACCGCTCCGCCGAGCAGGGCGATATAAAGCGGATAGCCCACATACCCGTACTCCTTCTGCAGGATGCAGAACGGGCAGCGGTGCGAAGGCAGCTCATAAAAATATAGGGAGAAGACCGTTATCAGCGCTGCTATTGATACGAAAAAAGCAGCGGCGCTCATCAGGGAAAAGAAATATCCCCCCTTTCCCCTGAGATAAAAAAACAGACCCGAGCCGATGGTCAGGGCGATGCTGCAATAAAAGACGACCTTCATGGGTATGCTCCTGAAAGAGATCAGCTGAGAGGCGCCGCCGCCCGTCTCCGTGCTGAAGAGACTGCCGCAGCAGGAGGTTATGACGTTCGGCTCGAGGGCCAGAAAGTATCTGGCCTGAAGGAATGTCTCGGCCAGGATGAGGGGGGTGACCAGCAGGAGAAGAAGGTACTTCGTTTTTATCAGTGGGTAGTCCCTCGCCCTGTTGTCGGTGAAGTTCAGGATCAGCCATATGCCCGCACAGAGGAAATTGAGCACCTTTAACGCAAGGGTCGGATACCCGAACTGGTTGACGTTGAGGGTCCCTACTGCGCACATGGCGCCTACAAAGAGCGTGCAGAGGTCGTCGGCCGTAAAGATGAAGAGGAAGAGCGAAATGAGCTGAAAGCCGAAGGCATAGGCCATGATCATCGAGATAAGGTAGGTCTTTCTTTCGAGACGCAACTGGAGCTCGCTGCCGCTGTTAATGTCCCATTTCCTGAGTATCTGCAGCCCGAAATATGAGGAATACAGGAGCATGTAACTGACAAAGAAAGAACCGGTTATCAGCGCGATGATCGCCGGGTGGAGCGTCATGCGAGCCTGCCGTCCCTCATCTCAACTACCCGGTTCACGATCCCCGAGGTGCAGACGATCGGATCATGGCTTGCAATAAGGATCGTCCTGCCCTCACCATTCAGCCCCTTCATGATCTCCATGAACTCTTCAGACAACCGTGTGTCGAGGTGTGCGGTCGGTTCATCCGCGATGATGACTGAGGGGTCGTTGATCAGGGCCCGGGCGATCGTCACCCTTTGGGCCTCCCCCCCTGAAAGCCATTCCACCTTTGACAGGGCCTTCGGGGAGAGCTTGAAGAGTTCCAGCAGGTCCAGTGCCCTCTTCTTCAGCAGGGCATGCCGTTCCCCGTTGGGCAGGGCAGGCAGCATCACATTCTCTAACGTGGTTATCCCCTTGATGAGGTTGAACTGCTGGAATATGAAACCGAACGTCTTCCTCCGGACCCCGGTCAGGAACCTCTCGGGGAGGCTCGTGATCTCGTCATCGAGGAGCATGATCCTGCCTGCGGTCGGCCTTGCCATGCAACCGATGATCCCCAGGAGGGTTGTCTTGCCTGACCCGCTCGGCCCTTTCAGGACCGTGACCTTCCCAGCCTCTATCGAAAGGCTGACACCGTCCAGCGCCGTGAACTCATTGGGCCTCCCGGCATTAAAGACCTTTCGTATATCGTTGAGGACGATCATGCTAACCCCGCATCACCGCATCAGGGTCAACGGTCGCTGCCCTCCAGGAGGGGATGAGCGTCGCAACGGTATAGGGGATGACCGTCAGGGAAAAGAGCGTTGCGACCTGATAACTATTGATGAAAGGGACCAGCCTGAACTCCGGATAAAGGACAGACCAGCCCTTGAGCACCGGGGCAAACAGGGCGGCAGAGGTGAAAAAGACATGGACATAAGCCAGCAGCAGCCCGGCAAGGAAGGATGACATTGAGATCAGCACGCCCTCCCAGAACTTCATCAGGAGCACGTCAGAGGTCTCCCAGCCGGTCGCCTTCAGGATACCGATCTCCTTCTTTTCCTCTGCGCTCAGGCCAGAGGCCTTGTCCCAGGCAAAGATGAAGAAGGCAGTCACCGCACCCGAAAAGATCATCAGCATCATCCCTCCCCGCCAGCTGAAGACAGCATTATAGGTCCTCAGGATCTCGTCCCTGGTTATCGGTCGGCTGTCGGGGATCTGCTTCTTTATCTTCTCTGCAATGACAGGGATCTCTTTTACATTCTTCACGCTGACGGCTATATCCGTAAAAGAGCCAGGCTGAATATTGAAAAGCCTCCGGAAGTCAGCCTCGGAAAGCAGGATGAGATCAGACGAGACCAGCTCGGATTCCGAGGGCAGGACCTCAGCTACCCGGTAGCTTATCAGGGAGCCGTCAGAGGCCCAAAACGGCAGGATATTGTCCTCCTGTGATATGGCTGTGCGAGACACGCCGCTCCCGATGACGATGTTGCCCGGAG
>SCQH01000043.1 GCA_004321925.1 Nitrospirota bacterium | reverse complement strand
CAGTGTGGCTAAGAAGCTTGAGTTAATGAAACTCGGCAAGGCTGCGAAGCTCCTGAGTGAGGGAATCCAGGAGACACTGAGCTACTATGATTTCCCTGAGGAGCATCATCGGCGTATTCGTACAAATAACCCCCTTGAACGGATTATGCGAGAGATCAGAAGACGGACACGGGTGGTTGGCGCATTTCCAGACGGCAACTCAGCACTGATGCTGGTTGCGGCCAGGCTCAGACACATCGCAGGGTCGAAGTGGGGCCTAAGACAGTATCTGAAGATGGACCGGCTTGAGGATCAGGCTAGGGAATTGGCAGCTTAGGGAAAACCAGATGAGGCCACTAGATCAAATGTGCGAAAGATTCTTGACACTACCTTTGAATAGAAAATATGGTGCAATAATAAGGGCTTTGAATTAACCTCACATGGTATTTCCTGGTATTACGGACTAAAGGTAAGGATGGTAATTTATGGGGAATTTGGCAAAGGGGATCAAAAAGACACATCCGGTCTTCCTATAATCTGACATCATATCAGTTATGAGGTGTGCGGCGCAGGATAGAGTCTTACGCCCGGAATCTCAATAAATAGGGACACATCCCATTTACAAAAATTCTCTTCTTCATTCAGCTATAGCTAAACCGGCGTATAAAATGGGATGTGTCCCTATTTATTCCACGCGCTTTATCATCGATCGGCCGGAATGATTGATTGTGAAAGGTTCATATTAGCAAATACTCTGGTAAGAGCCACCGATAAAAGTATTTAAGAGAGTCCTTTTCTGAAACATATAAAATCTCACCATTACCCGCATCAATCCTTATTTCAAAAGATTGCAAAGGGCTACCTAAGTTTCTCAATAAATGCCGACGTGTATTAAACGTCATTTCGTATGCTTTTCTGTCTGGCGAATTTATGTCAGGTACAGATTTTGTGCCGTTCGGATAACTGATACCTCCGGTAAAATAAAAGCGCACTACCCAGGCCAAGCGTGAAGTCCTCTCTTTTAGAGGCAGATTGTCGATCTGTCCGACACTAAGACCGTGAGTCGGTCGGTCGGGTTGGATGATAAGAAGCTTAGCATCATGGCTATATAATTCATGTGCGCGCTCACGTATTTTACCGTATATAAACTTATGAAACGCCGATTCTGCAGTTTTCATTGCCTTATCTTTTTGAATATTAACGTCAGTTGGACAATTTTGGCCAAAGTATACTTTATTATACTTGGCCAACTCGCCAGTTTTCGGGTATACACCGATACTTACAAAATCCATCTCATACCTGTATTCATCCTTCGCCCTAACAAACCTACCTTCCCAGATATCCTTACGCCAGTCCCTGTCGACTTTATCAAAAAGCATGTCGGAGGGAATCCCTATCTTCTTGGCTAGGGATTCAATAACTGACTTATAGTCGAGTGATTTATTTGAAACTACTGCAGTTGCATTTTTCTTTTTGGCCTCAAAATTGTCAAAGTGCTCGACTTCACGGGATTCGCAACCGACATAAAAACGACCTTTCATCTCTCTGTTAGGATACTCAAATCTGACATCTTTGAATTTTCGTATTCCAGGATAATCGACATTAGAAAGCGACTTGTCTTCGACAATCGGCGCTGTGTCATACCTTATATTTAGTTTTCCCATTAAGCCATGAACTTTAGACACTGCTTCCTCATCTGACAAAGAACAAGTCTTATCTCTTTCGTGAGAATAAGGTGGCGAAAAGCTTGTAAGACGATTATAGGAATATAAAGAACATATAACAACTGCTGATAGGAATGCTGCGACAAAAACCATCCGTTTTCTTTGAGGCCATGCTTTTATAAATGGTTTCTGCCTCAGGTAAAAAAATATCAGGAACAAATATATTGGCAAAGTAAATGGAAGGGACAACAATACAGCTACCAAAAATGGCGAAAAGAAAAGGGCTACTATGGGAACTACGAACGAGCAAATATTTCCAATGGTCGAAACGACAATTGCCCGTTTATAAGACAGACGGCCAGAGGAATACGGTCCAATCCATTTAAATCTACTTATAAGATATATACCAGAACCCTCAACGAGAACTACAATCAATTCTCCTATCAAAACAGCAAATCCTCCTACGGAAGAACCTTTCAACGAGGCAGTCCCGAAAAGGAATGCAGGATATGTGATTGAATGAAGTAATACCAAAGCGCCGGCAAGCCGAAATTTATTGCAAGAAAGATTCCGCAAGAGATACATCACAACGCCGATCTCTGCAATAATCGGGAATATAAAAGCCGAGGCCGGATCTGGTGGGCCGACTGTAGGGTTGGCTAAGGCCATAGAGGTCGGACACAGGAAAAGGAACAGAACAATCACATATGAGTAAATTCTCTGGGGGGACGTTGATGAATTAGTTAACTTTATCATTGTGAATTAGTTAACTTTATCATTGTGTGCCATCACATCAGTTATGAGGTGTGCGGCGCAGGATAGAGCCTTACGCCCGGGATTTGGGCGAAATGTTTGTCCAGGGTAAAGACGGCAAGGTTATGTTCGATGGCAATGACAGCTATGAATAAGTCCGACAGAGGGACGGTGATGCCGCTCTTTCTCAATGACATGTAAATTTCTGCTGCCTGCTCCCAAAGGGCGGTTGACATCTCGACGTATGGCAGGCCTTCGAACGCATTTTTGACCGCTTCTTTCTGCTTCGGTGAGCGCACTCCCTGCAGGAGTTCGAAAAGGACCGGGCCGCAGGTCCATACCTTTCCATCAAGGATAAGCGATTCAAGGACAGATTCCGGAGCATTTCCTCTGAAGTACTCGATCCAGACCGTAGTATCGGCAAGAATATACGTTTCAGCTTTACTCAAGGCGTTTCAGTCTCTTTTCCTGATGCTTCAGTTCGAGTTCCTCTTCTTTTTCCCAGTCATAGTCGATCTGCACCTTCCCCTTGAGGGCCAGCAGGTCCCTGATCTTCTTTTCCCGCACATACTCCCCCATGGCAACGATGATGGCCCTGGTCTTGGATTTTTCACCCGAGATCTTCTGCACTTCAGAAAGGAGCTCGTCAGGTATGTTTAATGTCGCACGCATATTACGCACCTCCTTTGTATGCTTTTATTGTATGCAGTATTCTGGTACTTGTCAAGGGGAGGGATAGTGACTAGTCCAGTGCTGCAGGCTGATTATGACTGTTATTCGAAAATGAATGTAGTTATTAATGCGTTTATCGGTATTAACCATCAAAGATAGTCGTAAAATCCCTCCTGACCTCCCTTTGCCAACCAACGGTAGGTGCCTGAGGCAAGGGAGGGAACATTGCCCTCTTTGGCAAAGAGGGGGTGGGGAGATTTGCTGAAAAATTTCCGACTACCAATGAACGTATCAGTTACTTCTTTTTTCTCTTTTTATCTGTCTTGAGGCGGCCGTCGAGGTCGTCGATGAACTGGCGGGCGGTCCGGCCGGAGAAGTTGCCGTGGGAGACAGACCACTGCATGGCCCTGGCCTGCAGCTCTTCCTCTGCGAGCCTGATACCCCTTATCTGCGCATAATTGCTGACGATGGCGAGATACGTCTCTTTGTCGAAATGGCCGATGCCGAGCCTCAGGCCGAAACGATCGCTCAGGGACATCTTCTCTTCGAGCGTCTCGCCGGGTTGCAGCTCTCCTTCAGAAAAGACCGGCAGGTTGTCTTCGAAGCGCTCCGGCATGAGATGCCGCCTGTTGGAGGTGGCATAGATGAGCATATTCTGAGGCCTTGCCCCAAGCCCCCCTTCGAGGACGGTCTTGATGCTGATATACGATTCATCGTCTGCGTCAAAGGAGAGGTCATCGCAAAAGAGGATATACATTTCCTTCCGCGGAGAGAGCATCTCCTGAAGTTCGGCAAGATGGACAAGGGAGCCCTTCGGCATCTCGATGATACGCAGGCCGCGGCGGCCGTATTCACTCAGCAGGGCCTTGATAGCGGAAGACTTGCCGGTCCCCCGGGGGCCGTACAAAAGCACATTATTGCAGGGAAGCCCCTGGATGAACTGTTCGGTATTCTGCCTCAGGCTGATCAGAATATCATCGATGCCCTTCAACTCACGGAACCTGACGGGATCAGGAGAGGCGATCCCTTTTATGACAAGCCAGCCTCCCCCGGAAAGGGCCCGGAACGACCTGTGCCGGTCAAACACTTCCGCGTCTGCCCGGGGCGCAAGGGCATCAGCAATTCTTGTGAGGGCCAGCCTCAACTGCCTGATCTCATCCAATACATCGTCCATATTCAGCCTGAGATGATATAATAGCTCTCTATGGAAAAAGATATCTATACCTTCGCAGCAGAGCGGGACAGGAATCTCAGCAGGGTGGTCGATGCGAGCGCCGGGACATGCGCCCTCGGGCCGTCAAAGAAGGTGAAGGCAGCGATCAGAAAGGCTGTCAGGGACGTTGACCTTTATCCCGACCCAAACTCCCGCAGGCTGAGGAAATTCTTTTCCTCCAAATTCGGCATTCCTGAAGACTGCTTCCTCTTCGGCCGATCAGTACAGGGACTGCTTGAGTTGATACCTTCAGTATTGAGGCCGGGGACGATCAGGATAGCAGGACCTGCCCTGCCGCTGTACCGGAAAGCTGCGGCGGGATATAAGACAGAGGTGATCCTGACCAGCGATGCAGCTGCTGATAAGGACGCAGGCCCGGTGATGCTCAAAGGACTCTGCGTCAAGGGAGACCTCCTGCTCATCTCAAACCCCAACAGGATGACCGGAAGGATGGCCGACAGGAGAGAGCTTTTCGAGGTCCTCTCCGCGGTTGCCGAAAGCGGCAGTTATGTTGTCCTTGACGAATCGCTCGTCGAATTCACCGGCGATGACCAGCTGTATGAGAGAGCGGGTGCGTCAGACAATATCATCGTCATACGGACCACCGCACATTTTTTCGGGGTCCCGGGGCTTGAACTCGCCTATGCGGTCTCCTCCCCTGCGACCATCCTGCGGCTGCAGGAACATGCGCCTGCGGGCGTCAATATCCTCGCTGCCACGGCAGCCATGACCGCCTTAAAGGACAAGACCTATATAAAGACCGCAAAGAAATTTACTGATGACGAGCGCAGGGCGCTTTTTTCAGGCCTTAGGAAGATACCGGGGATGGCCGTCTGTGCTTCAGACTCAAATGTTTTTCTCCTGAAGATCGATGGAGATGCCGCAAAAGTGATGTCCGGATTATCCAGGGCAGGCTTTCTGATAAGGGACTGCAGTGATATCGACGGGCTCGGGAACGGCTTCCTCCGGCTGTCCATCCTGTCTCACGACATGAACAAAAAACTCCTCAGGGTCCTGAAAGAAACCATGGTCTGATATATTAAACCGGCAAGCAAATAGTTTAACGTTGTCATTCCGGCTTGTCCGGAATCTCTCTGAAAACAAAGAAAGATCCCCGACAAGCCAACAGTAGGGGCTTTAAGCCCGGGGATGACAGATTGGGATATTCAATTGTCGGGTTAATAATATCTGATATAATAGGGGATAAGAGGAGGACGCGGATGAAAACGACCGGGCTTATACTGAGCCTTATTATCCTGTCAGCATCATTCGCCTTCGCTGAAAAACATCCCTGTTCCTCATGCCACAGATCAGCGCCTCATAATGCCGCTGCCGGGACACTCCTGAAGGCTCCCCTGTCCGGACTCTGCCTGGAATGCCACCCTGACAGGATGGGTGCGGCAGAACACAAGGTCGATGTTGTCCCGGCCATGAAGAGCGGGGTACTGCCTCTTGGCAGGGACGGGAAAATGACCTGCATCACCTGCCATGATCCGCATGAAAAGTCCGGCAACCCAAAGCTCCTCAGGATAATGCCCTCAGACCTCTGCCTTACGTGTCATCTTAAATAGCAGGCCGAATTATCAGCGTATGACCTCTGCGGTGAACCTGAAGAGCTGGGCTTCCCGCCATTCCTCCGGCTTCAGCCCTGCCTTGACCGCAAGCTTGCCGAGAAAGAGATAGATGTCCCATCCGGCCTCAGCGGCGACCTGGGGGAGTATGATGCTGCTGTTCTTCCCTTTCACGAGATAGAGGCCATGAGTGCCTATGTTCACCTCACCGATATCAGACACCGGTTCGAACGGCGAGAGGACAGAGACCTCTACCTCAAGGTCCTGCAGCTCCTCCTGCTTCACCGGCGCAAAGCGGTGGTCCTTTGAGCTGGCCGCGATTGTGTTCAGCAGGACAGATTTATACAGAGGCATCGGGTTGCGGACATTGCCGATGCAGCCCCGAAGCGTCCCCTTGCGGGTCAGGGAAATGAAGGTGGTGCCGTAAGCATTGAGCCTTGGGTCGGCAGTCGTCACATCAGGGACCCTGCCATGCCTGATATAGTCGTCGACCGTCCTGCGGGCGATCGACAGGAGCTCTGAGCGCTCCTTTTCGTCGAGCATCTTTTGATAAAGCCCCAGCGCCGCATAGCCCACGACATTGTCCTTCTCACCGGTGGCGTCCCCGGAATTCCTGTAATCATAGAGCTGCCCGCTGTTGGCGCCGAGCCGGGCCGCGGCATTCATCGTGAGCATCACCGGAAATCTTCCGCACATCTCACCCTCCCCGGCGGTGAGGTACTGCTCCAGATCGTCCGGAGACATCCTTTCGAGGGCTTCGATGATCTTGCGGTCCATGTTCATGGCCGTAGCATAGTCATGATAATGGGACAGGTCGGTGCTGGCAAGCAGCATGATCCTGTCGTCGGCGCCGACCACCTCGGCCAGCCTTTTTGAGAGAAAGTCAAAGGTCTCCCGCGACAGGTTCCCGGTGAGGACAGGCACGATCATGAGGTCCTTCCTCACCCCCTGGAGCAGCGGCAGGAGAGCCTCAATGACATGCTCCTTCTCAAAGGCGGCAGGATCATCGGTCACCCCGGCAGTGCGGTTGATAAGGGCCTGGCTGACCTTCTCGTTGACCATGAGGTCTCCGAGGGGAGTGCGCATGCCGCCCCGGCTATAGACATAGGCCCCCTGCAAATTCCGGTGATGACTCGCCCCTATGATGATGACCGTATCGATCTGACGGTCCCTGAGCTGCTGCACTGCCTTCGCAGCCGTCTGGCCCGAGAACCGGTAGCCTGCATGAGGCGCTATCAGGGCAACCAGCCTTCCGTCTGTCTTAGACGGCTCTGCCTTTGAGAGCAGGTCAGTGACCATATCCCTCAGCTCATACCGGTCCGCGGGATAGAACCTGCCGGCATAGGAGGGCTCCTTGATATTCTGCATGCAGCCGGAAAGAAGAAGCATCAGCAGAAGTCCCCCGATACCGACCCCCCTGCTGCCCATGAGTTTCATAACGATCTTCAAAAGCATATCTTTATATGTTACTACAAAAAAAAGACAATTATAAAAGACAATTCTAATTTTGAATTCTTAATTCTTGATTAAGG
Source organism: Nitrospirota bacterium (assembly GCA_004321925.1). Classification (GTDB taxonomy): domain Bacteria; phylum Nitrospirota; class Thermodesulfovibrionia; order Thermodesulfovibrionales; family UBA6898; genus PALSA-1316. The sequence continues at coordinate 33,292 of SCQH01000043.1, read as the reverse complement.
TAACACGCAGTGTTATTTCCATAATTAAAAATTCAGAATTAAGAATTCAAAATTATCAGTTCGTCGTTGTTTGGAAAGGCCCTTTATGACAAAAGGCTTGGGGGTTATGCTAAAATAACTGATTGATTTTATGTGAGTAATCCCTTGCCGGGATTATTCACTGTTTTTCTGCAGTCTGTGAGCGGCCCTGCGCAACAGGCAGGTGTGAATCTCGTCAGGTCCGGAAGGAAGCAGCGATAAGCATTCTTCCTGTGTGCCGCAGCAAGTCGTTCGCAGATTGCACAAAGGCAGCAACTCTTTGGCCAAATAATACTATGAGCTATCTCGTACTTGCACGCAAATGGAGACCGAAGGGGTTTGACGACCTTGTCGGCCAGGAACCGATCATGCGGATCCTGAAAAACGCGATCACCCAGGGGAAGATCGCCCATGCCTATATCTTTTCGGGCCCCCGCGGGGTCGGCAAGACCTCCTCTGCGAGGATCCTGGCAAAGGCCCTGAACTGCGTCGAAGGACCCACTTTCTCCCCGTGCGGCATCTGTGCCTCATGCACCGGGATCGCCGACGGGTCGTCGGTCGATGTGACCGAGATCGACGGCGCCTCAAACAACAGCGTCGACGATATCCGGGACCTCAGGGAGAGGGTCAAGTATGCCCCGTCCTACGGCAAGTATAAGGTCTATATCATCGATGAAGTGCATATGCTCTCCGGCTCTGCCTTCAATGCCCTCCTGAAGACCCTCGAGGAACCTCCGGCCCACGTCATCTTCGTCCTGGCAACGACCGAGATGAAGAAGATCCCGGCGACCGTCCTGTCGCGCTGCCAGCACATGCCTTTTCGCAGGATATCGGCGGGAGAGATAAAGGCCCGCCTCAGGCAGATAGCGGACAGCGAGCAGATACAGGTCTCATCAGCGGCCCTGGGCCTTGTCGCCCGTGCCGCTGACGGCAGCATGCGCGATTCCCTGACCATCCTCGACCAGATATCCTCCTTCTCCTCCGACATCAGCGAAGAGGATGTCAAGAACATGCTCGGGATCACCGACTTCAGCCTGCTCTCGAAGGTCGCCACGGCCCTGCTCTGCGGCGACCGGGTTGCGCTCCTCGAGACGGTGCATCTCCTTTCCGAGCAGGGGACCGATATCAGGACCTTCACCCGGGAACTGGTCCAGTTCTTCAGGGACCTTCTTGTGGCAAGCGTCATGAAAAATCCTGAGACAGCGCTCGACTTCAGCGCTGAGGAGATCCCCGCAGTACAAGAGATCATCAGCAGGACCAGCGAAGACCAGCTGACCCTGGTGCTGACCGAGATCATGAAGGCAGACACCGAGGTGAGGCATGCCTCATCCCCGAGGCTGGCCCTCGAGATGGCGCTCATCAGGGCAAGCTTCCTGAGCGGCCTGACCCCGATCACCGACGTGATCAATGCCCTCAGCGGGCAGGTTGGCAGCGGGGCTGCAAAGAATACCCCGGCCGCCACAGCCAGATCAGTCCCGCCTCAGAGGCCCTCCCCTGTCAGCGCTCCGGCAAGACCGGCCGCAAAGCAGGCAGCTGACCCGGTACCTCCGAAGAAAGAGGAGGCACCGGTCGTTCTGCCCGAACCGGATGAGCCTCCTTCGCCGGCCCCGATGCCCCAGGAGGGTTCCGTAGGCATCACCGAGGCCTGGGAAAAGGTGCTCAGCAGGGTTGAGCCCCCTCTTGCGTCCAAACTCTCTCAGACACATATAGAGCTCTCGGGGCAGGAGCTTGTCCTGACCCTCAACGGAGGGCATGCGGTCTTTGAGGACTCCATAAAAAAGAACCTCAGCGGGATCGAAAGGCTCCTGCATGAGTCCTACGGCAGTCAGCTGAAGATCAGACTTGCAACAACAGCCAAAAAGGGGGTCCGGAAAAAAGACCTTAAGGAAAAGGTGATGGAGGACCCGCTCGTCAAGGAGGCCCTCGAACTCTTTGACGGCCGGATCGTCGAGGTCACCTCGCTTGAGAATAATAACGCCGCACCAAACGGAGGAGATGATGTCAAAGAAGATGCTGGGTGACCTGATGCGTCAGGCACAGAAGCTTCAGGAAGAGATGCAGAAGGCGCAGGAGGAGGCAAAGAAGAAAACGGCTGAGGCCACGGCAGGCGGAGGCATGATAACCGTCGTTGCCAGCGGGTCAGGGGAGCTTGTCTCGATAAAGATCGACCGGGAGGTCGTCAACCCCGACGACGTGGATATGCTTCAGGACCTTATCCTTGCGGCCTCGAACGAGGCTATCAGAAGGGCCCAGGAAATGGTCAGCGACGAGATGTCAAAGATCACCGGCGGTCTTCAGATCCCGGGCATGGGCGGCATCGGGAACATGTTCGGACGGTAAGGCAGTACACCCATGCATGGCATCATCGAGGAGCTTATCACTGAACTGACCCGTCTGCCCGGCATTGGCAGAAAGTCGGCCCAGAGGCTTGCCTTCTTCATCCTTTCGATGCCTGAGGGTAATGCCCTTGCCCTGGCACGCGCCATAGAACGGGTCAAGGAAAAGGCAAAGTTCTGCAGGCAGTGTTTCAACATCACCGAGCATGACCTCTGCAGCATCTGCAGCGACCCCTCACGCGATGCCGGCAGGATCTGCGTTGTCGAGGAGCCGAGCAACATCCTGGTCCTCGAGCGCGTCAAGGGGATCAACTGGAAGTACCATGTGCTGCTCGGGGCCCTGTCGCCCCTGGACGGGATCACCCCTGAGAAGCTGAAGATACAGGAACTGATCGACAGGGTCAGGGACAACGGGGTGACTGAGGTGATCATCGCCACGAACCCCAACACAAAGGGCGAGATGACAGCCCAGTATATCAAAGAGGTTCTGTCGTCACTGCCGGTCAGGGTGACCAGGATCGCCTACGGGCTTCCGATGGGAAGCGATATTGAATTCGCGGACGAAGTAACTCTCGGAAAGGCCCTGGAGGGCAGGCGGGACCTCTAAAAGTCCAGGCAGCTATAATTTTGAATTATGAATTTTGAATTGCTGAAATAGAATGTTGTTCTTCCTGAATAAAAAAATTAAGAATTAAGAATTCAAAATTTGGATCTGATCTGCAGCAGACCTCCCCTTCTGAGCTTTGCCGCTGCAATAGCGGCCCTGATGCGGGAAAGTCCGGAGGCCTCTGCCGCCTCCCCGAGCCTTTGGGCCTTCTTCTGCAGGCAGGCAGCAACAACATTCATATCATGATCCCCTGAGTCAGGACTGCCGGTGAGCTCCAGTATGTCACCGCCTTCGGGCATATGCTCCTTTAAGGCAGACTGCTCGTCGATGAGGCGGGCTCCCTCCATCAGGAGAAAGCCGACCGGTCTCGAGACCGCACCCTTGCCGACCTCTTTATTCTCATAATGGAAGCTCCCGTCCCTGAGCAGCAGAAGTTCCACCAGGGCATCCTCACCCCTGAGGTCCCGGAACGACATATCCTCGACCATCCCCTCCCTGAAAGAGACCCGGCCGCTTCCTCCCTCAGCAGTGACCGACAGGACCCCCTCTTTTCTGGTCTGTTCAAAGACCTGCATGAGATCCGGGAGAGCCAGTTCCTTCAGGCTGCCGGCAAGGCTGCCGCCTGCCGATCTTCTGAATTCGGCAAGGGTCATGTCCATCCGCGAGATATAGACATTATAGAGATGCCTCAGGAGGTCCGGCTTCCGCTCAATGACCATGTCAAGGACCGGCTTGATCACCTCAACGATTTCAAGGTCGGTGATGGCTGTCACGGTCGCTGTCCGCGGTTTGGAGGAGAGGAAACCCATCTCACCGAAGATATCGCCGTCCATGAGCGAGGCAAGTCCGACCTGCCTCCCCTGGACCCGGCTGGAGATCTCCACAGCGCCGGAGAGGATGATAAAGAGCGAATCGCCCGCTTCGCCTTCCCTGATGACCTGGTCGCCGGGTTTGAAGCAGATGACCGCAAGCTGCTTCAGTATCTCATCACCGCCGTGGCTGAGGATCAGTTTGAGCAGTTCAGGGGCGTGCTCTGACCCGATATATTTCCTGAGCCGCTCATCAGCAGGCCCGGCTTCTGTCCCTTCTCCCTCGAACTGTCCTGATCTGAGCTGTATGGTGAGCGGGGCATTTTTTTTATGCCCGGCCAGCAGGTCGTCCAGTTGCTGCGCCATATCCCTGTCTGCAGGTTCGAGTTCGAGTATCTTTTTGCAGATCATGATGGCCTTCGCCGTGTCATGGGCCTGTTTATAAAACCCCAGGGCCTTCCTGTAGGCAAGGACCGCCCCATGAAAGTTCCTGCCGTTCACATACAGGTCACCGAGCTTGACAAAGTGTTCAGGGTCAGAAGGCTCTTTTTTGATAAGGCCGTCGATGCTCAGTATCGCATCGTCCCATTCCTCCTCCCGGATGGCCGAGAAGAGTTCTTTCCAGTTGCTGTCAGGCATAATGCTCCATTGTAATTCGTTTCAGAAGTAATTGTAAACTGCTACGTTTCCCGTGCCCTTATGCGCCTGCCCCACTCGACGGCCTTTCGGATGATACCGGCCTCGTCCGCGCTGGTCAGCCTTCTTTCTTCCATCAGGACCCTGCCCCTCACCAGCACGGTTGAGACATCCGAGGGGTGCATGGAATAGACAATATGGGAATAGATATCATAGAGCGGGACCATATGTGGCCTGTTGAGGCTTGCGATGACAATGTCCGCAGACTTGCCCTTTTCGATGCTTCCGGCAAGATGCCCGATGCCCAGGGTCTCGGCCCCCCACCGCGTTGCCATCAGCAGGGCCTGACGTGCATCCAGCACGGTCGGGTCTCCCGCCACGGCCTTATGGACCTTGGCAGCAGTGGACATCTCGCTGAGGATATTGAGGTCATTGTTGCTTGCAGCCCCGTCCGTGCCGAAGCAGACCCTGCAGCCCGCAGCAAGCATCTGCACAACTGGCGCAATGCCGGAGGCAAGCTTGAGGTTGCTCTCGATGCAGTGCACGACCCCGACGCCGGTCCTGGCGAGCGTCCCGATCTCCTCCTCCGTGGGCCAGACACAATGAGCCGCGATCACGCTCTTGTCGAGGATGCCGATGCTCTCAAGCAGGGCAATAGGCGTCTTGCCATATCTGGTCAGGACCTCCTGCACCTCCCACCGGGTCTCCGAGAGATGCAGGTGCAGGGGCACACCGTACTTCCCGGAAAGCTCCTTTGCCCTTTTCAGGGTGTCGGGCGAGCAGGTATAGGGCGCATGCGGCGCAACCCCCGGGATGATCAGGTCGTCGTCCTTCCAGTCCCGGATAAAGGTCTCGGCATTGCGGAGGTATTCATCGGCAGACGAAGCGGTCCTGCTCGGGAAATCGAGGATGCCGGAACAGACCACCGCCCGCATCCCGTTCTTTCTGGCCGTCTGCGCGATCGCGTCCCCGTAAAAATACATGTCGCCAAAGGCAGTGATCCCGGCCTTCAGCATCTCGATGCAGGCCAGCCCGGCCGCATCACTGACGAACTCGGGGCTGAGCCACCGGTTTTCCGCAGGCCAGATATGCTCCTCCAGCCAGACCTTCAGCGGCAGGTCGTCTTCCAGTCCGCGGAAATAGACCATGGGGGAATGCGTGTGGGCATTGACCAACCCGGGGAAGGCAACGGCATTCTCCCCGCCAAGGCTCTTTTCGGAGAAATAGAGCCGGTCGATCTCCTCTTCGGGTCCGACAGCCAGGACCCTGCCGTCCCTGACCGCAACAGCCCCGTCCCGGTAAAGGTCCAGGCTGTCATTCATGGTCAGTATATGACCGGCCCTGATGATTACGTCAGCAGCTTCCATACCTGTGATGTCCCCAAGCCCGGGGCAGACGGCCCCAGGAAAGGCCGGTGCCGGCCTGCTTCTTATTGCTCAACAATAATTCGGAGCATCCGCCGGAGCGGCTCTGCAGCCCCCCAGAGGAGCTGGTCGCCGCAGGTAAAGGCGTTGAGGAACTGCGGTCCCATATTCATTTTGCGCAGGCGGCCGACCGGGACCGCCAGGGTACCGGTGATGGCAGCAGGGGTGAGTTCGGCGACCGTGATCTCACGCTGGTTCGGCACCACCTTCACCCACTCGTTATGTCCGGCGATCATCCCGGTTATCTCATCCAGGGGGACGTCCTTTGTCAGCTTGATCGTCAGCGCCTGGCTATGGCAGCGCATGGCGCCGACACGCACGCAGGTCCCGTCTATCAGGACAGGGTTGGCCTCCCGTCCGAGGATCTTGTTCGTTTCGGCCTGCCCCTTCCATTCCTCCTTGCTCTGCCCGCTTTCGAGCTGTTTATCGATCCAGGGGATGACCGATCCGGCAAGCGGGACGCCGAAATACTCGCGGGGATAGGCGTCAGAACGTATATGCTGCGCCACGGTGCGGTCGATCTCGAGGATGGCACTTGCCGGGGTCTCCAGAAGTCCCTTCACCGAGTCATGGATGGACCCCATCTGCCTGAGCAGTTCGCGCATGTTGTTGGCCCCGGCACCCGAAGCTGCCTGATAGGTCATGGCGCTCATCCATTCGACCAGCCCCCGCTCATAAAGGCCGCCCAGGGCCATGAGCATCAGAGAGACCGTACAGTTGCCGCCGATATAATTCCTGATGCCTGCCGCGAGTCCGTCCCTGATCACGCCGCGGTTGACCGGGTCGAGGATGATGATCGCATCCTTCTCCATGCGGAGGGCCGAGGCTGCATCGATCCAGTATCCCTTCCAGCCTGAAGCGCGCAGTTTCGGGTAGACCTCGTTCGTATAATCTCCCCCCTGGCAGGAGACGATCGCATGCATATCCTTCAGGTCATCTATATTCTTCGCGTCCTTCAGAGGCGGCACATCCCTGCCGATATCCGGGGCCTTGCCGCCAATATTCGAGGTGGTAAAAAAGACCGGATCGATGCCCGCGAAATCCTTCTCCTCAAGCATCCTCCCCATCAGCACCGAGCCTACCATACCACGCCATCCAATAAAACCAACTCGCATCATGATCATCACTCCCTTGATTGTTTTTGTCTATCCTTCAGAAACGGTCAGGCCAGCAGCGCCGCGACCATATCTCCCACTTCGGTCGTGGAATATCCCATCTTGCCGGCTGCCTGGCTCTTCATCTTCTGCATGACCGTCATCATCGCCGACTCTATGGCCTGGGCGGTCTTTGTCTCTCCCAGGGTATCGAGCATCATCATCGCGGCCCCGATGGCCGCCATGGGGTTGATGACGTTCAGGCCGGCATACTTCGGGGCACTGCCGCCCATCGGTTCGAACATTGAAACACCCTCAGGGTTGATGTTCCCTCCGGCAGCGACACCCAGGCCGCCCTGGATCATCGCACCGACGTCGGTGATAATGTCGCCGAAGAGGTTTTCGGTGACCGCCACGTCGAACCACTCAGGGTTCTTCACGAGCCACATATTTGCGGCATCCACATGATTATAGTCACGTTTGATCCCGGGGTAGTCCCGGGCCCCCATTTCCTCAAAGGCACGGTACCAGAGGTCCCCGCAATGCGTCAGCACGTTGCGTTTATGGATCAGCGTTATCGGTTTTTCAGCATACTTCGGATTTAATGTATTGCGCTTTTTCTTGAGCTCAAAGGCATACCTCAGGCAGCGGTCCACCGTACGGCGGTCGTAGACCATCACCTGGGTGGCGATCTCGTCCAGTGTGCCCACCCGGGTAGCCCCGCCGATGCCGGTATAGATGCCGCCCGTGTTTTCGCGGATCACCACAAAATCGATGTCCTCAGGCCCCTTGTCCCTGAGCGGGGTCTCGACATTCGGATAGAGCCTCACCGGCCGGAGATTGATATACTGGTCGAGGGCGAAACGGGCCTTCAGCAGTATGCCGGTCTCGAGGATGCCGGGCTTCACATCCGGGTGCCCGATGGCGCCGAGAAAGATGGAATCAAATTTCCTGAACTCATCGACGGCGCTGTCAGGGAGCGTCTCTCCCGTCTTCAGATACAGCTCCCCGCCGAAATTGAACTCGGTGAATTCGAGCTTGAAGCCGCCCGAGACCGCAGCGGTCTTCATGACCTTCATGCCCTCTCTCACCACCTCGGGACCGGTGCCGTCGCCGGGGATAACCGCTATCGTATATGTCTTTGACATTGTCTCCTCCTGATAAAAAATTCTCTTATAATATCATACTTGTCCTTCTTCATGAAAACAGGGGACCCCGGAAGAAAAACCATCATTCCTCATTGCAGAGATCCAAATTCAAATGTTACACTTGATAAAATATATGCACGGAACCTGATACCTCTGAGACCGCTATGAAAAATGAAGAGAAAACCAGAGAGGACCTTATAGAAGAACTGGCCGAGGCATGCCGGCAGGCCTCGGAGTTCGAAAAGCTCAAGGCCGAGTTCAAACGTGTCGAAAATGTCATGAGACAGGCGGTCATCATGGCAGGGGAAGAAAAGGCACGGACCGAGGCCATCATTGCCGCCATCGGCGACGGCATCAGTGTCCAGGACACAAACTTCAGGGTGCTGCTTCAGAACCAGAACCATAAGGACATGGTGGGGGATCATATCGGGGAGTTCTGCTATAAGGCATTCCAGGGCAGAGATGCTGTCTGCGAAGGCTGCCACCTTGCGGAATCGTTCATTGACGGCAAGGTACATGTAAAGGAACAGACCAGGACGACCGACAGAGGCATCATCTACTACGAAATAAAATCGTCTCCGTTAACGGACGCGACCGGAAAGATCATTGCAGGGATCGAGGCGGTCAGGGACATCACCCAGCGCAAGCAGATCGAAATGGCGCTCTACGCTGCCGAGACCAAGTTCAGGACCCTCATCGAACAGTCTTTCGTCGGCATCTATATCATCCAGGACAACCTACTGGTCTACGTGAACCCCCGTTTTTCAGAGATCTTCGGCTATGCTCCGGGCGAGCTTGTCTCAAAGCCTGCGATCGACCTGGTCACTGAAGAAAGCAGGGAGATCGTTGCCGAAAATATCCGGAAACGCCTTTCCGGTGAAGTAAAGACCGTCCACTATACCTTTAAAGGCAGAAGAAAGGACGGAGCGATCCTGGACCTTGAGGCCCAGGGCACCGTGGCCGAACTTAACAACTGCCGTGTCATCATAGGGACCGTCATCGATATCACCGAGCGCAGGAGGCTCGAACGGGAGGCCCTGAAGGTCGAGAAGCTGGAGTCCCTGGGCATGCTGGCAGCCGGCATCGCACACGAATATAACAATGTTCTGACCGCTATCACCGGAAATATCCAGCTGGCGAAGATGTATGCCAAGCCGGGATCGGAGATCGCTGATATCCTCTCAGAGGCGGAAAAAGGGTCTCAGAAGGCCGAGAAGCTCACGCGGCAGCTCATCGTCTTTTCGAAGGGCGGCACCCTTTTCAAAAAGATCATCACCGCCGAGGAGCTCTTTGAGGGCCTGACCGCGCTGCAGGACGACTCCCCGATACGCTGCGAACTTTCCCTGCAGAAGGACCTCTGGCCTGTCGAGGTCGACGAGGAACAGATCAGGCAGGCCCTGACCAACATCATTGAGAATGCCCGGGAGTCGATGTCCAGCGGCGGCCTGATAACCGTAGAGGCCGAAAACATTGAGGCAGCGCCTGCGGCGATCCCGAGCATACGCGAGGGGCGCTACCTGAAGCTCTCAGTCTCTGATCAGGGCAGCGGGATAGCCGAACCCTGCATCGAGAGGATCTTTGAGCCCTTTTTCACCACAAAGCATAAAGGCGTCGGCCTTGGTCTGACCACCGCGTTCTCGATCATCCAGGGCCATGACGGCTATATCACGGTCGAATCCCAGGCAGGGACCGGGACCATCTTTCATATCTATATCCCTGCGGCCAGGGCCGCCACACAGCAGAATGACCGAAACAGGAGGATCCCCGTTGGAAGAAGAAATATCCTCGTCATGGACGATGATGAGCTCGTCAGGCATGTCGTCGAAAGGATGCTCAACCAGTGCGGCTGCAATGCGGCCTTCTCCAATAACGGGGAGGAGATGCTCAGTAAATACGCGGAGGCGCTGGAGGTAGGCCACCCCTTTGATGTTGTTATCATAGACCTTATCATAGCGTCAGGGATGGGCGGCAAGCATGCTATAAAAAAGCTCCTGGAGCTTGACCCGCATGCCAGGGCTATCGTTTCAAGCGGATATTCCGAAGACCTTATCATGGCCAACTACCGCGATTACGGGTTTAAGGCCGCACTGCCCAAACCCTACCGCATCCCCCGGCTCAGCCAGGTCCTGCACGAAGTCTTAACCGGCGCTGAAGCTTAGCACTGCATGCCCTTCTTCGCCGACCTGCATATCCACTCGCGCTATTCACGGGCAACCAGCCGGGACATGTCGCCGGAGGGCATCTGGAAATGGGCTCAGCTCAAGGGGATATCGGTCATAGGGACCGGAGACTTCACCCATCCGGCCTGGCTCGCCGAGCTCCGTGAAAAACTTGAACCGGACAGCAGAGGGCTCTTCTCCCTGAAGAAGGATTTCCGGACGGACGGGATCCCCGGTTCCTGCCTGGCAGACGTCTCCTTTCTCCTGACGGCAGAGATCAGCTGCATTTACCGGAAGAACGACAGGACCCGCAAGATCCATCTGCTCGTCTATGTCCCTGCCTTCGGGGATGCAGAGAGGATCAACACCGCCTTGTCGGCGATCGGGAACCTGAGGTCCGACGGAAGGCCTATCCTGGGACTCGACGCGAAGGAGCTCCTGAAGATCGTCCTGGACCATGCCCCGGAGGCCATCGTGGTCCCCGCTCATGCCTGGACCCCCCATTTCTCGCTCTTCGGCTCCATGTCGGGGTTTGATGCCATTGAGGACTGCTTTGAGGAGCTCACCTCCCATATCTGTGCGATCGAGACCGGACTCTCCTCAGACCCCGGGATGAACCGGCGTCTTTCGGCCCTCGACAGGATCACCCTGATATCGAATTCGGATGCGCATTCGCCCTCCAAGATCGGCAGGGAGGCCAGCATCTTTGATACGGAGACCTCTTACCCGGCAATGCGGGATGCCCTCCGGTCAGGAAGGGGCCTGTCCGGCACGGTCGAGTTCTTTCCCGAAGAAGGCAAGTATCATCATGACGGCCACCGGAACTGCGGAGTGAACCTGTCGCCTGAAGAGACTATCAGGCATAATGGCCTCTGTCCGGTATGCGGGAAAAAGGTGACCGTCGGTGTCATGCACAGGGTCCGGGCACTTGCCGACCGGGAGGCAGGCTCCGGGCAGACCGTCTCTCCACCCTATTACCCGGTCATACCCCTCACCGAGATCATCTCGGAGATACTCGGGGTGGGACCGGCCAGCAAGGCAGTGTCCGCGGCCTACTTCGGCCTGCTTCAGAAGCTTGGCAGTGAACTCCCGATACTGCTTGACCTCCCGCTTGGGGAGGTAGAAGCGGCCTCCTCCCCGATCTTTGCGAAAGCCCTCGGGAAAATGCGCTCGGGGGACATCAGCATCACTCCCGGATACGACGGTGAGTTCGGAAAGGTGAAGATCTTCGCAGGACCCGTCAAAAAGGCCGGCCGGGGGCAGAGACCGCTCTTCTGATGCAGCTGTCCCTTCCGTTCTCACATCGGCAGGAGGACCTGCTTTCTCATCTCACCCGGCTCACCGGATACGGGATCTCGCTGACGATAACGGACAATGTCTCGAGCATGATCTCCTATAGAAAAAAAGGTCCTGCCGTCGCCCTGCGGCTGCACCGGATATTCCTTCAGGCCGACAGGACAGTCATCGAGGAGCTCGGGCAGTTCATACGGAACCGGCGCCACAGGACCCCCCTGATCCGCCGGTATATCCTTGAGCATGCGGGTTCAGTCGCGCCAAAACCGTCCAGAAAGCAGGTCCTGGTCACCAGGGGAAGACATCATGACCTTTCAGCTGTCAGCCAACGGGTAAATGCCGCTTACTTCAACGGACGGATCTCTGCCGGCATTACCTGGGGCAGCAAAAAGGTCAGCCACGGTATCAGGCGGAGGATCCTCGGCAGCTACAACAGCCGGACCAATACCATACGGATCAACCCGGTCCTCGACAGGAAAGACGTTCCGCTGTACTACCTTGAATTCATCGTCTATCACGAGATGCTGCATGCAGACCTTGGTGTCGAAAAAAAGAACGGCAGAAGGTCGGTCCACCCGCGCACGTTCAGGGAGAAGGAGCGTCTGTTCCATCATTATGACAAGGCCCTCCTCTGGGAGAAACGTTCCTGAAAGGCATGCGTTCCGGGGCATATCAGTGCATCCCTCCGGGGCCTTGCCTGCAGACAACCGGCCCCTGTATGAGGTAACATAATAACCATGAAAACAGGCCATAAACCCTTCGTTGAGATCTTTGCAGACGGCGCCTGCAGCGGAAACCCCGGTCCGGGCGGCTTCGGGGCGATCCTGAGATCAGAGCACAGGAGCCGGGAACTTTCCGGCTGCGAGGAGATGACGACGAACAACCGCATGGAACTGCTGGGTGTCATCACCGCCCTGGAGGCCCTGAAACAACCCTGCTCCGTCAGGGTCATGACCGATTCGAGCTATGTGGTCAAGGGGATGACCGAATGGATCAAGGGCTGGATAAAGAACCACTGGAGGAACTCCCAGAAAAAAGAGGTCATGAACAGGGACCTCTGGGAGCGCCTGCTCAGGGCTGCGGCCCCTCACTCGGTCGAATGGCAGTGGATCAAGGGCCACAATGGTCATGACGAGAATGAACGCTGCGACGAACTTGCCCGGCAGTGCATCACTGATTTCAGGAAAGGTCTCGGCCGGTGAAACGACCCGAGCTCCTTGCCCCTGCCGGAGATCTGGAAAAGCTCAGGACAGCCATCCATTACGGGGCCGATGCCGTCTATCTGGGAGACTCGCGCTTCAGCCTCCGCGGCAAGGCAGGCAATTTCGGCCCTGCAGAGCTCGGGGACGCCATACGCTTTGCCCGCGATCACGGGGCAAAGGCCTATGTGACCATGAATATCTTTCCGCACAACCGGGATATCCCGGGGATCGCGGAGCATATAGACCTGCTGAAAGAGGCGCGGCCGGATGCGGTCATCCTTTCCGATCCCGGGGTCTTTTCCATGGTCAGGGAAAGGGCTCCGGAGCTCGGCATCCATATCAGCACGCAGGCAAATATCACGAACCTGCAGGCAGTCAAGTTCTGGGAGCGGCTCGGGGCCAGGCGGCTTGTCCTGTCACGGGAGCTTTCTCTTGACGAGATCAGGGATATCCGCAGCAACAGCAGTCTTGAACTCGAGACCTTTGTCCACGGGTCGATCTGCATATCCTATTCGGGCAGGTGCTATATCAGCAGTTTTCTGACAGCGCGGAGCGCCAACCAGGGGGCCTGCACGAACTCCTGCAGATGGAACTACCGTCTCATGGAGGAAAAGCGGCCGGGGGAATACTTCCCGGTCTTCGAGGACGAACGGGGGACCTACCTCATGAGCTCAAAGGACCTCTGCATGATCGAACACCTTGCGGACCTTGCTGCCGCCGGGGTGGACAGCTTCAAGATCGAAGGCAGGATGAAAGGCATTAACTATGTTGCCGGGGTCGTCAAGACATACCGCGAGGCTGTTGATGCAATCGGCAGCGAGATAGCATATAATGTAAAAGAGCGCTGGCTGGCAGAGCTCCGGATGTTCAGCAGCAGGGGGTATACGACAGGCATGTTCTTTGGAAAACAGCCGGACGCCGGCTATAATTTTGACGGAGAAAGCTACCGGATGAGCCATGAACTGGTCGGCGTGGTCCTTGATGTTCAGGACGGCCTTGCACGGGTCGGGCTGCGCAACAGGGTCGATAAACAGGACCGCGTTGGATACCTGTCGCCCGGGCTGGAAGGAAGGCTCTTTGAGATCAGCACCATGAAGGACAGCACAGGGGCGGACATATCCTCTGCCCGGAATGAAGATATTGTTTATGTTAATATCCCGGACGGGATCAGGCCGTACGATCTTATCAGGAGAGAGAAGAGCTTCAGGGAACTCTCGGACAAGGAGTAAGCATGGCTGACAAAATTGAGAAGCAGGAAGAACTGGTGCGTTGTCCCCTTTGTAACAGCTATATCAGGGCTGCAGAGGGGTTCACCTGCCCCCGGTGCAGGAAAGGGCCGTTCTGCAGAAAACACCGGATAACCGGCAGAAGGGAATGTGTGAGCTGTGTCTTTGAGCAAAAGCATAAAGAGATCCTGGAACTCAGGCAGGCTGAGAAGGGGCTCAAGGATTTCCTGAAACTGCTGCAGTTCATTTTTCTTCTCTTTGCGGTCTTTTTCATTACCATGAGGCTCGGGCTGATGGATTTCGTTGAATTCCTCAAAGACAGCGTGGTCACCGATTATCTCGCCTATTTCGCGGTCATTCCTGTCGCCGGCTATTTATTATTTTTTATAATTCTGTATAATCAGAGGAGCAGAATAAAAGAGATCGAAGGGGAGATGCATACGATGGAACAAAAAAGGATGTCACTATAACCGCTATGGGAAAGAGAATACTGGTCATAGACGAGGACAAAAAGACCGTCAGCCTCTTCGGGAAGGCCCTTGAACCCAGAGGGATCGATGTGTATGCGATCGATACCCCGGACAAAGGGATCGAAAAGGCCATCGAAATCGAACCTGATCTGATATTCATAGACCTCATCTTCAAGGAATCGAACGGCCTGAAGGTGAGCAAGCTCATCCATGCCGTCGAAAAACTGAAGAAGGTCCCTATCGTCATGCTGATATCCCACCGGAGCGACCTGGACCCGAAATATACCGCCACGATCGGAGTTGTCGGCACGCTCGTACGGCCCTTCACCACCGACGACATCGTTGCAACGACCATGGCCATTATCGGTGAGGAGCCGGGCAGCGCTGACAGTGCCGAGATCGAGGCAGAGCCGCTTACCGACGAGGAACTCGAGGCCTTTTCGATGCAGGACAGTCAGGCCGCGGCAGGATTCACTGCCGACGATCGTGATTTTGTGACCGAGGCCGACAAATTGATCGACCAGAGCATACTGAAACATGACAGAGCAAAGGCTGAAGACCGCCATGCAGAACCCGATGTGATACACCTCAAAAGGCCCGCGTCACCCAGGGAAGAACTGCAGGAAAAGAAAGATCTTCAGTCAGATGAGGAGATAAAGATGGATGACCGCAATCTATTTGACGATGATGAAGAAGAAAAGAAGAAGGACAAGCCGCTGAAAAGATCCTTTGATGAAGAACGTGATGATGACGAGATGCACGAACAGCTGAGCCAGGCCTCGCATGAGGATATGGAAGAGTATGAAGATGACGTGACGGAAGAAGAGAAACCCGGCAAGAAAAAGAAGATCATGATGGTTGCCGCGGCGGTGCTCATCATTGCCGGGCTCGGCGTCGGCGCCTATCAGCTGAAACAGACCTTTTTTAAGGAGACGGGCAAACCGGCTGTTGCGCCGGCACCGTCCGCCCCTGCAGTGAAAGAGGTAGTTACCGAGTCCCTGCCGTCGTCAGGCCAGGTAAAGCCTGCCGAGACCGCAGCCCCTGCTCCGACTCCGGCTGTCCCTGCCCCGCAGAAGGAAGCCAAGGCAGTACCTCCGGCGGCGCCGGTTGCCCCGGCTGCCGAAAAGCCCAAGGCCGCACCGCCGGTGAAAGAGACCGCCAGGCCGAAGACCGAGGCCGCGCCGAAACCTGCTGAAAAGAAAGAGGCCAAGACAAAGGAAGCCAAAAAAGAGACCGCTGCGATGACCGGGGGTGCTTTTAAATTTTCGGTCCAGGCCGGTTTTTTTGAGAGCGAAAAAAATGCCGAGTCCCTTGTCAGCAGCCTTAAACAGAAGGGCTACGATGCCTTCAGCATGAAGGCCGAGGCCGGCAAAAAAGGGGTGCGGGTCCTCATCGGGAAATTCGACAGCTCCAAAATGGCCGCTGTCCAGGCAAAGACCCTCAAGGAGAAGGAAGGCTTAAAGGTCGTTATCTACCACAACTGATACGTTGAAGATCTTCTTTTCGGGTATCGGCGGCAGCGGTGTCTCCGCCCTGGCCGGATTTGCTGCGGCAAAGGGACATACGGTTGCCGGCTCTGACCGCCTTTTCGATAATGATCCTCAGCACCCGCTCATCAGCACATTGACCCGAAGCGGTATCAGGCTTGCCCCTCAAAACGGCGAGGGCATTGACCCTTCCTGCGACCTCGCCGTCTTTTCAACCGCCATTGAAGAGAGCAATCCCGACCTCATCCAGGCACGGGCTTCAGGGGTCAGCATCAGGACCAGGCCGGAGTATCTCGCTGAGCTGGTCGGTCAGTTCAGGACGATTGCCGTGGCAGGGACCAGCGGAAAATCGACGACCTCCGGCATGCTTGCCTTTCTGATGCAGCGGCTCGGTATGTCGCCCGGGTTCATTGGGGGCGGCAGGGTGAAGCAGTTCAGGACAGCAGCGAACCCCGGGAACTATTCTGCCGGAAATTCCGATATCCTCGTCATCGAGGCCTGCGAATCGGACGGCAGCATCGTCAACTACAGGCCGGAGCATTCCATCATCGCAAACCTGCAGCTTGACCACCACTCCGTCGCCGAGACCTCACGCATGTTCGAACTGCTCGCCGGTCATACGTCAGGCCTGGTCATCACCGGCGGAGATGACCGGAACCTCGCCGCCTGCAGCATCAGCAATCAGGTGAAGTACTCGATCAATACGGGATCAGCATACCGGGCAGCAGATATCATCTATCAACGGTTCAGTTCGCAGTTCACGGTTGGCGGCCAGCATTTCAGTCTTTCCCTGCCGGGGGAGCATAATCTTTATAATGCCCTCGCCTGTATCGCGCTGCTCGCCGAGATGGGGATCCCCCTGCAGAGGATCGCAGAGCTTCTGCCTGAATTCAGCGGGATCGAACGCCGGTTCGATATTCACCTGAACGACGGCAGCCACCTCGTCGTTGACGATTACGCCCATAACCCGCACAAAATAGCGAGCCTCATGCGGACGATGCAGGGGATAAGTGAACGCATCTGCTATATCTTTCAGCCGCATGGCTTTGGCCCGACCCGCATGATGAAGGACGGGTATATTAACGTGTTCAGCAGATACCTGAGGGAGACGGACCGCCTGCTTCTGCTGCCGATCTATTATGCGGGCGGCACAGCGGCACAGGACATTTCAAGCGCAGATATTGCCGGGCCGTTACGGTCTGCGGGAAGATCGGCTGCCGCTTTGCAGAGCAGGGCCGGGATATTTGAGGCGCCCCTGGAAGAGCATGCCTTTGTCGTCCTCGGGGCCCGCGACGACTCGCTTTCTGTCCTGGCTGAAGAGATCGCCCGTTCGCTGCAGGCGGCCTCCTGAGCGCTGCCGCTGCGCCTGATTGCCCGGGCGGAGGTATTGCGCCGAGGGTGGTCTAAGCAGGCGGACAACAGAAGGGGAACTGCGCGGACGATCTTTTCAGTAATGCTTCTTGAGCTCGATCAGGACCTGTTTGGCGACGTTCTTCAGGGTCTCGAAAACGCCGGGCCCGGTGACGGCCACACCTTCGAACCACGGGACATTGCGCGGATTGAGGAGCTTGTTCATGCTCTCCACCGGCGCGACGTTCGGCAGGTCCCTCTTGTTATGCTGAATGGTGTAGGGGAGCTTGTCGAGGTCATAGCCCTGCTCAGCAAGGTTGATCCGCAGGTCCTCGAGGCTCTCGATGTTCGCCTCCATCCTCTCGATCTGGCTGTCGGCCACAAAGACCACGCCGTCAACCCCCTTGAGGATCAGCTTTCTGCTGGCCGCATAGAAGACCTGGCCGGGGACGGTATAGAGATGGAACCTTACCTTAAAGCCCTTGATGTCACCGAGGGCAAGCGGCAGGAAGTCAAAAAAGAGGGTCCGTTCCGTCTCTGTCGCAAGCGAGATAAGCTTGCCCTTCTGGTCGGGGTTCGTCTTTTTATAGACATACTGCAGGTTCGTCGTCTTGCCGCAGAGGCCGGGCCCGTAATAGACGATCTTACAGTTTATTTCGCGGGAGGAATAGTTTATGAAAGACACGTGACCATGTACCTACTTAAATAGATTATCAATATCCTCATCGCTGATCTCGGCAAAGGGTGATTCATCAAGGCTGTCGGAGCCCTTTTCCTTCTCTGACTTATTGGTAATCTCATTGAATATCGTTACCAGCGCCTCGGAAGATTTTTTGACCCGCAGCCTCACCAGACCAAGGGATGACCGTTTGTCGAAGATAACGACAAGGATCACCCTCTGGCCTATGAGCGATATATGGATATTGTCATTCTCCCCTTCATGGAAGAGGATCGTGAACTCTTTTTCGCCAAGGAGCCTGGCGATGCCCCCGGTCGCGGCAATATTGCCCGCGGTCAGGGATGCAAGCGATGTGGTGTCGATCTCCCGGGTCTCCCCGGCAGAGGCTATCAGCTGACCGTTCTTGTCCACCAGGAAAACGACCTTTGCGTTCGTCTGGATGTACAGCTTCTGGAGTTCTTCATCGATCTTGCTGAACTCCTCTTCATACATTATCAGGTCAGAGCCGCTCATAACACCTCAAAAATATCATACTTCATGCTGGTTTAGCAACCGCATTTTTCCGCATACTTTAATTTTTCCCATTCTGCATCGACTTCTTCCTGGATTCTCGTCAGGAGCCATTCGTTCCCCGGATCGAAAATGTGCTTGAACCTGCCCTGCGGTTTCATAAAATCCGCGATCGGCAGTTTCTCCTTCGGCGTGCTGGTGATCTTGGTCACGCCGTTTTCGATCTCATAGAGCGGCCAGTAGCAGGTATTGACCGCGAGCCTGCTGAGCAATATCGAATCGTTCGTCTTGGAACGCCAGCCCCGGTTGCAGGGGGCAATGATGTTCAGGAACTTGGGCCCTTCATAGGAATGCGCCTTCTGGACCTTCTTCATCAGGTCCATCCAGTGTGACGGGGATGCCTGCGCCGTGTACGGGATGTTATGCGCTGCCATGATCTTCGTCAGGTTCTTGCGCGCGCGGAGCTTGCCCGGGATGACCGACCCTGCCGGGCAGGTGGTCGTGTCGGCGCCGAGAGGCGTGGCGCTTGAGCGCTGTATGCCGGTATTCATATAAGCGCCGTTGTCATAGCAGACATAGATCATGTCATGCCCGCGCTCCATCGCCCCGGAAAGGCTCTGGAAGCCGATATCATAGGTGCCGCCGTCGCCGCCGAAGGCGATGAACTTGACATCCTTGTCGATCTTCCCCTGCTTCTTCAGCGACCGGTACATCGTCTCGACCCCGGAGAGGGTGGCTGCCGCATTTTCGAAGGCCGTATGTATCCAGGGGATCTTCCAGGCGGTATATTCCGAGATGCAGGTGGAGACCTCAAGGCAGCCGGTCGCGTTCGCCGCGATCACGGGGTGTTCGGTGGCGAGAAGGACCATCTTGACGACGGTCGGCGCCCCGCAGCCCGAACACATACGGTGGCCATGGGTCAGCAGGTCCTCTTTCTTTGAAAGCTCTTTTAAGGTAAGTGGTGTTGCCATATCTATTCCCTCACTCCTATATATTCTTTGATGATTTTCAGTTTTCCGCCCTGTGCTATTTCATGCAGTTCCTGAAGCACCTCTTCGGCATGCGACGGCAGGTAGTCCCTTCCGCCCAGTCCGTAAATCTTGTTGATCAGTGCGGGCTTCTGTTTCAGCTGGTACAGTGCCGAGCTTATCTCCATGAACAGCGGGCCGTAGCCCCCGAAAGAATCCGACCTGTCCATGACACAGACCGCCTTGGTGTTCTTCAGCGCCTCGGCAACCTCTTCATAGGGGAAAGGCCTGAAGAGCCTCGGCTTCAGCAGGCCGGCCTTGATGCCTTTGCCCCTGAACTCGTCGATAACATCCTTTGAGGTGCCTGCCGCCGAGTTCAGGATCACGAGCGCTATGTCGGCATCCTCAAGCCGGTACGATTCGAAGAGGCCGTATTTCCTGCCGCTGAGCTTCTCAAAATCCTTGGCGACCTCAAGGACCACATCCTTGGTCTTCAGCATGACCTCATGCTGGGCCCTCTTGTATTCATGATAGAGGTCGGTCAGTATGAGCGGACCGTAGCTTTTGGGCTTGTCGAGATCAAGCAGGGGGTAAAGGTTCTTGAACGGTCCGACAAAATTCTTCACCTCCGGATCATCGAGATACTCCATCCTCTCGATCGAGTGGCTGATGATGAACCCGTCCATGCAGACCATGACCGGGAGCCTGATATCCATATGTTCGCCGATCCTGAAGGCCTGTATGGTGTTGTCATAGGCCTCCTGGCCGTTTTCGGACCATATCTGTATCCAGCCGGTGTCGCGGGCGCCCATGGCATCGGAATGGTCGCCATGGATGTTCAGCGGGGCCGACAGGGCCCGGTTGACCACAGGCATGATGATCGGAAGCCTGTCGCCTGCGGCTATATGCAGCATCTCCCACATAAGGGCAAGCCCCTGTGACGAGGTGGCCGTTACGACCCGGCCTCCAGCCGCTGAAGCGCCGATGCAGGCGCTCATGGAGCTGTGCTCGCTTTCGACAAGGACCGCCTCTGTGTCCACCTTGCCGTCTGATATGAACGATGCATATCTCTGCATCATATCTGTCTGGGGAGTTATCGGATAGATACCGCAGACATCAGGGTTCACCTGGCGAAGCGCATTGGCAACCGCCTCATTTCCGGTAACAGCAACGACCTTGGCCATCTATGTGCCCTCCTCTTCCATGACGATCGCCTTATTGCCCTTTTTCCCGGGGCATTCAAGTGCGCAGATCCCGCACCCTTTGCAGTAGTCATAATCGAACTCGCCTCTTTTGCCGTCCTTCACCTTGACGGACATATCAGGGCAGTATATCCAGCAGAAAAGGCACTGGATGCAGTTCTCTTCCTTCCAGACGGGCCTGTATGCCCTCCATGAACCTGTCTTGAACCTGGCAGCGCTGCCGCCTTCCAGGATAACGGAACCCGGGACAAGATCCTTCCAACCTTTCTGTTTCATCCTTCGTGTACCTCCTCGTAGCCTCTCCTGGTGGCGTCCAGATTTCCGTCTATCACCTTCTGGGAGAATTTCTTGCCGAAACTTTTTCTGACATCCTCAAGCAGGTGGTCAAGGGAGATGAGACCGGTCACCTTGCAGAGCGCGCCGAGCATGGGGGAATTGGGGAGCGCCCTGCCGAAACAGTCTATCGCTATCTTGGTGGCGTCAACCGTGACGACCCTCTGTTTGTCCGAGGCCTTAAGCTTCTGCCGGACCTCTTTCGGGTCTTTGGTGGTGTTGATGATGAATACCGTGTTCTCTTTCGAGCCCTCTGCTATATTGATGCTGTCAAGCAGGGTCGCATCCACGACGCTCACGATGTCCGGGTTCAGGACCGGGCAATGCATCCTGAGCTCCTTTGCACTGATCCTGTTATAGGCCCTCAGGGGGGCCCCAGCCCGTTCAGGACCGTATTCCGGGAAGGCCTGCACATGCCTTCCTCCGCTTAAGCAGGCATCAGCGAGCACCTTGGCTGCCGTGACAGTGCCCTGCCCGCCTCGTCCATGCCACCGTATTTCGGTTGTTTCTGACATAATGTTCCTCCCGTCTCTTCAGTATTGAATTATCATTTTAGACAATTAAAAATGATTTTTGCAAGGAAGATATAGGAACAAATATGTTTATTTAAATTATTAATGGATTTGAAATGGATTTGACTAAAGAAGCTGCCAGTCATTATAGTTATCGGATTATGGTACAGAGCATGACAGGATTTGGAAGCGCGGAGAAGGACGGCTGCAGGATCGAGGTCCGGTCCCTGAACCACAAATTCCTCGACATTTCGGTCAAGTCGCCCTCGTTCCTGAACCAGCTTGAGATCCCGTTCAGAAATATCATCAGGGATTCTTTCTCGCGGGGGAAGTTCGATGTGGCCGTTGTGGTCTCGGAAGAGGCGGCAACAGACCTGCGCATCAATACCGAACTGGTCAAAAAGACGCACGGCGCCTTCAGACAGCTCCAGGAGCAGCTCAACATCCCCGGAGAGATCGACATCAATGCCCTGATCGCCCTGCATGATATGTTCATGGAAAAAGACCAGCATCTCGACCCCGAGATCATCACCGGGATATTCAGGCAGGCCCTTGACAACCTGCTGGCCATGAGGACCCGTGAAGGGGAGTCGCTGACCACTGAGCTCAGAAGACTGACCGCGGCCCTGCAGACCATGACAGAACAGATCAGGGGATCCTGCGGCAGCGTACTGCAGGGCGCCCACGATAAGTTCAACGAAAGGATCAGGCTGCTGCTTGACGGCAGGGAGATCGACAGCAGCAGGATACTGCAGGAGGCGGCGATCATGGCAGCGAAGATAGATATTGCCGAGGAACTTGCCCGCCTCGACAGTCATATACGCCAGTTTGACGAGACCCTGACCCGGGGCGGCATCATAGGCAGGAAACTCGACTTCATCCTTCAGGAATGCAACAGGGAGGCGAACACCATAGCCTCCAAATCCGTCGACTTCGGCATCTCGGGCCTGACCGTGGAGATGAAGACGGTGATCGAACAGCTCAGGGAGCAGGTCCAGAACATTCAGTGAAAGAGGGGAGCTAGACCATTGCAGCAGAAGACTAAAGGCAGCATCTTCATCATTTCAGCGCCCTCCGGGGCAGGGAAGACGACCCTCTGCAGAAAGGTCATGGCAAAGCTCGGCAATATCGTGCCGTCCGTTTCGTACACCACCAGGGAACCCCGAACCGGAGAGGTCCAGAACGTCGACTACACGTTCGTCAGCCACACAGAGTTCAGGAAGATGATCGGCAAGGGTGATTTTGTGGAATGGGCAGAGGTCCACGGCAACCTCTACGGCACCTCGAAAAAAAGGCTCGAAAAACTGATGGCCTCTGGGGTCGATGTACTGCTGGATATCGACACGCAGGGCGCCCGCCAGATAAAGGATTCGTACGACGGGGGTGTTTTTATCTTCATACTCCCCCCTTCCCTGACCGTGCTGGGAGAGCGTCTCAAGAAAAGGATGAGCAACACCCGGGAGCGGTCAGACGACATACAGCGGAGGCTCAGCAAGGCAGAAGACGAAATTAAGGACTACGATATGTACGATTATGTTATAATCAACGACGAGCTGACCAGCTCCCTCAGGAAGTTCGAGGCGGTCATCACGGCTGAGCGCCTCAGCAGCAGCAAGATCACCATGAGCTGGATCAAAAGAAATATTTTCAGATAGAGGAGAAAAACGAATGGATATCATATCCCTGCCAGTAGAGTTCGACCATGAAAAGATAGACGGGAAGTTCAGGCTTGTCGCCATAGCGGCACAGCGGGCCAAGGACCTTTCCTTCGGCGCAAAGTCGAAGATCCAGACAAAGACGAAAAAAGTAACATCCATAGCGATCGAAGAGGCCGCAAGCCTGGACAAGGACGGCAACATGGTACTCGAATATCTGACCGGTGCCGAGGCGGTCGTCGCCAAGGAAGAGGCAAACAAGTTCGATTACCGCAAGATGCTGGAAGACTCCCGCAAGGCAGCGGCCACACAGGACCTTTCTGAACTCGAGAAGGACCTCCAGGTCTATCTCCACGAAAAAGAGGCAGCAATAGACAAAAAGGCATTCGAGGAGCTCTTCAGCGACAAGAAGGGTGATGAACTTCCTGAATCCACTGAAGAATAGATCGGTCCTGCTTGGGATAACCGGTGGAGTTGCTGCATATAAATCAGTAGAACTGGCACGAAGACTGTATGACGAGGAGGCCTCTGTCGTTACCATAATGACAGAGGCCTCCCGGCATTTCATAACCCCGCTTTCCCTTGAGGTCGCATCCCGCAACAGGGTATACACCTCGCTCTGGGAGGACCCGCTGGCCCATATCAGACTCCCCAAGGAGGCCGATATCACCGTCATCGCGCCGGCGACCGCGAACCTCATTGCCAAGTTCAGCCAGGGCATTGCGGACGACCTCCTGAGCACCTGTCTTCTCTCCTGCAGCAGCAAAAAGGTGATCATCGCGCCGGCCATGAACTGGCGGATGTACGAAAACCCGGCAGTTCAGAGGAACCTCAGTCAGCTGACGTCGCAGGGCGTCATCCTGGTCGGGCCCGAACAGGGCAGCCTCGCCTGTGGGGAAGAAGGCACCGGCAGGATGGCCGGAGTGCCGGAGATCATCGACGCCATACGCTCGGCCCTGACAAAAAAGGACCTCGTCGGGGAACGGATCGTGGTGACCGCAGGGCCGACCCGTGAATATCTGGACCCGGTCAGGTTCATCTCCAACCGCTCTTCCGGCAAGATGGGCTATGCCCTGGCAGCAGCTGCCAGGGACCGTGGGGCAGTGGTGACGCTCATCAGCGGACCGACCTCGCTGCAGCCGCCGGCTGGTGTCAGATATATCCCCGTGGAAACGGCTGCCGCCATGTTTGCAGCCGTGACCGGGGAAACAGCCCGGGCCGCAACCATGCTGGTCATGGCAGCGGCGGTCGCCGATTTTTCGCCGGAGACACGGGCAGAGACGAAGCTCGGCAAAAAGGATATGCCGCAGCTGAAACTGCGCATGACCGACGACATCATTGCTGCGGTGGCATCTTCTCCCGGACGGCCTTTTATTGTGGGGTTTGCTGCAGAGACCGGCCGGGACCTGGACAGGGCCCGGCAAAAGATGCGGGACAAGCAGATGGACATGATCGTCTTCAATGATGTCGCAGAGCCGGGCGCAGGGTTTGATGTCGATACCAACCGGGTCGTTATCATCGACAGGAGTGGTGAGCAGGGCACCGAACTGATGAGCAAGAATTCTGTTGCCCATGCCATATTTGACAGGGTCCGTGAAATCAAGGCTTGACTTTATCCTTCTTATTTGATAAAAAATTGACAAGACAATGTCATTAAAAGATATAGAAAAACTGAAAGAAAAGGTCGAAAAAGACCCAAACTCGAAGCTCTTTGTCCCTCTTTCCGAGGAGTATAAGAAAGAGGGCCTGATCGATGAAGCGATCAATGTCCTGCTGAGCGGTATAGAGAAACAGCCCGGCTATATGAGCGCCCGGGTTGCGCTCGGAAAGATCTATATCGAAAAGGCGATGCTCAAAGAGGCCCAGGCCGAGTTCGAGCAGGTCATCAAGGCGATACCTGACAACCTCTATGCCCACAAGAAGCTCGCCGAGATCTATAAAGGGATCGGGGACACCAACCATGCGATCAGCGCGTACAAGACGGTCCTGAAGCTGAACTCCATGGATGAAGATGCCCTGATCAACCTCAGTGAGATCGAGGGTTCAGAGCCTGAACCATCACCTGAAAAGATGCATGAATCCCCGGCCCCGGCAGGCGCCGCCCAGCAGCCGCAAGAGGAGCCCGCAGGCTTTGGAGAGATAAATATGATGGTCGGGGACCCCTTTGCAGAAAATGAGGAACCCGCGGCTGAACCGGTCAAAGAGGAAGACCTCTCGGCGTTTCAGAGCGCTATCTTCGGCGATACCTCTGCAGACGACGGGACCTCTCCCGACGACCTGCTGGCAGAAAAAGATACGACGATCGAACATCCTGACGACACCACCGAGTCCGATGACTTCGGTGATTCGGACGTGTTTGAGCTGGACGCCTCACCGGACGAGCCTCTGGACGAGACCTTCTCTGAATCAGAGGAGATCGGGGCAGAGACCTCCTCCGCACCTGAAGAGATCGGTGACGACATCTTCTCTGCGCCCGTGGAGATCACTGAGGAGATCGGTGATGACATCTTTGCCGAGCCCGTAACAACGCCGGCACCCGCATCAGAGGTCATGAAGGCGGGGACGACGGTCGCGGATGCTGACGGCGCTATCGCTGAAGGCAACTACTCGAAGGCCTTCGGGGTTTACCGGACCCTACTTGCAGCAGCCCCTGAGGACCGGCAGATACTCCAGCGCATGGAGGACCTCCGGCAGCTGCTCAAGATGCTGGGCAAGGGCAAGGAAGAGCTGATAGACCAGCTCAATACGTTACTTGAAGGGATCAATAAAAAACGCGATGAATTTTTCAGAAATACTTAAAGAAGCCACCGAGAAGGTCGACGGCGCCGTCGCCGCCATGATCATCGCCGCTGACGGCATCCCGGTCGAGGAGTATGTCTCTGAGAAGCTGCTCGACCTGACCGGCCTCGGGGCGGAGGCCTCAGCCATGATCAGGGATGTAAGCCTTGCCGCGGAGAACCTCGGTTTGGGTGAGGCGCGCGAATTCTCGATCATCTCTGACGCCTGCGGCATCATCATGAGAAAGATCAACGAAGAGTATTACATTGCCCTGGTAATCAAGCCCGAGGGAAACTTCGGCAAAGGGCGTTTTGTCCTGAAGACCACGGTCCCGAAAATCGAGAGCGAATTTTAGCGCCCCCTGTCTTCGCATATGAAGATCCTTGTCATTCACGGCCCGAACCTGAACCTGCTGGGAAGCAGGGAGACGACCGTTTACGGCGAGGACACCCTCAGCGATATCAACGGCAGGATCTCGGCGCTCTGCCGGGAACTCGGCATGGAAGCCGAGATCTTCCAGTCTAACAGTGAGGGGGGCATCGTCGATGCCATTCAGCAGAAGACCTATGACCTGCTGATCATCAACCCTGCAGCCTACACCCATACCAGCGTTGCGATCCGGGATGCCGTGGCCGCCGTCGGCAGGCCCGCCATAGAGGTCCATATCTCCAATATCTACAAAAGGGAGGATTTCAGGCACCATTCGTACATCTCGGGTGTTGCCGTCGGTCAGATCTGCGGGCTCGGGGTTGACGGCTATCTGCTTGCCGTAAGGGCAGCTCACAAGCTCCTGACCGCATGAACCGCCTGCAGGCCTTGACCACCACCCTGCCGGAGCGGGGCGTGGATGGGATCCTGGTATCGCATATTCGGAACGTACGCTACCTTTCGGGCTTTACCGGCTCGTCCGCATACCTCCTGCTGGGCCCTTCCGGCAGGTTCTTCATTACCGACTTCAGATATCAGGAGCAGGCCCGGGCAGAGGTCTCGGGCTTCGATATTGCCATCGTCAATGATGACGTCTCGGACTTTCTTGTCGAAAAGGCCCGGACCTCGGGGATGCACGTACTCGGGGTCGAATCGTCGGTTTCCTACGCCTTTTACAAGGGCCTTCTCAGAAAAGGGGTCAGGATCAAGGCCCTTACCGGTTTTGTCGAGGATATCAGAAAGACCAAGGAACAGCGCGAGATCAGAACGATCGGACTCGCCATCGAAAGGGCAGAAAAGGCCTTCAGCCTGACCAGACCCTTCATACGACCCGGAGCGAGCGAACTCCAGGTGGCTGGGATGCTTGAGGAAAACCTCAAAAAAACAGGATGCCGGGCCGCCGCTTTTGATATAATAGTCGCGGCAGGAAAGAACGGCTCGATGCCCCATGCCCGCCCCACCGGCAATAAGATACGGCCGGGTGACCTGGTCGTCATCGACTGGGGCGGCGAGGCCGACGGCTATTTCTCGGACATGACCAGGACCCTGCTGATGGCCGGCAGGGATATCTCCCGGAAACGCGAGATATATGAGATCGTGCTGCAGGCGAACAGGGAGGCCATCGGGTCGGTTTCCGGAGGCGTCCATGCCCGGACGGTTGACAAGACGGCACGGGATGTTATAAAAAAGGCTGGCTACGGAGAGTACTTCGGCCACGGCACAGGCCATGGCGTGGGACTTGAGGTACATGAGCTCCCGAGGATCTCAAGGATCGGCAGGGAGACGATCAGGCCGGGGATGGTCTTTACCATCGAACCGGGCATCTACCTCCCGGGCACCGGCGGGGTCAGGATCGAGGACATGGTCCTGGCAAAGACGACCGGCTGCTCGGTGCTGACGTCATTAAATAAAACATTAGAGATACTCCATTAGGAGCAGGAGGACGCATACGTGATTTCAACATCTGACTTCAGAAAAGGACAAAAGCTGGAATATAAGGGAGACCCCTATGAGATAGTCGAATTCCAGCATGTCAAGATGGGCCGCGGCGGGGCCATCGTCAAGACGAAAATGAAGAACATGAGAACAGGTGCCGTGATCGAGGAGACGATCAGGTCGGGCGAAAAATTCCCTCCTGCCGGGCTCGAGGAAAAAAAGATGCAGTACCTGTATGCGCAGGACGGTTTTTATTATTTCATGGACCAGGAGAATTATGAGCAGACCCCCCTGTCCGAAGCGCAGCTCGGCGATGTGACGCTTTTTCTGAAGGAGAACGCCGAGGTGAAGATCCTCTATTACAAAGGCACCCCGATCAACGTCGAGCTCCCGAACTTCATGGAGCTGGTCATTGCAAAAACAGACCCGGCAGGCTTTAAGGGCGACACGACCTCGGGCGGCGGCAAGCCGGCCACCCTCGAGACCGGGGCCGTGGTCAGGGTCCCCTTTCATCTCAACGAAGGGGACACGATCAAGGTCGATACCAGAACGTCTGAATACATAGAAAGGGTGAAATAATGGAACTCGAGGACCTGAAAAGTCTCATCGAACTGCTCAAGGAAACCGATATCACAGAACTGCAGGTTGAGAAAGAAGGGACGAAGGTTAAGATCAAGAGAGAGAAACTCTTCGGGACGATAGAGATTCCAGCCCACAAACCCCAGGGCATGCTGCCGGAAGGGGGGATCAGGGAGATGGTCGAAGAGGACAACCAGCGCCTGATAACGATAACCTCCCCCATCGTCGGCACCTTCTATAAATCCCCGACCCCTGAGGCGCCTGCCTTTGTCGAAACCGGCGCGAAGGTGCGCAAGGGCCAGGTCCTCTGCATCATCGAAGCGATGAAGCTCATGAACGAGATAGAGTGCGAGGCAGACGGCACGGTCGTCAAGGCACTGATCGAAAACGGCCAGCCGGTCGAATACGGCGAACCCCTCTTCCTGATCGAACCGGCATGAGGCTCTTCAAGAAGGTCCTTATAGCTAACCGCGGCGAGGTCGCCGTCAGGATAATCAGGGCCTGCAAAGAGCTCGGGATCAGGACCGTCGCCATCTATTCCGACGTTGACCGCGACGCCATGCATACGAAACTTGCCGACGAGTCCGTCTGTGTCGGGCCGGCAGCCTCTGCCCAGAGCTACAATAATATTCCGAGCATCCTGTCGTCGGCCGAGATCACCGATTCCGAGGCTATCCATCCGGGCTACGGCTTTCTTTCCGAGAACGCGCATTTTGCTGAGGCCTGCGCCACGTCAGGGATCACCTTCATCGGCCCCTCCCCCGAGAGCATGAAGCTCGGCGGGGACAAGGCAAAGGCCCGGCAGGTCATGAAGCGGCGGGGCGTCCCGGTCGTGCCCGGCAGCGACGGCCCGGTCGTCTCCGAGGAGACCGCCATGAAGATAGCGAAGAAGATCGGCTTCCCGGTCATTATCAAGGCGTCGGCCGGCGGCGGCGGCAAAGGCATGCGGATAGTCACCAGCGAAGAAGAACTCGAAAAGTTCTATTTTATGGCGCAGCGCGAGGCCCTCACCGCATTCGGCAACGGCGAGCTCTATGTCGAAAAATATATCCCCGAGATGCGGCATATCGAGGTCCAGATCCTTGCGGACGCAAAGGGCAATATCCTGCACCTCGGGGAACGCGACTGCTCTGTCCAGAGAAGGCACCAGAAGCTGATAGAGGAATCGCCCTCGGTCTTCGCAAACGAGAAGTTCCGCAAGAAGATCGGCGAATATGCGGTCAAGGCTGCACGGGCGATAAAATATAAGAACGCCGGCACCGTCGAATTCATCGTCGACATTGAAGGGAACATCTACTTCATGGAGATGAACACCCGCCTCCAGGTCGAACACCCGGTCACCGAGTTTGTGACCGGTATCGACATCGTCAAGGAACAGATCAAGATCGCCGCAGGCCTGCCGCTTGAGCTGAAGCAGCCCAAGATCAAGGTCTCCGGCCACTCCATCGAATGCAGGATCAATGCAGAGGACCCCGAACGCTTCATCCCCTGCCCCGGCACCATAACGTTCCTCTCCCTGCCCGGCGGTCCGGGGGTCAGGGTCGACACCGCGATCTATAACGGCTGCGTCATCCCGCCGCACTACGACTCGCTCATTGCCAAACTGATCGTCCACGGCAAGGACAGGGCCGAGGCTATCGCAAAGATGAAGCGCGCGCTCGACGAGTTTGTCATCGAGGGGATCAAGACGACGATCCCGTTCCATAAGAGGGTCCTCGACAACCCCGACTTCATCAGGGGCGACATCACGACCGGCTTCATCGAAAAGATGAATGCACCGGCTGTCGTGCCGAACGGGAGCAAGTAGGGCGCTGCCCGCCAGCACCGGCTGTTCCATCTTCGAGCAAGGAAGAGACCTGCCGGGGGTTACAGGAGAGGCAGACTCCCGCATGTATACAAGCACATTAAAATAGGTGAATCACCCGCGGAAGTCCGTGATCGAAAATAAAACAATCGCCCTTGCACATGACGCATATTTGAGACTGACCCTATGAAACCCATTAAGAAAAAGTGGACCATACAGATCGAAGTTACGAACGCCTGTGCCAACGAATGTGTGAACTGCTCCCGTTTCGTTGGTCATCACAAGAAGCCCTATTATATGGACCTTGCCGTAGTAGAAAGAGCACTTGACTCCCTGCAGGGCTTCCGCGGCGGCATCGGAATTATGGGAGGCGAACCAACGTTACACCCCAATTTTGCAGCAATATGCGACCTCATGAAACGAAAGGTCCCTCCCCACAAAAGACTCCTCTGGACGGCTGGATACAATTGGAACAAATTTGAGGAGATCATCAGGAATACCTTTGGCAATAATGTCATCTATAACGACCATAACGATAAGACTCAAAAACACCATCCGATGCTCTTGAGCATCAGTGATGTGGTCAAGGACACGGAGTATATGAAAAAGTTGCTGGATAAGTGCTGGGTGGACCAGCGATGGTCGGCATCGATCAATCCGAAAGGTTGTTTTTTCTGCGAGATCGCGGCTGCTCTGGACATGCTGTTCGAAGGCCCCGGAGGACATCCCATCGAGAGAGGGTGGTGGGAAAAAGGGCCGGAGGAATTTATCGGCCAGCAGGAAAGATATTGCCGTCAGTGTGGTGCATGTGTGCCTTTTGTGCCGGTCACCCTGGAGGACCGGCACGATATCGTCTCTGAAAGCAACTTCCGGAAGCTGACCTATATCGATTCCCCAAAACTTCAACAAAATAAGGTAAAGGTAATTAAAGGAAGATATTCCGAACAGCACATATCAGCCGCAGCTGAAAATTGGCAGCCGTGGAACCATCTGGGCATTAGGGGTATAGAGGGGACAAGGAAATACCGAAGCAAAGGGGTCAGGTTCTTGTAAGTTGACATAAGCGCTGCCAATGATCTGCCCTTTTCCCGATCCTGCCAGCGCAGCCGGTCAATACAATTTCTTCCCCGCCTTCTTCAGTCCCGGCCCCAGCCTGTTAAGCTGTGGTTATAGGCTGGGATATGAATCTGATTTTGAAGTTGACACGCCGTCAGGATAAGCGTATTTTGAGATCAGGAGCAACTCACAAAGTGGTGGTCTTGCTCTTCTCGGACTCGCACCGGGTTTAGGACGCAGAGACGCTACGGTCTCAGGCATTTGAAGCTAAGGAACTAACCATGCGGCACGGGAAGAACGAACACCACTTTTTTATTGGTTTGCCGGGCTTCGGGCAGTGACGTTCTCTCGAAGAGGAAAGGAGGCAGGTACGTTATGGACAACAAACACCCTTTGGTCATGGCATTGAGAAATCTGACCCATGACCTCAGATTATTCATCGAGTTATCGTTTCAGGAGACCGATGCAGCCTGGGAAGAGTGGCTGCGCCTGATATTAAAAGAAGGCGAGATCAAATGCTGGGAAAAGAAGGGTTGTTCAAAAAAGGACTGCCCGGCATATTTCAACACGGACATCAGGTGCTGGCTGGTGGCTGGAACCATGTGCGGGGGAAAGCCGCAAGGTGAATTTGCCGTTAAATACAGAAGCTGCACCGAATGCGAAGTTTACCAGGAAGCGGTCTTTAAAGACCCCGTCACCGAGACCTACGAACACGTCGTCACCCTGATCCACAGCCTAAAATCAACGCAGGACAAACTTAAGGTCATGGCGGTCAGGGACCCGCTGACCGGCGTGTATAACAGGAATTTTTTCAATGAGACAATAGCCAATGAGATCAACCGGACAAAACGCTACGGCGAGAAGTTCTCGATCGTCATCATAGACATTGACAACTTCAAGCAGGTAAACGATGATTACGGTCACCTGATCGGCGACTGGATATTACGGGAATGCGCCCTGATCCTGGGCAAGTCGATCAGGTCCTCAGACCTCCTGGTCCGTTTTGGCGGGGATGAATTCCTGGTCGTTACCCTGGAGACCGATCTCAGCGAATGTCAGGCCTTGATCTCACGCGTCAATGAAAATCTCTTAAACTGGAACAGAGACCACATTGACCCTGATTATGGCTTATCAGTAAGCATCGGCTGTTCCATCTTCGAGCAGGGGAAAGACCTGATGGAGGTTATCTCAGAGGCAGACTCCCGTATGTATACCAATAAATTAAAACAGCAGGCCTGCGTTAAATAATTTTATTCAGCCGACCGGAACTGCGCCGCGGGGGCCTCAAGCCGATATCCCGGCGTCTGCCGGGTCAGTACACTTCGTCGTGATGTCCAACGTCGATCAGGATGATCTCTGTTTCTGTGATCACCAGAGCGACCACGAGCCTGTACGCCAGGGTAATTGAGACAGAGTGCTTGTCCCTGAATTTGCCCTTAAGCTTGTGAAGCCTCAGTGAGGGGTGAAAAGGGTTCAGTTCGAGCAGCCTGAGGACCTTCTTGTACCGGCTGATCAGATCAGGATGCTGCCTGATGAAAGCGCTCTCCCTGCGCAGATAGCTTTCGGTGAAGACCAAGCGAAAAGCGCTCAAATCCCGACCCGTTTAAAGTGTTTCGCTGCCGTCTCCACCGTGTACCTGCCCTTCCGGTAATCCTCCTCCGACTCTCTGACCGCCATTTCCAGGTCGGCCTCTTTCAGACGTTCGTATTCCTCTATCGGCAGGACAACAAACTTATTTCTGCCGCGCACGGAAATAACGATCTCCGTATACGTCTTCACCAGCCCTTCAAGATAAGAGATGCCCTTGACCTTCAAATCATTAGCCGTCACAATCATACTATTTACCTCACTCTTAAGAGTATTATTAATAGTATTCTACCGAGATCCGACAGCAAATACAACAACTCCGACTATTTCAAACTATTGCGGCCAATTCTGTCGTCTGCAAATTCCATGGAGTCCACCTGATAACCAACACTGTCCTTACGCTGGTGAGTTGCACGGTACCGCCGACAATCCGATACTGTCAAGAAACCGCAAACTTTTCGAGAGTACAACCAGAATAAGACACCTTCGGAACATCCTCATAAAGAG
>SCQH01000042.1 GCA_004321925.1 Nitrospirota bacterium | reverse complement strand
CACCTCACACCTCACACCTCACACCTCACACCTCACACCTCACACCTCACACCTCACACCTCACACCTCACACCTCACACCTCACACCTCACACCTCACACCTCACACCTTGCCATTGTGTTTACTTCCTGTATCTTGTAAACTATGATTAAATCAGATTATCAGATAGAGGTGATGATGAAAACCGTTTCGGCGACAGAATTCTCACGTAATTTCAGCGCCATCATGGACCGGGTCGAGCACGGACACGAGGAATTTATCGTGGTCCGCAATAACCATGAAGTGGCGCGCATAGTGCCTGGACCTGCTTTTATGACGGCGTTGGAAGCGTTGGCCGACCTATACCGCACGATCCCCGACAGTGCGGGAAAGGACTGGCTTGGAGATTCCCGAAAGAGCGGGAAAAAAATGAAAGATGCGGTGCGTGATCCTTGGGCATCCTGATCGATACGTGCATCTGGGTGGATGTGGAACGGGGTTCTCTGTCACCCGCTGATGTTGCCGCCCTCACGAAGGGCGAACCGGTATTCCTGTCCCCCGTCACTATTGCAGAGCTGAAATTTGGAGCAGAAAATGCGAAGGACCCCAATATCAGGCAGAAGCGGCTGGCTGCGCTTGCCCGCCTGAAAAAGAAACCGGTCCTGCTCATCAATGAAGTTACCGGCGAGATCTTCGGCGACCTGGCGGCCCAGATAGCCAGAACCGGTACCCGGCATCAGCATAGAGTGCTGGACCTCTGGATCGCCAGCCAGGCGATCCAGTACGGATTTCCCCTGCTGACCCACAACCTGAAGGATTTTGCTGATATCCCGGGCTTGCAGCTTATGAGTTTGGGCAAAGCGCATAGAGCAAAAAGATAGCAACAAAAGCTCATAGCTCATAGCAACAACGGGCTGACAAGCGAATACCAGCTGACAAGCAAAGAGCAAAAGATAGCAACAAAAGCTCATAGCTCATAGCAACAACAAGACTAAAGACCCGTGAAACGTAAATCGTGAAACGTGAAGTGTTTTTGACACCTTACGTCTCACAACTTACAGCTTACGGCCTCTTAAAGACCCGTGAAACGTAAATCGTGAAACGTGAAGTGTTTTTGAACCTAGAACTTAGAACCTAGAACGTAGAACTTAGAACCTAGAACGTAGAACTTTATGTTTAATCTTCCCGGTTGGTTCAGATGGTCGGTGACGGTCCTTTATCTGGGGCTGGTCAACTGGCTGCTGCTTGCGCCTTCATCGGTCTTTAAGAAGGTTCCATCTGTCTGGCAGTATCAGGACAAGCTCGTTCATTTCGGGATATTCCTGCTGCTGGCCCTGCTCCTGCGCTGGTCCCTCCCCATGGAATACTCGCGCGGCAGGAAGGGGCTGGCCGTGCTTGCAGGCTTCATGATCTATGCCGCCTCGATCGAGGTCCTTCAGCCGCTTCTCACAAAGACCGACCGCGTCTTCGAATGGCCCGACCTCCTGAGCAACATTGCCGGACTCATTACCGGATGGTTTTTTCCTTCGAAAAAAACATCCGGTGATAATTTTGAATTTTGAATTTTAAATTATGAATTGTGGAAATAACACGCAGTGTTACGTTAATTAAGAATTAAGAATTCAAAATTAAGAATTGCCGTTTCAAGGTATGTTATATTAAAAGGAAGGGATCATGGGACGGGCTATATCTAAATTTTACGTTGCAGTACGGGCGTTGATCATAAAGAACAGGCGGTTCGTGGTTGTCCTGGGGCATATGGTCGAGATCGTCCTGGCGAACTACCTCGCCTTTCTCCTCCGGTTCGACGGGATCATCCCGAAAGAGCAGTTCCAGAACTTCAGTCGTTTTCTCCTCCTGCTCCTTGTCATCAGGATCTTTTTCTATGTCCTCTTCGGCCTCTATAAGGACCTCTGGCGGTATTCGAGCATCAGCGACCTCGCCCGGATCCTGAAATCCGTCACTGCCGGCAGCATCGTCTTCCTGGTCGTCGTCCGCTTTCTCCTGGGGCATCCGGAATATCCGCGCTCCATCTATTTCCTCGACTGGCTGATGCTGATCATGATCTCGGGCGGGGCCAGGTTCGCCACGCGGATATTCCGGGAATACCTGCATTCCTCCGGAAAGAAGAAGACGGTCCTTATCATCGGTGCCGGGGACGCAGGCGAGATGCTTGCCCGGGACATGAAGAAGAACGACAAATATTCCTATGAGCCGATAGGCTTCATAGACGACAACGTGAACAAAAGCAAAGGGACGATACATGGGATCCCTATCCTCGGCACCCGGGAGGTCCTCGCCCAGGTGATCGAAGAGGAGGAGCCTGACGAGATCCTGATAGCGATGCCCTCTGCCGGCTTTAAGGTCCTGAACGAGATCTATGACGTCTGCAAACCCTTCGGCCTGCCGGTCAGGACCGTGCCGGCGATGCATGAGATCCTCGACGGCAATGTGACCGTCTCCCAGATAAGGCCGCTCTCTCTTGAGGACCTCCTCCAGCGCGAGCAGATCAGCCCCAATATCGGGGAGGTGAGCAAATATTGTGCGGGCAAGGCGATCCTCGTGACCGGGGCAGGCGGCTCTATAGGCTCGGAGCTCTGCAGGCAGATCATGAGGTACAGCCCCTCCCGGCTCATCCTCTTCGACCGTTACGAAAACGGGCTCTTCGATATAGACCTGGAGCTCAGAGACGGGCAAAGGGAAGGGCAGGCGGCCGCCGTCGACCTGCAGACGGTGGTCGGGGACATGCGGGACCCCGATACCCTCGAATATCTCTTTGACCGTTTCAAACCGCAGATCGTCTTTCATGCTGCGGCGCATAAGCATGTGCCGCTGATGGAGCTGAACCCCTTCGAGGCGGTCAGGAACAATGTCTTTGGGACGATGAACCTCCTGAGAAGGTCGCTCCTGCATGAGGTGGAGCATTTTGTGATGATCTCGACCGACAAGGCGGTGAACCCGACGAATATCATGGGCGGCACCAAGAGGATCGCCGAATTCCTGACCATGGCCATGAACAAGCAGGGAGGGACGAAGTTCACGACCGTCCGGTTCGGCAATGTACTCGGGAGCAACGGCAGTGTAGTCAGTATCTTCCGGGAGCAGGTGAAGCGCGGCGGGCCGGTGACGGTCACGCACCCGGACATCAAACGGTACTTCATGCTGATACCCGAGGCAGTGCAGCTCGTCCTGCTGGCCTCTGCAGCAGGCAGCGGCGGAGAGATATTCGTCCTCGACATGGGCGAGCAGATCCTGATCAGGGACCTTGCCGAAAACCTTATCCGCCTTTCGGGCTTTGTCCCGAACGAAGAGATCAGGATAGTCTATACCGGCCTGAGACCCGGAGAAAAGCTCTATGAAGAGCTCTTCGACCAGATGGAAAAGAGCGCGCCGACCACCCACCCGAAACTCAGATCAGCCATCCCCGACGCGGTCCCAGCCCTGCAGGCCCTCGAGGCCCACCTGAAAGAACTTGAGGCCATCATCGCCGGCAAAGACCTCGAAGCCCTGATCACCGAAATGAGAAAGATCGTACCGAACTTTAAAAAAGGGTGAAGATGTTCTACGTTCTACGTTCTAAGTTCTAAGTTCCAGAATTAAGAATGGGAAAAAGCTGTTTTGAACCGAGAACTGTTTTATTTCTTGTTTTGTCGTTGAACCTGGAACCTGGAACTTAGAACGTAGAACTGTCTTTCTCTATCGTGTATGCAACGTTTTCGTTGCGATACGGACAAAGGAAAGACAAAGACACGGCTTCGAGTTTCATGCCGGTCCTGTTCTTGTTGCCGGTGCCGTATTGGGGGTCGCCGATCACCGGGAAGCCGATCATGTCGAAGTGGCGCCTGATCTGATGCAGACGGCCGGTCCGGATGACAGCAACGACAGGGGTGAGGTTTCGGGCAGGGTCGTACTCTCCTGCCTCATAGTCCGTGACAGCAGGCTTGTCGTCCAGCGGGAGATCGATCGTCCCGCTCTTTCCGCGGGCTGTCAGGTCGCCCAGGACCTCAAGCCTGTACTTTTTTACGATCAGGTCCTTCCGGAAGAGCTCAGAGAGGACCCCTGCAGCATCTTTTGTATGGGCGATGAGCATGAGGCCGGAGGCCTCGCGGTCGAGCCTGTGGATGAGCCAGACCTCCCTTCTGAGGCCGAAGTATAGTTCGGCCTGCCTCAGGAGCGAGCAGTGGTCACCGTATTTCGTGCCCTGTGAAAGGAGCCCGGCCGGTTTAAGCCAGACGC
The DNA here is from genome assembly GCA_004321925.1 of Nitrospirota bacterium. GTDB lineage: Bacteria > Nitrospirota > Thermodesulfovibrionia > Thermodesulfovibrionales > UBA6898 > PALSA-1316. Next base: position 61,319 of record SCQH01000042.1, on the reverse strand, counting down.
TGTAATGTCCCTGGTCATGCAGGCATGAGGCCTCAGGCGGCTTCAGGGAGAGGAGCTCCTCGTCGTAGTAGAGTTCGATATGCGTGCCGGGCTTGAGGTCTGCCGAGGCCCTGCGCAGTCGCTGCAGTCCGCCCTTTTTCCTCAGGATCCAGACCGCGCCCTTGTTCATCGCATCCTTTATCCGCATCTTCGAAAGCCCCGTAAGCTCCGCCAGAAGATCAGCAGCAGCCACCGCCTTCGGCCCCTTAAAGTCGGTCCGAAGAGAAAGCTTTTTCGTATCTCTGTTGTTTTTCATCCTGTCATCCATCTTCTATTAAATTCTTAATTTTGAATTTTGAATTCTTAATTCATGTAACACTGCGTGTTATTTTGCCTCGGGGCGTCGCCCCGGACCCCAGTCACCTTTCTTGCCGGCCAAGAAACGTGACCCTCCAAAAGTAGGTGCCTTAGGCACCAACAGTAGGTGCTTTAAGCAAAGAAGGCCGCCCCGACGAAAATTCTTAACGGCCCGCCCGGCAGTCCTCGGGGAATTTTAGAAACTTGCCCCGTTCGGAAAAACCTTATCCTATATCCGGGGCTTCGGACAGTCTAAAATTCTTACCCTCCGGGCAACCGCTCAGACCTAAATTTTCATATGGGGAAAGCACAGCCAAAACCTAGAACCTAGAACCTAGAACCTAGAACTGCCTTATAAAGTGTTATTTCCATAACTCAAAACTTAAAACTTAAAACTCAAAACTGCCTTGCTATGTCCGACAACAAGAGAGACCCAGGTTCCGTCGACCAGCTCTTCCATCAGCCGGAGGCCGGCCTTCTGCATCGCTTTTTTGACGTCGTCTTCCTGTCCAAGGAGGATGCCGGAGAGGACGGCAACGCCGTTTGGCTCAAGATGGGTGGCCAGGTCAGAGGCGATCGAGATGAGTATCTCCGAGAGGAGGTTTGCGGCGATCATGTCGAAGCGGCCGGAGATATCAGACAGGGTTGCCTCCCTGACCAGGATGTTCCCCAGGCTGTTGGCGATAACGTTCCTCTGGGCAGCATCAACGGCAAGGGGGTCTATGTCGATGGCGAGCAGCTCCTGAAAGCCGAGCCTCGAGGCGGCGATGGCAAGGACGCCGGAGCCGGTGCCGATGTCGAGGAAGCTTTTCTTGCTGCCGGCGTCCGAGAGCCGTTCTATAAGGACGAGGGAGGAGCGGGTGCTTTCGTGATGGCCGGTGCCGAAGACCATGCCGGGGTCGATGATGAGCGGGATGCGGTCTGTTGCATGCTCAAGCCAGGACGGGATTATCGTCAGGTTCCTGCCGACGTCGATCGGCGAGAAGTTCTTTTTCCAGACCTCGTTCCAGTCCTGCTCAGGGAGGGGGCTGCTGTCACAGGAGATCTCAGGGGCGAGGCCTGCCTCTTTGAGGGTGGTCTGAAACTGCTCCAGTTCTGCGCCGATGCGGCCTGCCTCGGCCTTTGAACCGGCATACGTGACGATCAGGTCGCCTTCCGAGCCGAAGCCTGTCAGGCCGAGCCTCGCAAGCAGGGCAAGGACCGCCTCACGGGACTCTTCAGCCGCCTTTATCTTAAGTTCGTAGTATTCCATCGGGATGTATGGTAACATTTTGTATAAGTTTGTATGCGGCTGATTGAAATTAAAAAATGACATCAGGTATGATATCTGACATCATGCAGAGTCATTTACATCCGGAGGTTTTCGTATTAAGCTCAAAGTAGACGGCGGTAAAGAGTTTGAAGTCCGTGACAGTTCAGACCTCGAAACCCATCTTAAACGCATCAAGCCCGTTGCCGTAAAGCTCAACGGCCAATTGATCGACCTGAATTCCCTCACCACACCTGGTGCCGACGATGTGATCGAACCCGTGACCTTTGATTCAGAGGAAGGCAGGGAGATCTTCAGGCACAGCACCTCTCATGTCATGGCCCATGCGGTCAAGCGGCTCTTCCCCGAGGCAAAGGTGGCGATAGGCCCTGCCATACAGGACGGCTTTTATTACGACTTTGACCTGCCCCGGGTCCTAACCCCTGAGGACCTCGTCTCGATAGAAAAGGAGATGGAGGGCCTCATAAAGAAGAACTCCCCGTTTGCCCGGAGGGTGGTCTCAAAGGCTGAGGCCCTGAGCCTCTTTGAGGGCATGGCCGAGACCTACAAGGCAGAGCTCATCGCCGATATCCCGGACGAGACCGTCACGCTCTATGAAGAGGACGGGTTCATCGACCTCTGCCGCGGGCCGCACCTGAGCTCCACCGGCCAGATAGCCGCCTTCAAGCTCCTGAGCATTGCCGGGGCCTACTGGCGGGGCGACGAAAAGAGGAAGATGCTTCAGAGGATATACGGGACCTCGTTTACGAACCCGAAGGAGCTGAAGAAATATCTCGATTTCCTCGAAGAGGTGAAAAAGAGGGACCACCGGCGGCTCGGCAAGGAGCTGGACCTTTTCAGCATCAACGACGAGGTCGGCCCGGGCCTGATCCTCTGGCACCCCAACGGCGCGATCATCCGCAGCACGATCGAGGACTTCTGGCGCAAGGGGCATCAGAAGGCCGGCTACCAGATCCTCTATACCCCGCATATTGCGCGGCTCGACCTCTGGAAGACCAGCGGCCACCTCGACTTCTATAACGAGAACATGTATTCCCCGATGGAGGTGGAGGGCTATCCGTATGAGATCAAGCCGATGAACTGCCCCTTCCATATTCATGTCTATAAGAGCGGCCTCAAGAGCTACCGCGACCTGCCGGTCCGTTATGCGGAGCTCGGCACGGTCTACCGCTATGAACGCTCCGGCGTGCTCCACGGCCTCCTGAGGGTGAGGGGCTTTACGCAGGACGACGCCCATATCTTCTGCAGGCCTGACCAGATGGAGGAGGAGATCCTCAGGGTCCTGGACTTTACGCTCTATGTCCTGAAGACCTTCGGGTTCGAGGAATTCGACACCTATCTCTCTACCCGGCCCGAAAAATATGTCGGAACGGACGAGCACTGGGAGCAGGCGACCGCGGCGCTCGATGCGGCGCTGAAGGCAAAGGGTCTCAGCTGCAGCATCGACGAGGGAGGCGGCGCCTTCTACGGCCCGAAGATCGATATCAAGGTGAAGGACTCGCTCGGCAGGGCCTGGCAGTGCAGCACCATCCAGGTCGATTTCAACCTGCCCGAGCGCTTCGATGTCACCTTCCGCGGCAGCGACGGCAAAGAGCACCGGCCGATCATGGTCCACCGTGCGCTGATGGGGTCGCTCGAGAGGTTCTTCGGCATCCTGATCGAGCATTATTTCGGGGCCTTCCCGCTCTGGCTTGCGCCGGTGCAGCTCTCGGTCCTGACGATCGCCGAGCAGCATGCGGAGTATGCGGGGAAGCTCTTTGAAGGGCTGGTCGATCAGGAGATCAGGCCGGAGCTGGACCTCAGCAATGAAAAGATCGGCAACAAGATCCGCAAGAGCACTATTAGGAAGATACCGTATTCGGTTATAATAGGGGACAAGGAAATGGCCGAAGGCAGGATCTCGGTCAGGAAGCGTAACGGGGAGAATATCGGCCCCTTTACCATCGAAGAATTACTATCTTTTCTGAAGGAAGAGATAAACTCCAGGAGGTGAAGAAATAAGCAACAGGGACATTACCAAAGGTATCAGGGTCAATGAGCAGATCAGGGCAAAGGAGATCAGGGTCATTGACAATGAAGGCGCACAGCTCGGGCTTATGACGGTCAGGGAGGCCCTTGCGGTGGCAGCGGAAAAAGAACTTGACCTGGTCGAGGTCTCACCGAACGCGGCCCCGCCGGTATGCAAGATACTTGATTTCGGCAAGTACAAATACCAGCTGAACAAAAAGCATGCCGCGCGGAAGACCGTCGACGTCAAAGAGGTGAAGATGCGGCCCCAGATCAACGAGCATGACCTCGACCTGAAGATCCGCAACATCAACCGGTTCATCGAGGGCGGGGACAAGGCCAAGGTGGTCATGATATTCCGGGGCAGGGAGATCATCCGCCAGGAGCATGGCATGAAGACCTTTGAGAAGATAACCTCCCAGCTCACCGGGAAGTTCAATATAGAGCAGGCGCCACGGTTCGAAGGCAAGAACATAACCATGGTCGTCGCGCCGAAGTCGTAAAACAGCATAGAGCATAGCGCACAGCGCAACAGATAGCAACAAAAGCTCATAGCTCATAGCTCAAAGACATAGCGTTAACAACAAACTCAAACAAAACAAGCCTCTCATAAACCGGCTGGTCGGCTTTCAAGTCTGCCAGCTTTTTTTGTGTCTGTGTAGTGTGTTGGCTGAGATTTCCCCATCAGGAAATTCCAGGTCCGAACCGGACGACCGGAGGGAAAGAATTTCAGGCTGTCTGAGTCCAGTCCTGGACGAGTTCCTGAAATTCCCCGAGGACTGCCGGTTGGACCGTTAAGGAATTTTCGCCGGGGCGGCCTTCTTTGGGTCACGTTTCTTGGCCGTCAAGAAAGGTGACTGGGGTCCGGGGCAACGCCCCGAGGCAAAAAACTGCAAAAAATTTATCACCGGCTTTTTATTTCTCTCGCGAGTTGTTGTCGGGGCTCTGCCCCTGACCCCGGTTCTTTTCTTGCGTGCCCAAGAAAATGAACCACCGACAGTAGGTGCTTTAAGCAAAGAAGGCCGCCCCGACGAAAATCCTTAACGGTCTGCTCGGTCGGTCTCGGTAAATTTTAGAAACTTGCCCCGCGAGGAAGAACATCATTCCATATCCGGGGCTTCAGACAGTCTAAAATTCTTAACCCTCAACCTCGGTCACATCCCTGGAATTTTCTGATGGGGAAACCCTGCCGACAAAAAAATATCAAGTTAGACGTAAGGTGTGAGCTGTACGGTGTTAAAAACACTTCACGTTTCACGATTCACATTTCACGGTTCGCCTGTCAGCTTGTTGTTGCTATGCGCTGTGCTCTTTAATATCTGGTATAATAAGATATTAAAGAGAATAAGGAGGACGTTATGATGAGAGCTTGGGCTTTGAGGGGATTGTTGCTGGCTGTTCTGGTTTTGACCCTTGGTCTTGCCGCTGCTGCGAGCGCCGGGGATGTTCAGGGGAGGGTCTGTTTTGTGGACAACTTCGACAGGCTCTGGGTCATGGATTACGGGAGCTTCGGTTTTCCTTTCGATAATTATGAGCTGACCGGCTACCGGCTCGGTGATTTCTGCAACGGGACGAATGTGCAGCCGTTGACCGGGACCGCAACTGCTGTCGGCAACAGCGTGGTAATGGGCCTCTGGACCGCTGCCAACGAGCCGAATTTCTGCTGGAGCGTTACCTGGAACATCGTCGTCAGCCTGGACACCTATTCGGGGACTGACGGGGCTTGGAACAACCTGCATGGCGACAGCGGCCGCTTCAACCTTGACAGGGTGAACTGTCCCGGGGCCTTTCAGAAAGGGATCGTTGATGAGAAGCCGCACCTCCCGGGGCCGGAACGGATGAATAAGGCGAAATAACAACAAAAATAAAAAGCAATTTTGAATTTTGAATTTTAAATTCTTAATTCAAGGTAACACGATGTGTTATGTCCATATCATAAAAACCAGCTGGTCGGCCTGCAAGCTTGCCAGCTGGTTTTGCGCTTAGCTCTATTCCCTTCACAAAATTCTTAATTCATGTAACTTTCAGTTAATTAGGAATTGATATAAATAAAATGCTCGCTACAGCAATTCAAAATTAAGAATTAGCTGTTGTCGCCAATACTTTTGCCTCGGGGCGTTGCCCCGGACCTCAGGCTTACCAGCTTGAGAGCTTGCCAGCTGGTATTCGCCTGTCAGCTTGCCGTTGCTACCGCAATTCAAAATTAAGAATTCAAAATTCAAAATTGGTTTAGTGTTGTGTTATCCTTTCTCATGCGTTCTGGTTTGTTCAGGTCAGTTATTACTGCGGTCCTTGCGGCGGCTCTGCTCCTTAGCGCTGCAAGGACGGATGCCGTGGCAGACAGCATGGCGGTCGCCTCCCACCGGAAGTCAATCCTGCATATCAGCATCTACGACTCAAAGCAAAGAACGATCGCCTCGGGCAAGGGTTTTGTCCTGGGGTCGGGCGGCATCGTGGCAACCAGCTCCTGGCTCATCTCGCAATGGAGCGAAGGCGAAACCAGGATATCCTTCAGGACCGGGGACGGGAAGGACCTCGGGCTTGAGTCTGTCATAGCCACTGACAGGGTCAGGGGGATCAGCCTCCTGAAGGTGGCTGCAAAGGGTTTGGACCCGGTGAAACTTGCGGCCGGCTATAAGCCCCGCAAGGGCGACCCCTATTACGTCATCAGCAGCAGCCCCGGCCGGCCGACCCTGGTCCTGGGAGGGATCATAAAGAATATCCTGCCGAAGGACGGCAGCTTCGAGGTGCCTCAGGCCTCCTCTGCTGAGCATGAGGGGGCGCCGGTCTTTAATGCGAAGGGTGAGGTGATCGGGCTGGTCAGCCATTTCACCCGTCCGGTCAAGGGGCCGAAGCTGGTCGTTTCGGTGAAGCAGCTCTCTGAACTGGTCGAGGCCTTCAAGCGGCAGCTCCTGGCACGGGCCTATTTCGAGCTGGGGCTGGCGTATGAGGCAGAGACCGGAAGGTCTGAGGAGGCGATCTCGGCCTACCAGGAAGCGGCCCGGATGAGCGCCGGTAATGCCGGGGCGTATTACAACCTCGGGCTCGTCTCAGGCAGGGCAGGCAGGCAGCAGGAGGCGGTCGAGGCCTTCAGGGAGGTGGTCAGGCTGGAACCCGGCAATGCCGAGGCCTATAATAATCTCGGCGTGGCCTATAGCAACCTTGGAAGGCAGGAGGAGGCGCTGGCCGCCTTTACGCAGGCGGTGAAGCTCAGCCCTGACAATGTGGATGCCTATAATAACCTCGGCGTGGCCTACGGCAAGATGGCCAGGTTCCCGGAGGCGATCGGGGCCTTAAAGCAGGTGGTGCGGATCAGGCCTGATCATGCGGAGGCGCATTTTAATCTCGGGGTCGCCCATAGCAAGGCCGGTCAGCTCCCGGAGGCGCTCGAGGCCTTCACCAGGGTCCTGAATATCAGGCCTGATGACGCGGAGGCGCTGAACCGCCTCGGGATCGTCTATGGCAGGCTGGGGAGATTTGAGGAGGCTGCGGCTGCCTCGTCCCGGGCGCTCGGTCTGAAGCCGGAGTTCAGCGAGGCCTATACCAATATCGGGGCCGCCTACGGCAGCATGGGGAAGAACCAGGAAGCGCTCGATGCGTTTAAGCAGGCTATACGGATCAGGCCGGACAATTCCGACGCCCGGTATCTCCTTGCCGTTCTCTACATCGGCATGGGCGACACGGCCTCTGCCCTGAACGAATACAACACCCTCAAAAAACTGGACAAGACCCTCGCCCAAAAACTCTCAAAACATCTCAACGAATAAAAGATCAACACCAACAGAAGTTCTAAGTTCAACGTTCAAAGTTCTAAGTTCAAAACAACATAAAAGTACATCGCAAAGTGTTTTAACAGCCTACGCCTAATGCCTTACGGGCTTAGAACCTAGAAAACCGGCAATCAAATAGTCCAACTTTGTCATTCCGGCTTGCTTGTGTTGTCGTTGAACTTAGAACTTAGAACGTGTTTTGTTTCTTGTTTTGTCGTTGAACCTAGAACTTAGAACTTAGAACCTGTTTTGTTTCTTGTTTTAACGTTGAACTTAGAACTTAGAACATAGAACATGTTTTGTTTCTTGTTTTAACGTTGAACTTAGAACTTAGAACATAGAACATGTTTTGTTTCTTGTTTTAACGTTGAACTTAGAACTTAGAACATAGAACGTGTTTTGTTTCTTGTTTTGTCGTTGAACTTAGAACCTAGAACTTAGAACTTAGAACTTAGAACTTAGAACCTGTTTTGTGTGTTTTGTTACGCTCTAAGCTCTTGGCTCTTGGCTGTCTTGAGGATCCGTCTGACTGCGGCGAGGTTCTTTTTGAAGGGGCCGTCGAGGCTGCTTATGGTGACCGAGTTCATGGATTTGCTTGCATGGATGAAGTTCCCGTAGCCGATATAGATGCCGACATGTGAGATGCGCTTGCCGTTCTTTGACTTGAAAAAGAGGAGGTCTCCGGCCTGCAGATCGCTCATCGGTATCTCCCTGCCTTCGTCCGCCTGCATATAGGAGTCCCTTTTCAGAAGTATCCCGTTCATCCTGAAGACGGTATAGACAAAGCCGGAGCAGTCCATGCCCGAGGCAGTGATGCCGCCCCATTTATAATCAGCCCCGAGGAAGGCGGCCGCGTTCATGATGTCTTCAGGTGCGACATGCCTGCCGAAGTTCTCGTCCTCAAGGACACAGGCAGAGGCCTGCAGGGAGCCGGTGCTTCCGTCAGGCAGCAGGACCTCAAAGGTCTCGCCGGTCCTTCCGGTGACCGGGAGCCGGGTGCTGACATTGACCGGCAGGGTCGTGCCGTTGGCAAGGGTCAGCAGGGAGCGTTTTTCCTTGACCTGGAGGAAGGAGCTGTTCCTGAAGAAATCGTCCTTCTTCGGGAAGATGAGGTTCTTTGCGAGGAGGCAGCCCTTATAGCCCTTCTGCGAGGGGATCGTGCCGCAGGCCCAGCCTCGGCTGAGAGAGGTCACCCTGAACTCATCGCCCAGGAGCACTTCGCTCACCCTTTCAGAGGATTCTGAGGTCTTTGCAAAGACGCCTGCTGCAGGGGTGTTGACGATCGCCAGCTTCGGCGCGCTTCCGTTCATTACAGAGCTTTGGGCGGAGTTCCTGGCGGAGCTTTTGGCGGCATGCCTGCTGCGGCCGGCAGCAAACGCGGCCTCAGGGGCCAGGAATGATATGATGATAGATATGGCCAGGGATATGGCCCCGGATAGGGCAATGGCCGTCAGTAACAGGGATCTTGATTTCTTCATCCGATCACTCTCCTTTGCCTATCATCAGGATATCGGTTATCTCGATAAGCCTCTCGAAGATATTGGACGACGGGACATATCTCTGCCCGGTCCTGAATACTTCTCGCGCCTTTTCATCTTCTGCCAGTCTCAGATACAATTTTCCAAGCCCTTCATAGAGTTCTGCGGCCTTTGGCCGGAAGGCCAGGGCCTGACCATAGGCCTCTTCGGCCCCTTTATGGTCCTTCACTGCCTCGCAGGAGCCTGCAAGCAGGAGCCAGGCCTTCAGATCATCCGGGTTGAGTTCCAGATGCCTCTTAAGCAGCAGACCTGCCTTTGCGTACTCCTTTGCCCCGAAGGCCTCTTCAGCCTCATGAAAATATCTGTTCTGCCTGACCATTATAATAACATAACGTGCTTCGTCAAGTTTAATGATATTGCTCGGCCTGTTCACCTTCAGGCCAATGAGCGCGGCCTCCATGTCGGGGTGGAGCGACCCCGGCTCGACCTCTCCGAGATAGCCGTATTCCTCAGCGCTTTTTTTGTCGATCGACCGGTCATGGGCAAGGAAGAAGAAGGGCTTGCCCTTCCTGAGCTCTGCAAGGATGTCGAGGGCCTTTTCAGGGCTGTCTGTCACGATCATCCTCAGGGGTAAGGCCGGCCTCTTTGCCGCTGAGGCGATCTCTTCGGGGACCTTTAACGGGGATATCTCCCTGACAGGTCCTGCCGCCGGCATCGTCTTTGTCATGGGCCGGGGCTGGATGATCTTCTCTGCCGGCTTGTCCGGGGGCCGGGCAGCCAGTTCCTTTTTCTTTTCAGATGGCTTTTTTTCAGTCGGTTCGGTCTTTATTTCGGCCGGCTGTGTCATTATCCCGACAGGTTTGGGCTGTTCCGGGAGCTTAGGCAAGACCGTGTCCTGAACCGTATCCTTGCGGGGCAGGGCCGCGACCTCCTGAGCATCTTTCCTTTCAGGCTTCACCTCAGACCTCTTCTCAGGGAGTGTTGCCGGGGCCGCTGCCTCCTGCGGTTTGCTGACTGCTGCGACAGAGGCTGACGGTTCCCGGACCGGCCTGCTGGTGAGCCGTGCCAGCCGGGTCTGTGCCTCCCGGTTATTCGCATCATAGAGGAGGGTGTCCTTATACATGCCGGAGGCCCTGAGGTCTTCTTTCCGGTGTTCGTATATCTCGCCGAGCATGAGGCGGGCCTTCACCGCATCCGGATTGATCTTTATATGCTGCAGGAGATCTTTTTCGGCCGCCTTGTGGTCGCCCTGCCTGAAGGCCTTTGCGCCCTGACGGTAGAAGCTCAGGTCGATATGCTGGATTATTGCGAAGCGGCCGGCTTCAAGAGGGATGACCCTGCTGACCTCACCCTCGGCCAGGCTGTTGAGGGCCTTTCTGATCTGAAGGGGAAGGAGCTTCTGGCGGTCGGGGCTTACCTCTCCGTAAGTCTCCCTGCTTTCATCCAGGGAACGTTCGCGGGCGAGCAGGGCAAAGGAACCGCCCTTCCTGACCTCTTCGAGGATGGCAGCAGCCTCCTGCTGTGAGGCAGTGGTGATCAGCCTGAGGGCAGGGGAAGGAGCTGCCAGGGCAGTATTGCCGGCCGGAAGAAGCAGCAGTCCTGAGAGGAGCAGGATAGCGGCCAGGGGCCTCTTGATGTCCCCGGACACGGCAATTAAGAAGCGGTTAAAGAAAATAAATAAGGAGAACATAAGTTAAGCCTCACAATTTGTCATTCCCGCAAGAGGAACGCGCTTGTGCCCGCTGTTTGGTGGCTCCGCCCAACCTACTGTTGGGTATCGGGAATCCTTCTGAAAACAAAGAAAGATTCCGGACAAGCCGGAATGACATAATAGGCTAACATGGCGTGCTGCTTTCAATCTTATCAGTAATTGCATAGCTTAAATCTTAAGTGTTGTATAATATCAAATCGATATTTTTATAGCAATGGATCAAGATAATAAAAAACCAACAAAATCTTTGACATATATAGGGTTTTTGTGGTATATTTGGTTCAAATGAACTTTCCAGTCAAAAAAAGCAGGAGGGCGGGTATGACAATGATCGGGAAAAGGATATTCGTAGCAACAGTCATTATGGCAATGCTTCTGGCGTTCGGGACAGCGGCATATGCAGTAGAGATCAGGTCCATCATCATCCAGCAGCTTAAGATCAATAACGATATAAACCAGGCTGTCCGGTTCTGCATCCGTGAAGGCTTTAATGCACGCGAGACCTGCAGGACCGCTATCGCCCTGGGACATAGCGCCTGCACGGTCGTCAAGGCATCCCTCAGCGAAGGCGGGGACCTTGAGCAGACCCTCCTCGGGGCACTCGATGCAGGGGCATCCTCTGATATTATTGCCGGCTGTGCCATTGATGCAGGAGCAAAGCCTCAGCTTGTCAGCCTGGTCCTTAACCGCAGCGATTTCCCTGCCACTGACAAGTCCGGTGATTCCGGACCGAGCGTCAGCGGCGGACAGTTGTCAGGCGGCCGCGGCGGCAGGTTTGTCAGCCCTTCAAAGCTCTAAGGTCTGGTAGATATCAATGAAAAAATCGATTGACCTCATACGCAGAAGTCTTGCCCTGTTAATAGCAGTTTCCTTTATTGTACTTCCGGCAGCCCCGGCCCTTGCTGAACAGACTCCCAAACAGAGGGACAACAGGACCGCATTCCAGACAGCCCTGAACGACGTTGATACTTTCGGCGGCCGCGAGGCCTTCGTTCTTGCCTCCAACCAGAACGGGAACAGCCAGTCCTCTGTCAAGCCAACCTCAGAAAGAAGCTCTTCGGGGAATGGCGCGGACGTTCTGGAAAAAGGCAGGAGGGGGTATATCCATCCCTTCCTGACGGTCTCGGAATATTACACGGACAATGTCTTTTTCACGAGAGACGATAAGAAGACGGACTTCATCACCGTGATCTCGCCCGGCATCTGGATCGCCATACCGCGTATGAGCGATAAAGCGCCTGCCATGGCAACGTCCAATCTTACCGCGGGCGGCAGTGCTTCGACCCGGTTCCTGACAAGATACCCCGGCCATTATCAGACCTTTCTGCTTTACCGGGCGGACATCGAGAGATACTCGAAGAACCATTCTGAAAATACCACGAGCCATAACCTTGAGGGAGGCTTCCAGTATAACTTCAGGGGCGGGCTATCCGTGGATGTCGCCGATCAGTATTCCCAAACCCATAACCCTCGCGGCACCGGCCAGTTCTTTGAGCTCGACAAGTTCAGGGCGAACTTCTTCGGCACCAGCCTGAGCTATGAGGCAGGCGACAGGATGCTCCTGAGGCTCGATTATTCGAACTACCGGATTCATTACACTGAGGTGAGGAACGACTTCAGGGACCGCACCGACAACGCGATGTCAGCCTTTGTGTTTTATAAGATAAGGCCGAGGCTTGCGCTCTTCGGCCAGTATGAATATGTGAACGTGGACTATGACGAGACCTTCCTGCCTGACAGTAGGGAGCATCATATCTTCGGAGGTCTGCGGTGGGACATAACCGAGAAGACGAAGGGTTCAGTCAAGGCAGGTTATGCCATAAAAGAACCTAAAGGATCAAAGAAAACTTCTGATCTGACCTATGAGGCAATCCTGGAACACCGTCTTACTTCGAGGACCTCGCTCAGGGTCAATGCCTCAAGGAAGTATGGCGAGTCGGATGTTGTCTCTGCAGGGAATTTCACGGTCTCGGATTCGTTCGGTGCAGGGATCAGCCAGAGGTTCACCCCGAAGCTGACCGCCAGGGCAGACCTCTCCTATGCCCGGGACAAGTACCAGAACGACCTTATCCTCGGAAGTCAGACCGGAAGGCTCAGGGACCAGTATTACAAAGGCGGGCTCGGACTTGAGTATGCTTTCAGGGAATGGCTCAGCTTCGATCTTGGGTATACCTATTCAAAGAGGGACTCGAACTTTACGCTATTTGATTATGTGAACAATACCGTCTTTTTCAGGGTATCGGGATCGCTCTAGGGACTTGAGGGGAAATTAGCCGGCCAGATGATCTCCGGATCGGGTAGTCTGCTGCGCAAAAAAAATTATGCCGAAGAATCTTTATCTACCTATAATTGTCATTCTACTGCTCGTCTGCGGCGGGACATCGGCGCAGGCCCTGACGCAGGATTATATCGTCGGCGACGGCGATCTGCTGAGGATAACCGTCTATGACAACGCGGACCTCCTGACCATTGTCAGGATCGGCGGGGAGGGCACGATCCTCTTTCCGCTGATCGGCCAGGTCAAGGTTTCGGGCCTCTCCGTGACCGAGGTGGCCAAGAAGATAGAAAAACTGCTGGCCAGCGGCTATATCAACAGCCCGCATGTCTCGGTCTTCATCGAGGAATACCGTTCCCAGAAGGCGACGATCATGGGGCAGGTGAGCAAGCCCGGCCTCTACGAGCTGAAGGGCTATACCACCTTCCTTGAGCTCCTCTCAAAGGCAGGGGACCTGACAAAGGACGCAGGCGACATTGCGATCATCAAGAGAAAGCCTGAGGCGGCCGGCAAGGCCGAACGGATCATCACCATAGATCTGAAGCGGCTGGTAGAGAAGGGCGACACCTCCCAGGACCAGCCGGTGATCGACGGAGACAGCATCTATGTGATCAAGGCAGGGGTCTTCTTTGTGACGGGCGAGATCAAGAAGCCGGACTCCTATAAGATCGAAGAGGGCATCACGGTGCTGAAGGCCATAACCATGGCAGGCGGTTTCACGGACAGGGCGGCGACCGGCAGGGTCAAGATCATACGCAAAACGAGCGGCAAGGAAGAGCTGCTCGAAAAGGTGAGGATGGACGAAATGGTCAGGCCGGACGATGTTATCGTCGTGCCCGAGAGCTTCTTTTAAGGTCGAGACGATATGGCATATATGAACGGTCAGAATCAGAATATGGAAGAGCAGGAGGTCCACCTCAGGGATTACCTCAGGGTGATCAGCAAGAGGCGCCAGACCGTCTATACCTTCTTTGCGGTCGTCTTTGTCCTGGTCCTTATCGGGACCTTTTCAATGACCCCCATGTATAAGGCATCCACAAAGCTCCTGCTGGAGAAGTCCGATACACGGCCTCTGACGAATGTCTACCAGGGGTATGACCCTGAGTTCTATGCGACCCAGTATCAATTGATAAAAAGCTCGTCTGTTGCACGGAATGTGGTCGATATGCTCGGCCTCGACAAGAGATATGACCCCTACCTGAATGTCGACCCGAAGAACCGTTCTTTGACCAGCAGGATCATCGGCTTTATCCCGGGGCTTGTCTCTTCGATGTTCAGAACAAAAAAACTTGAGGAGCTCAAGACGGAACCGGACCCGGACGAACTGGCAGACAGGATCGCCAAGAGGCTGAGCGCCAATATCATTGTCTCGCCGGTGAAGAACAGCAAGATCGTCGATATCAGCTTTATCTCGCCCAACCCCGAGCTCTCCCGCACGGTCGCCAATAGCATTGCGAAGGCCTATATCGGGGAGCTGCTGGACCTGCATATGAGCTCGACCAAGTATACCATCGAATGGATGAGCAAAAAGGCGGAAGAGGAGAGGCTGAATGTCGAGAAGGCAGAAAAGACCCTCCAGGAGTATCAGAAGAACCAGAATTTTGTTATGCTCGAAAACAGGGTCACGATCATCCCGCAGAAGATAGCGGAACTTAACAGCAAGCTTATCAGCGCAGAATCGAAGAAGCGGGAACTGGAGTCGCTCTATAACAAGGTTAAAGAGGTCTCCTCGAAGCCGGGCGAGGCAGAGAACCTCAACGTGATCGCTTCTGACCCGACGCTCCAGACCCTGCGCCAGCAGATCATCAAGTCCGAGCAGGACGTTACCGAGCTCGCCCAGAAGTTCGGCCAGAAGCATCCGACCCTTATGCGGGCCAGGGAAGACCTTGCCAGCCTGAAACAGAGACGGGACCAGGAGATCAGGAGGGTGATCGAGTCGGTAAAGAACGACTATGACCTGGCCCGGTCGAACGAGGCCAGCCTCCGCAGGCTCCTCAGCGAGGCAAAGGGCGAGGCCATGAGCATCAATGAGAAGGCGATGGAATACGGGATCATCAACCGTGAGGTCGAGACGAACAGGCAGCTCTATGATGCCCTGATCAAGAAGGTGAAGGAACAGAGCATCACCGAGCAGACGCAGAGCGTCAATGTCCTGATCGTCGAGAAGGCCGAGCTGCCGACAGCTCCGGTAAAGCCCCGGAAGGCCCTGAACCTGCTTCTTGGGCTGATCGTGGGCCTCTTCGGCGGGATAGGCATGGCCTTTTTTGTGGAGTATCTCGACCATACCGTGAAGTCTCCCGACGATGCCGAGGCAAAGACCGGGGCAACCGTCCTCGGGCTTGTCCCGCTCATGGATGTGAAGGAGAAGCCGATAGAGACGATCGTCATAAAAGAGCCGAACTCGGTCATCGCTGAGAGCTATAAGGCGATCAGGACCGCCATCCTGCTTTCGACGGCAGAGAAGCCGCCCAAGCGCATACTCGTCACCAGCACCAGCCCTGAGGAGGGCAAGACCTCCACCTCGATCAACATTGCCTCGGCCATTGCCCAGGCAGGCTATTCAGTGCTCCTGCTTGAGGCTGACCTCAGGCGGCCGCGGATAAGCAAGGTCTTCGGCCTGAGCAATGCCAAAGGGTTAAGCACCTTCCTTACCAGTACTACGGTCCTTGAGGAGGTCATCCATCAGGATGTTGCCCCCCATCTGAGCATCCTGACCGCAGGCCCGATACCGCCGAACCCCTCGGAGCTCCTCGGTTCAAAGAGGATGAAGAAGCTGATCGAGCATCTCGGCGAGCAGTATGACTTCATCATCTGCGACTCGCCGCCGCTGCTGTCGGTCGCTGACAGCCTTATGCTCGACAAGGTCCTTGACGCAACGATCATCGTCACCCGGGCAGGCAAGACGACGTATGATGCGGTCAGGAAGGGCCTGCGCCAGCTCACGGACATGAAGTCGCATGTCCTGGGGATCATCATCAATGCCCTGGACGTCAAGAAGAGCGACTATTACTATTACCGCTACTACAACTATTATTATTCGGCCAAGGATTCATCGAAAGACTCAGCAAAGAAGAAACCGAAAAAGAAGGCATAGCCTTCGATCCCTCAAGGAGCTGAAGAAGCTGATGCCATTCCTTCCTGAGCATGTTTAAACAGCCTCTCTATATCATCTTTCTCTTTCTCCTGGTCTTTAGCCCTCTTGCCTTTGGTACTGTCGAAGCCTGGTCCCTGCTGATCATGGAGGGGCTTGCGCTCCTTGGCCTCCTGCTCTGCCTGAGACAGGCGCGCCTAGCGGGAACATTCTGGCGGGTGCCGGGCCTCCTGCCGCTTCTGCTGCTCTGCCTGTATCACCTGCTTCAGGTGATGCCGCTCCCGGCAGGTCTCCTCGGTCTCCTCTCCCCGGCGACGGCCCAGCTCTATGGCCAGGCAGACGGGCTGGTGGGCAGGCCTGACTGGATAGCCCTCTCTGTCTCGAAGAAGGCGACCCTGGCTGAGTTCTTCAGGTTCACTGCCGCAGCCGCCTTTTATGTTGTGACAATCCAGCTCTTTTCCCGCAAGGAGCTCTTCAAAAAGAGCCTGATGGGCCTGCTCTTTTTCTGCGGTCTCCTTGCCCTTCTGAGCATCATGCAGTCTCTCTTCAGCAACGACAGGATATTCTGGTTCAGGAAGCTCACCTTCGGCGGGAGCCCCTTCGGCCCCTTTGTGAACAGGAACCATTATGCCGGCTTCATGGGCATGCTCTTTCCGATCGGGCTGGGCCTTTTCCTCTATTACAAGCCCCGGGTCTCGTATGCCTCGCTGAGGCAGCGGCTCTATGAGCTCTTCAGCAAGCGGCGGACGAACCTCCATATCCTGGCCGGCCTATGCGTGGTCCTCATGGCCGCCTCGGTCTTCCTCACCCTTTCCCGGAGCGGGATCGTGAGCCTCGGCCTCTCGCTCATCTTTTTCGGGCTGCTGCTCGTGCCAACAAAGACAGAGAGCAGGCGGGGCATCATCCTTGCCGTGGTCTGCCTGATCATCCTCATGGCAGTCGGCTGGTTCGGCTGGGACCCGATCATCGCCCGCTTCGAAAAGGTGAGGAACCCGGCAGGCAATATTGCAGACATAAGGCCGGTCATCTGGAAGGACAGCCTTGATATTATCCGTGATTTCCCGATATTCGGCACCGGGTTCGGCACCTATATGGATGTCTATACGAAATACAGGACACTGCCGGGAGAGGCGATCGTCGACCATGCGCATAATGATTATCTGGAGCTCCTCTCTGACGGCGGTCTCACCGGGTTCCTGCTCTATGTCTGGTTCCTGGCTACAGTGGTCCTGCGCTCCTGGAAGAAGTTCCGCAAGAGGCGGGACTCCTTTGCGATCTACCTTTTTATCGGCAGCCTCTCGGGGATCGTCTATATGCTCTTTCACAGCCTGACCGATTTCAACCTGCATATAGGTTCTAACGGCCTCTACTTTTTCTTTCTCTGCGGGGTCCTGGTCTCCTCTGCCCATACCCGGCTGAGGGACGGTCTGGACCCGACGCTCCTGAAGCCTCTTAAGGTCCCGCCTCCTGCGTGGAGCGTTGCGCTTGCCGGCATTCTCCTTGGCGTATGCCTTGTCTTTAATGCCGGCGGCCTGATCGGGTCCTATTATGAGAGGTCCCTGAAGGGTATCCGGCCCGGGGCCCTCAAAGAGAAAGAGGGGCTCAGGCTTTTACAGGAGACGATAGAGAGGGCGGTCCTCTTTGATCCCCTTGAGCCGGGCCACCGGATCGCGCTGGCAGACCTCGGGATGCTGGTCAGCGGTCCTG
Source organism: Nitrospirota bacterium (assembly GCA_004321925.1). Lineage (GTDB taxonomy): Bacteria > Nitrospirota > Thermodesulfovibrionia > Thermodesulfovibrionales > UBA6898 > PALSA-1316. The sequence goes on along the minus strand of SCQH01000042.1, from coordinate 43,674 downwards.
AGCCGGCCCTGAGGGAGTATGAGAAGGCGGTCATCATGAACCCTGTAAGGGCGGAGTATCTCCAGAAGCTCGGCCTTGCCTGGGCAGGCCGCGGCGACAGCGGGAAGGCAGAGCGGCTCCTGAAGGCAGGGATAGCCCTCGACAGGAACGCCTCGTATGTCTACCGCACCTATGCGCTCTGGCTCTTTACGGCCGACCGGCGGGTGGAGGCCATGGCCAATATCAGCACGGTCCTCTCGATAGACCCTTCAAGGACAAAGGAGTATATCACCCTGATGCTCCTCAACGGCCTGGGCAATGAAGACATCCAGGCTGTCATGCCTGAGCTGGTCCTGCCTCACCTGAGCTTTGCGGACTATCTGGTCAAGACAGGCTCCGACGATATGGCGGCGCTGGAATACCGGAAGGCCTTTGAATTTATCGGCAATGAAAAAGATCCTCTGCCCTCCTATTTTTATCAGGCCAGGCAGTATTTTATGAAGAAAGAGATGTATGAAGAGGCCCTGGCCGTCATGAGGAAAGGGGTCGCGGCCCTGCCTGAGGACGCGGGCTTACGGGTCGGCTTCGGCGAGGTGTATGAAAAGATGGGGATGCTGAATACGGCGCTCGAAGAGTATAAAAAGGCGCTGCTTATTGACCCGTATAACCTGCAGGCAAAGAGGAAGATCGAGGAGGCGGCGCAGAGGGAGGCCCTGCCTGAACCTGCGACCATGCAGCCCCCTAATACAGACAGGGATATAATACGGATGGGAAAGGACGGCCGGCAGGAACCCGGACCCACCCAGCCGGAAGCCGGTCTCAAGCAGCCGGAGAAGAAATGATCGACCTGCATTGCCACCTCCTTCCGGGGATGGACGACGGGCCGCAGGACCTCGAAATGAGCCTGGAGATGGCCCGTATTGCCGTTGCTGACGGGATAACCCGGATAGTTGCGACACCTCATTACAGCCATACCAGCAGGACCCTGCGCACGGAGATCATGTCCGGTGTGAAGCAGCTGCAGGAGGCCCTGCAGGCCTCTGGCATTGACCTGAGCGTCTCTGCCGGGGCCGAGATAGCGCTGACGCCCGAGATCTTCAGGGCAGTGCTGGAGCGGGACCTCATCACGCTCTATGGCTCAAGGTATTTTCTGCTGGAGCTGCCTGACCTGCTCCCGCCGGTCCTCGAGACCTTCATGTTCAAGGCCCGGACATCCGGCTATGTCCCGGTCATCTCTCACCCGGAGAGGAACTACAGCCTGCTTGTCTCGAAGGAGAAGCTCCAGAGGCTCAGGGACGCGGGCGCGCTCTTTCAGGTCACGGCGATGAGCATAACCGGCGAATTCGATGAACAGGTCCAGAGGTATGCGCAGATGATGCTCACAGGCGGCTATGTCGATTTTGTGGCAAGCGACGGCCATGACACCAGCTACCGCCTGCCGCGTCTTTCGGCTGCCCGTGCAGAGGTGCGGAGGCTCGTTGGCGAGGCGGCCTGCGACAGGATATTCAGGGAGAACCCTCAGTATGTCCTTGAGGACCGGGAGATACTGTAGAATGCCGGCCTGGTTTGCGGTCTACACCAAGCCGGGGGCCGAGGACCTGGTCAGCCGTCAGCTCAATGCCGCAGGCATAGAGACCCTGGCGCCGAAGATCATGGCGACGAAGTATCTCAGGAAAAAATATATACAGGTGCAGGAGTATTTTTTCCCCTGCTATGTCCTGGCCAATTTTGACAGCCGGACCCACAGCCATATGATCGGCTATACCCGGGGGGTGAAGTATATCGTCGGGAAGGAGAGGCCGCTTGAGGTCCCGCCCGAGATCATCGAAGCCCTGCGGACGCGGATGACCGGTGAGCTGATCAGACCTGAGGAAGAGGCGATGGAAAAGGGAGAGCGGGTGCTGATAAAGGACGGCCCGTTCAAGGACCTCTACGGCCTCTTCGAAAGGCAGATCCCCGGAAGGGAGCGGGTGATGATCCTGATCGAAGCGATCCACGGCCGCCTCGAGATCGACCGGAGATCGGTGAAGAAAGCATAGCGAAAGACAGCAAAGAAAGCTCATAGCAAAGAAAGCTGGCAAGCCAACAAGCTGACAAGCATAGAGCAAAAGATAGCAACAAAAGTTCATAGCTCATAGCAAAGAAAGCTGGCAAGCCAACAAGCTGACGAGCCTGCAAGCGGGAAAAGACAGCATAGCGCAAAAGATAGCAACAAAAGTTCATAGCAAAGAAAGCTGACAAGCTAACAAGCATAGAGCAAAAGATAGCTCATAGCTCATGGCTCATAGCTTCTGCGACTTGATATAATAGTCTGTTGTTAATTCACTGCTCTTAGCAGGTTCTAGTTTTGAATCATTTGTTGTGGCAGTTAATCAGGAGCTCATTAGTAAAGCCTCACAATTTGTCATTCCGGCTTGTCCGGAATCCTTCTGAAAACAAAGAAAGATTCCGGACAAGCCGGAATGACAGAATAACAGGGAATGTGTCTTTACTTACGATTTTATTAGTAATGTTTTAACTTAGAACATAGAACGTTGAACGTAGAACTTTTTTTGTTGTTTGTTGTTAAGGCTATGCTCTATGCGATCTTTGTCGTGGTTTGAAAGGATACGTGATGCATTTTTATAAAAAGGTCTGGTTCTGGGTGGTATGCGGCATTCTCGTTGCCGGGGTGATCTATGCGACGCGCTCTTCCGGGGGCGTTGAGGTGAAGGGGTATGAGGTCAGGAAGAAGGACCTGATCATCAGTGTCACGGCAACCTCGACCGGGACGATCAAATCCGACAGGGAGCTTAAACTGACGGCCCAGAGGATCGGGAGGATCACAAAGCTTCCGGTGGAGGAGGGTACGGCTGTCGAAAAAGGCATGCTCGTTGCCGAACTCGACCACGAGGAGGTGCTCCAGCGTCAGCATGCGGCAGCCGCCAATGTCCAGCGGTTAAAAGCCGGCCTGGATTCCCTGAAGCTTTCGTTCAGCTCTTACAAGGCCGACCTGGACTTCTCTGTCACGCGGGCGCAGTCTGTCCTGACCGAGGCCGAGGCGAGGTACAGGCGGTTCAGCGAGCTCAGGAACAAGGGCTATATCGCGGACGTCGACCTCGACGTGATCCGGCGGGAGCTGGAAGTTGCAAAGGCCCAGCATATCTCTGCCCTGGCCTCGAAGGAGCTGGTGCGGTCAAAGGACGAGGAGATCAAGGCCCAGGCAGCTGCCCTGAGGCAGGCCGAGGCCGAGTATGCCCTGGCCTCCATCAATTACGACTATTCGTTCATCAAGACCTCCATCACCGGGTATGTGACCGCCCGTCCGGTCAAATTGGGCGAGACGGTCATCATCGGATCTCTCATCGCCTCGGTCGTCCCGAAGGACTCGCTCTATATCGAGGCCTTTATCGATGAGGCGGACGTTGCCAAGGTGAGCCCCGGCCACCCGGTCAATGTCACGATGGACGCCTACCAGGGCAGGACGTTCAAAGGGGAGGTCTATATGATCTCGCCGGTCGTGCTCGGCGGCAAACAGGAGGCGAGGACCTTCGAGGTCAGGGTGAGGCTTCAGGAGAAGGGGATCATCATGAAGCCGGGGATGTCGGCTGATGTCGAGATCGTCATCGACCGGATAAAGGATGTGCTTGTCCTGCCGTCACAGGCCATCATCGAGAAGGACGAGACCAGGTTCGTCTATGTTGTCAGGAACGGCAAGGCCCTCAGGACGCCGGTGAGAACAGGCGGCGCCAACTGGACATACAGCGAGATAACGGCGGGGATCGCTGAAGGGGACACGGTCATCCTGAACCCGGATGCCCCGGACCTGAAGGCCGGCAGCCGGGTAAAGGTCATCAAGACAGAGAAATGATCAGCCTTAAAGAGGTGAGGCGTTCCTATGAACTGCCGAAACTGACGGTCGATGTACTGAAGGGGATAAGCCTGGAGGTGGGCCAGGGGGATTTTGTGGCGATCATGGGCCCTTCGGGCTCAGGCAAATCGACCCTGCTCCATATCCTGGGCTGCCTCGACAGGCCGTCCTCAGGCACCTATCTCCTCAACGGGGTCGATGTCTCGACCAAAACGGATAATGAGCTTGCCGGGATCAGGAACCGGTACATCGGCTTCGTCTTTCAGAGCTTCAATCTCCTGCCGCGTTTCCCTGCCTGGAAGAACGTGGAGCTGCCTCTGCTGTACAGCGGTGTGCCGGCGAAAGAGCGGCGGGGCCTGGCCCTGGAGATGCTGCGCAGGGTGGGGCTGCAGGAGAGGGCCGACCATAAGCCCAGCGAGCTCTCCGGCGGCGAGCAGCAGCGGGTCGCGATAGCCCGGGCGCTGGTCACCTCCCCGGTGATGATCCTTGCGGATGAGCCGACCGGCAACCTCGACAGCAGGTCGGGTGAGGAGATCATGGCCATCTTCAGACATCTCAATAATGAAGGTGTTACTATAATACTGGTGACCCATGAGAAGGAGATCGCTGAACAGGCAAAGAGGACGATCACGATTCGCGACGGCCTCTGTTTCAGCGGCTGCGCATGAGGCCGCCAAGGAAGGGACCCTGACCGATGGACCTGATAGAGACCCTGAGCCTTTCGCGGGACGCCCTGATGAGCAACAAGGTCAGGTCGTTCCTGACCATGCTCGGGGTCGTCATCGGCGTGGCCTCGGTCATTATGCTGGTCTCGATCGGCGAGGGGGCGCGGACCTATATCCACCGCGAGCTCGGTAACCTCGGCACCAATATCCTGATCGTCGTCCCCGGCAAGACCTCGGCCAAGGGCGGCTTCCACCCGCCTGAGGCAAGCGCCATCAGAAAACTTGTCTATGACGATGCCCTTATCATCAAAAGGCGGTCGCGCCATATCGAGGATGCGGTGCCGGTCATGTTCGGCTCGGCGAAGATCAAATATCAGAACCAGAGCAGGGACAACCCCGTGGTCGGTGCGACCGAGACCTACTTTGACATCCGCAACCTGAAGGTCGGGTCAGGCAGGTTCATCAGCGCCTCGGACGTTGATTCGCGCCGCAAGGTCTGCATCCTCGGCAGGACCGTGAAGAAGGACCTCTTCGGGGAGAAGAATGCCCTTGGGGAGGTGGTGAGCGTCGGGGACAGCAAGTACCGCGTCGTCGGCGTGATGGAGAAGAAGGGGGTCACGCTCGGGATCGATTTTGACGATATCGTCTTTGTCCCGACGACCTCGGCCCAGGAGCTCTTCGACACGGACCGGCTCTTCAACATTACCGTCAAGGTGAGGAGCGCAGGGGATGTTGCCCCTGCGATAGAGGAGCTCAGGCAGATACTGATGAGGCGGCATGCGGGCAAGGAGGACTTCACGGTGATGAGCCAGGACGAGATGCTCGGCGTGATGACCAGGGTCCTCAATATCATGACCGCGGTCCTTGCCGGCATCGCGGGGATCTCGCTCCTGGTAGGCGGGATAGGCATCATGAACATCATGCTCGTCTCGGTCAGGGAGCGAACCCGGGAGATTGGCATACGCAAGGCCCTCGGCGCCAAGAACCGGGACATCATGGTCCAGTTCCTGGCCGAGTCGGTCACCCTGAGCCTGCTGGGCGGCACCGCGGGTGTCCTGATAGGGGGAGGCTTCTCCCTCGGCCTGCCGCTCTTTCTGAAGTTCCTCCCCACACAGGTGTCCTGGTGGTCTGTCCTGATAGCCTTCTTCTTTTCAGGCTCGGTCGGGGTCTTCTTCGGCGTCTACCCCGCGCGCAAGGCCTCGCTCTCGGACCCGATCACTGCCCTCAGATATGAATGAGTCCATCCTGACAGAGCTCTGCTCCTGGGTCAACAGCGGCCATAACGGGCTGGTCCTGACCGGGATGTATACGGCGAAGATAGACCGCCTCCTTCAGGGCATATTTGCCGGGACCGCCGCTGAGGCCGTATCCGGGGCCGTAGGAAAGAATAAGGTCAGGAAGGCAGACAGGGAGAAGGGGCTCGTCCTGATCGCAACCGGCGGGTACGGCCGGCTGGAGATGGCCCCTTATTCCGATATCGATATCATGCTGCTGGCGGCCGACCGTTCGGAAACGGCCCTGGTGGAGCCGCTGCTCTATAAGCTCTGGGACACGGGGCTCGACATCAGCCATTCCTTCAGGACCCCTGAGGAATGCCTGGAGGAGGCCTTCAGGGACATACGGACGAGGACCTCCCTGCTGGAATCCCGGTATGTGGCCGGGGACAGGCAGCTCTTTGAACGCTTCAGGACAGAGGTCTATCCGGAGATAGCCTGCAGGCGGCAGAAGGATTTCGTCAGGGAAAAGCTCAGGGAAAGGGGCCAGAGACATCTCAGCTCCGGCAGTTCCGTCTTCCTGCTGGAGCCGCATATAAAAGAGGGGGACGGCGGGCTGCGGGACATCCATACCGCCTACTGGCTTTCGAAGGTCGCGCTGAGAACAGAGAATTACACCGCCTTTTTTGAAGGGGTCGGGCCTGCTGACCGCAGGAGGTTCACGGACGCCTATGAGTTCCTGCTGCGCACGCGCTTCTGCCTGCACCTGGCCAGCAGGAGCAAAAACGATATCCTCTCCTTCGAATATCAGAAGGCCGTTGCCGCCATGACCGGCTTTCGGGACTCCAAGAAGTTCAGCGCCTCCGAGAGGATGCTCCGTTATTATTACCTCAAGAGCAGGACCATCAGGAACATCACCTCCGGGATCGTCACCGCCTGCAGCAGGCCGTACGTCGAGCTCAGGCGGGACCTGGAGATCAGAAAGATCAACGACTCTTTCAGCGTCTCCGGCGGCAGCCTTATTTCGACAGGCAGGGGCGGACCCGGCATTGACCCCGGCAGGACCATGGAGGCCTTTTACCAGTTTGCCAGGACCGGCAGAAGGTTCAGCAGCTCTCTCAGGACGGAGATCACCAGGAACCTGGCAGGGATCAACCGGCGGACCAGGAACTCTGCAAAGGCGGTCCATTTTTTCCTCGAGATCCTCAGGGGAGGCCGCGTCTACGAAACACTGCATGACATGCATGAGACCGGGGTCCTCGGCAGGTTCATCCCCGAGTTCGGCGGCCTGAGGATGCTGGTCGTCCATGAGCCCTACCACCTGTATACCGTGGATGAGCATACCCTGATGGCGGTGAGGAAGCTTGAGGACCTCAGGACCACGAGTTACAAAAGCCTGGAGGACCTTCATAGTATAATAAACAGTGTGCAGCGGATCGACATCCTTTTTCTGGCGCTGCTGCTGCATGACATCGGCAAGGCAGCCGGCCGCCACCACGAGGAGGAGGGATATAAAAGGCTCAAGAACATCATGGAACGCTTTAATCTCGATACGAAGAGCAGGCTGAGGATCGAGTTCCTGGTCAGGAACCATATCCTCATGTCCGAGATCGCCCTGAAGCGCGAGACCAGCGACCTGGAGGTGATATCGCGCTTCAGCGAGGCGGTGGCCGACCCGGAGAACCTCAAGGCGCTCTATCTCATCACCTATGCGGACATCTCGGCAGTGAACCCCGGCTTCTGGAGCTCATGGAAGGCCTACCTGCTGCGGGAGCTCTACCTGCATACCCTTGACCACCTCAACGGCGTCACCAGGGACAGGGCCGATTACGTAAGCGGCCTGCTCGCCAATGCCGGCGGACCTGAGGAGCAGCAGCTGCGGGAGTTCATCGAAGGTATGCCGGACCGGTATCTCCTTTCGACAACGAAGGCGAAGGTGCTGCATGACTACCGGCTGGTCAGGACAGCGCAGGAGGGAGGGTCTGCGGTCAGGATAGACAGCAGGTCTGACGGGCTGGTAGAGCTCTCCATATCCGCCCCTGATTCGGCGGGGCTCTTTCTGAGGCTCGTCGGCGCCATATCGTCACGCGGATTAAATATTGTTAATGGCAGGATATTTACCGGCAGAAACGGTATGGTTATTGATAAAATAGCAGTTTCGAACTGGCAGGAGATCTGGTGGGAAGGACTGGCGCAGGAACTGACCGCCGGACTGCATCAGGTCATCGCCGGCCAGGGGACCTTCAGGCCCCCGGGCAGAGGTCTGCGGACCGCTGTTTCACCGTTCGATCTTTTTATCGAGATCGACAATGAGGGCTCGGATGAGTTCAGCCTCATCGAGGTCTTCTCACCGGACCGGCTGGGTCTGCTCTATGAGATATCCGGCGTGCTGCTGAACAACGGCATTGATATTTCATCGGCCAGGATCAATACGGAGTCCGGCCTGGCACAGGACATTTTCTCGGTCCAGCAAGGCGGCAGGAAGCTCGATTACCTGTCCTGCCAGAAAGTATTGTCAGAACTATGGATGACCCTAAAAGAAGAGTAAAGAAGACAGCCCTGCTGCTGGCGCCCCTGCTTGTGGCCGCGATCGTGTTTGGCCTGCTCCGGGGACCGAACGTCTCAAATGCCCTGAAAAAGGGTCTCCTGCCCGAACTCGAGCTGATGCTCGGCAGAAAAGTGATAGCCCAGAAGATCTATCTGAACATCTTCCCGCTTTTCATCGAGGCCAGGGGCCTCAAGGTCTTCGATGAGAAAGGGGAGAGGCTCCTGACCGCCCAGAGGGTCAAGGCCTATGCGGACATCTCGGGGCTCTTCAACCGGCAGCTGACGCTCAGGAGGCTGGTGATAAAAGAGCCGGAGATCGTCATCAACAGGAAGCAGGCTGAGGATATAGAGGCCAATGTCAGGAAATATCTGGCCATGACCAGGAAGGATGCCCTGAAGGTGAAGGTTCTGGCAGTGGAGGTCCAGCATGGCAGCGCTGATTACCGGGATGAAGAGGCAGGTCTCGCAGCCCTCCTGAAGGGCTTCGATGCAGAGGCCCTGCTGAGCGAAGAACAGAAGCTCAGGGCCTCCGCAGAGCAGATCACGGTCAAGAAAAAGGGGCTTCCGGACATATCTGCCGGGGTCTCGGTCGCGATGCTGCTGCGGAAGAACGCGATCGAGATCAGGAAGCTCGTGGTCTCGTCCTTCGGGTCGCAGGCCATCGGTTCAGGGAACGTCGAACAGGACAAGGGCCTCTTCAGGATCGACCTGTCGCTGCTTGCCGGGACCCTGAAAAAGATATTCAACCTCGGCACGAGCGGGGAGGGATCTGTTGAGGTGCTCGGACTGGTCAATTACGCAGGGAAGAAGCTTGTCCTGGACCTCAAGGTCAAGGGGAATTTCTATATCCAGGCCCTTATGGAGCTGCTCAGCGTCAAGGAGCGGGTCGAGGGCAAACTCTCTCTGAAGGGGGTGATCAAGGGGCCGCTTGACGATCTCACTGCCGCGGGTGATCTTGAGCTGAGTTCGGGCAATCTCTTTGATGTGGAGGTGGACTCCCTCAAGGCCGGTGTGTCCTATGCCAAAGGAACGATGCATTTCCTGCATGGCGCCGGCCGGTTCTATAACGGCACTGCCTCGGTCACCGCCTCTATCGCACTGCCGGTCGTGAATTATTACACACTGAAGGTTGATTTCCTGAATGTCGACAGCAAGCCCCTCTTCAAGCTGATCGGATGGGACCCCGGCATTGAGCCCGGCAAGGTCAAAGGCAGCCTTCTGCAGGCAGGCGCGGACTTCAACCCGGAAGGGGTCTTCGAATACAGGAGCCTGAGGCCCGGCAGCAACGTCATCGGAAGGGTCAGGGACATTTCAGGGAAATACCGGATGCAGGGTGACCTGGTCACGCTCCCGGGCCTGAGGCTCAGCACCGGGCTCTCGGAGGTTGCGATGAGCGGGACCGCCGACCTGAAGGCCAAGGCCCTTGATTTTGAGGGGAGGCTTACGACGCAGGACGTGCGCGACCTGAGCTCCCCGTATTACCGTGACCTGCTCGGCAGCGGTGAGTTCTCCGGGAGCATAACCGGGCCCTTCCTTGATCCTGTCCTGACCGGGAGGCTCAGGATCAGCAATCCGAAGATCCGGGAATATGCGGCAGGGAGCCTGTCTGCCGCCATCAGGTACCGGAAGAACCTCCTGAACGTCAGCGAGATGTCGGTCACCGGGGGACGGGATGACTATTCGATGAGCGGCTCGGTCCATTTCAGAAAGGCAGAGGAGCTCTTTGACCTGAGCGACCCGGAATATGACCTGACCGCCCAGGTCAGGAATGCCGAGCTCGGCGCATTCGCGCGCCTCTTTTATGATGACTTCAAGGGCACCGGGCTGCTCAAGACAGAGGTCCTGATCCGGGGCAGGGGCACCACTCCGGACATTTCCGGCAAGGCGGTCATCGACAATGCAGAGATCTACGGTCTGCCCCTGGACCTGGCCGTCTTCGGGTGGAGCTATAAGGACACGAAGCTTATGCTCTCAACGGTCAGGCTGAAAAAGGGAAAGTCGTTCGTCAGGGGCAGCGGTTCCATCGATGCCGGGGGACGCTTCTCCTTTGAGGCCGGCTCCGAGCGGGTACATCTGAGCGACCTGCTCAACCTGGAGATAAAGGGTGACGCGGTCTTCAGTGCTTCGGCAACAGGCAGCGGCAGTCTGGAGAAGCATACGGTCACCGTAAAGGCCGATATGATAGAAGGCAGGCTCAGGGATAAGCCCCTGGGGCCAGGCACGCTCAGCGCCGAGCTCAAAGACAGGGCCTTCACGCTCAGGGCCGGCCTGCTCAGCAACAGGATGAAGGTGCTGGCCGGCGGCAGGCTCGAAAAGGAGATCCCCTGGGAGGCGACGGTCGAGGTCCTGGCCGGGAGATATGACCCGCTCATCAGCGCCTTTCTGAAGGATGTGCCTGAGGACCTGATCCTCAGCCTCACCGGGGCCATATCCCTGCACGGGGACCGCAGCAACATACGCGCCTCGTCCGTTGTGAAACAGCTGAACCTGTCTATGTACAATTACAGCTTCACGAACGAAAGCGACATCAGGCTGGAACTCGACAACCGGAAGCTCCATTTCGACAAGATCGTCCTGCGCAGCGGGAATGCCTCTCTGAAGCTCGACGGCAGTATGGAGATCGGGAAGAAATATGACCTGGTCCTGGAAGGGAATTCATCCCTGATGCCTTTCAAGAGCCTCTCGAACAAGATCGGAGTGCTGCGGGGGGATGCCGAGTTTGTCCTGAATGTGACCGGCGACTGGGAAAAACCGATGATAAACGGAGGCGTCAACGTCACCAACGGAACGTTCAGCCTCAAGGACTATGCCCACCGGCTGAGCTCCCTCAACGGATACCTCTACATGGACAACGACCGGGTGGTCCTTGAAAAACTGACCGGCAGGTTCGGCGGCGGGGATATCGACCTCTCCGGCGTGCTGTACCTGAAGAAGTTCTCGATCAACCGGTTCTACGTTGAGGCCAATATGAGCAACATAACCACGGCCATCTCGAAAGATTTCAGTCTTAATTACGGAGGGAACCTCCTGTATAAGGGCAGCATGACCGACCAGATCGTCACCGGGGACATCAGGATAAACCGGGCGCGTTACCGGGAGCGGGTCGAGTGGAAGAGCTGGCTGCTGAAGACCCGGCAGGCGGAGAAGTTGAAGACCGAGATCTCGGGGCTCGAAAAATCGGCCCTCAATGTCAGGATCAGCGGAAAGGACAATATCCATATCGACAATAACGTTGCGCGGGCGGACGTCAGTGTGGACCTGCTCCTGCGGGGCAGTTTCAACCGGCCGGTGCTGTACGGCAGGGCCGAATCGCGGGAGGGCACGGTCTATTTCAGGAACAACGAGTTTCGGATCCTCCATGCGAGCGCCGATTTTTCCGACCCGACCCGGACAAACCCGCTTATCGCGATAGCCGCCGAGACCATTGTGAAGGGCTATAAGATAAAGATGAACCTTGAGGGGCAGCTCAACCAGTTCAATATGTCGCTCTCCTCGGACCCGGTGCTGAAGGAGATGGACATCCTTGCGCTGCTGACCGTCGGCCAGACCGGGGGGCAGCTCAAAGGCCTCGAAGGCGGCGTCGGGGCGGGCGAGGCCACCTCCTTTGTGACCGGCAAGCTGCAGGACGTGGTCGAGGAACGGCTGAAGTATATCACCGGCCTCGACCGGTTCCAGGTCGATCCTCACGTGTCGCGGACGACCGGGACGGTCGAACCGCGGGTGACGGTCTCAAAGAGGCTGCTTGGGGAGAAGATGTTCGTCACGTTCGCCTCGGCGGTCAATTCCGCGGAGGAGCAGATCATCAAGCTTGAGTATTTTCTGAACAAGAACACCTCGCTCATCGGGATCAGGGATGAGCGGGGCATCATCGGCGGGGACATCAAATTCAGGTTCGAGTTCAAATGAAGGGCAGACCGCTATGAAACTGCTGCTGAGGAGGTTTGCCCTTGTATTGGCGGCTGCGGGTCCTCTCCTGCTCAGCCTCACCGTTGCCTCGGCCTCGGTCAGGGTGGACCGGGTCGTCATGACCGGGCTGGCGTCGCTCGGGGAGCAGGAGATGGCGGAGATGCTCCGGATAGCCCCCGGCAGCATGCTCGATGAGGAAATGCTCAGAAGAGGGATCAAGACCGCCTTTCTCAAAGGCATCTTCGAGGAGATCTCGGTCACGGTGCGCGAGGGTGAGCAGGTTGTCGCCGAGGTGAAGGTCAGGGAGCGGGACCGGATTCGGAAGGTGCGCCTGACCGGCGCGGCCCAGCTGCCTGAAAAGCTGATACGAGGTCAGTTCCTCTTCAAGGAGGATGAGCTGATGGGATATGATCAGGTCCGGCAGTCCCTCGACCTTCTTAAGGCATGGTTCTCGGAAAAAGGGTATCCTGCCGCCGAGATCACACTCGATGTGGTGCGGACAGACAGGCCGTATGCGGTCGATCTGGACCTCAGGATCGAGGCCGGCAAGCCCCTTCTGATCAGGGGCATCACGCTGAATCTGGCCCCGGCCTCCCCGGAAGCTGCTGCGGAGCGCCGCAGGCTGCTCGATGAGCTCTCGGCGATCTCTCCCGGGGACGTCTTTGACCATGAAAGGCTCGGCCGGGTCCTCAGGCATATCAGGAATTCCCTCAAGGTCCGGGGGCATATCAAGCCGGTTGTCGGGCCTTACAGCTTCAGCGACGGCATTCTTGAGATCCCGGTGCAGCCCGGCAGGAGGCTCGAGATCATCATAGAAGGGAACAAGGCCCTCGGCACAAAGACGCTGATGAAGGAGATCTCCCTTACCGAGATGGAGGACATCAATGACGAAGTGGTCGGGGAGGCGGCTGACCGGCTGTTGGCCCTCTATCATACTGAAGGCTACCCCTTTGTGCAGGTGGCGCCGGTCATGAAGGCTGACGGTGAGATACTGAAACTTTCATTCTTTGTCTATGAAGGGCAGCGGGTCAGGGTCGGCAAGATCGGCTTTTCGGGAGCGACGCTGCCGGCCGGGACCCTGAAGGGGGTCATGCTGCTGGCCGAGGGCGGGCCCTACAACCCTGATCTCCTCGAGAGGGACCGGGAGTCAGTGAGGGACCTCTATGGCGCGCTCGGTTATCTCGAGACGGTGGTGAAGAAGATCGAGGTGGCCATGTCAGAGGACAAAGGCTCTGCCGGGCTTACCGTGCAGATCGAGGAGGGCGAAAGGACGACCATTGAGTCGGTGACCATAACCGGGTCGCGGCCCGAGGTCGCTGAGGAGCTGGCCAGGGTGTCAGGCCTCAAGACCGGCGACCCGTACAATGAAGTGGACATCTCGGACGGCCGTTTCAGGATACTCGACCATTACAGCAGGACCGGCTATTCGGCCGCTGATGTTGCGGTGCAGAGGGAGATCCTGGACCGCAGGGCCCGGGTGGTCTTTCAGGTGACCGAGGGCGCAAAAAAATACCTGGGTACTACGGTCATCACCGGAAACACGCGGACCCGGTACAAGGTCATTCAGCGCGAGCTGCTCCATAAGGACGGCCAGCCTTTTGATCACGCGGTCTTTGCCGAGGAAAAGCATAAGCTCTATAAGCTCGGCCTCTTCACCGACGTGGAGATAGAGACCGCCGACGTTGAGGGGGACCGCAGCAGCGTCCTGGTAAAGGTGACCGAGGGAAATGCCGGTTCCGTGGAGTTCGGCGCGGGCTATGCCGAGCATGACCGGCTCAGGGGGTTTGTCGAGGTCAGCTACCGTAACCTCGGCGGCATGAACCGCGAGGGGCTGATGAGGGCAGAGGTGAGTTCGCTCGAACAGCGCTATCTGCTGCAATATAACGAGCCGTGGTTCCTCGGCCGGACCTTTCCGCTGCGGGTCTTTTTTCAGTATGACAAGAAAAGGGAGATCAATGCCTCCACCAAGGAGATATTGTACCGCCTGACGCGCTATTCCCTGACCGCCGGGATCGAGAAGAAATTAAGCAGCGTGATGAAGTCCGAGCTCTATTATGAATTTGCCCTGGTCAGGACGGCTGATGTGAAGCCGGACGTTGTGCTGACCAAGGAGGATTCCGGGACTATTGCCATCAGCAGCATAAAGCCTGCGCTGGTCTACGACACCAGGGACAATCCCTTTGAACCCGAGAAGGGGGTCCTTGCCGGGGCCTCGCTGAAGTTCGCCTCGTTCCTTCTCTTCTCCGAGACGAATTTTGCAAAACTGGAACTCTATGCCAGCCGGTACCAGAAACTCGGCCGGGGCCTGGTGCTTGCGGTCTCCCTCAGGGGCGGGGTTGCCTATCATTTCGGTGATACCCAGGAACTGCCTCTTGTCGAGCGTTTTTTCCTCGGCGGACGCTCGACGGTCAGGGGCTTTGACCAGGACACCCTCGGGCCGAAGGGCGCCGACGGGAACCCGACCGGGGGGAATGTCTTCCTCATGGGAAATGCCGAGCTCAGAGTGGCCATCGGCAAGGGCTTCGGGCTTGTGCCGTTCGTGGACATAGGGAACGTCTGGGTCAATACCAAGCAGATGCACCTGACGGACCTGAGGTATACGACCGGCCTCGGGCTCAGATACAATACGCCGGTGGGGCCGCTGAGGGCCGATTACGGGTATAAGCTGAACCGGGAGCCGGGCGAGAGCAGGGGCGCCCTGCATTTCAGCGTGGGGCATGCGTTCTGATGCAGAGGACCTTCCTGCATATCATGGTCTCTGCGCTCCTTTTGCCGCTGCTGTCGTTCTCCCCGGCTGCCGCTGATTTCAGCGACCGGGTGGTTGCCTATGTCGACAATCAGGCAATAACCCTGAGCGAGTTCAAGGCCCAGTATGCTGCGACACTGCGTCTCACCCCGGACGTTACCGGGGAGGACGTGCTCAATACGATGATCAACCGGGTCATACTCCTGAAGGAGGCAAAAAGATACCGGATAGAGGCCCCGACACGGGACGAGGTCATCAGCGAGTATATCAACCTGAAGCTCAGGGCCTTCATCAGGGTGAGCGATCAGGAGATCGAGGGCTTTTACCGGGAGAACATGGGCCGCTTTCAGGGGCGTGAGTATGACGACGTGCGGGTAGAGATAGAGAACTATCTCTCGGAAAAGGCGCTGAACGCAAAACTGAAGGACGCCCTCAGGGACCTCAGAAAGAATGCAGATATAAAGATACAGCTGAAGGAGTGATCAGCTCAGCCGACCTTCTTTTTCAGCTGTTTTGCATAATCAGCGACATAGTCCCTGGCATCGTCAGCGAGATCGACGATCTGGCCCCTGGTCCTCTTCCCTGACTGCGGCGCAAAGAGCAGGGCAAGGCCTGCACCCACGATCCCTCCGATCATGAACGAAACAAGCAGCTCGACTCCCCTATTGTCATCATGGTTCAGCATGTCAGACCTCCTTTGTTCTTAATCCATGGTAGCATCTTCCCTGCTGCAGTTCAATAAAAAAAAGAGCCCGGCGCCGGAAATATTTTTGTCTTCAGGGACTGGGCAACGGGGCAGCAAATCTGTTATCCTTATGCAGGATCCAGGAACAGATATGGGAATACTCGATTGCATAGGGAATACACCGCTGGTCAGGCTTGACGCCGTCAATCCCCACCGGGAGGTCAGCATCTTTGCGAAGCTCGAGGGGCATAACCCCGGGGGTTCGGTCAAGGACCGCATAGCCTGGTATATGGTCAAGGATGCCGAGGAGGCCGGCAGGATCAGGCCCGGAGACACGATCCTGGAGGCGACCTCCGGCAATACCGGGATAGGCCTTGCCATGGTCGGGGCGGCAAAGGGCTACCGGGTGAAACTGGTGATGCCGGAGTGCGTCAGCATGGAACGCAGAAAGGTGCTGGAGGCGTTCGGGGCAGAGCTCATACTCAGTCCCGGAGAGCAGGGTACGGACGGCGCCATAAAGCTCGCGCACAAGATCCTGAACGAATCCTCCGAGAAATATTACATGCCCAACCAGTTCGATAATCCCTCGAACATAAAGGCGCATTACGAGACGACCGGCAAAGAGATCATCGAGCAGACGAAGGGACAGATAGACTGCTTTGTGGCAGGCATGGGTACAACGGGGACCATTATGGGCGCCGGCAGGAGGCTGAAGGAATTCAACCCCCGTATCAGGGTCGTCGGGGTCGAGCCGCTGCTCGGGCATAAGGTCCAGGGGCTCAAGAACATGTCAGAATCGATCGTGCCGAAGATCTACCAGCCGTCCGCTCTTGACGAGAAGATCAATGTCAATGACGACGATGCCTTTACCATGACCCGTACGCTGGCGCTGAAAGAAGGGCTCTTCGTCGGCATGAGCAGCGGGGCGGCGATGTCCGGCGCCCTCAAGGCAGCGGAGAAGCTCGGCAAAGGGACCATCGTCGTTATCCTGCCTGACAGGGGCGACCGTTATCTCAGCACTGCCCTGTTCACCTCTGTCTGCGCCAAATGTCCGCCGTAACGGTGCAGGCTGATGGGAACCGACAACAGGATACGGTATTATCATTTCATGGCCGGGGTGCTTGCGAAGCAGGCGGAGGACCCCCTCTGTTCGATCTGCAGGGCCTTCGAAAACAGCGTCAGGAGCATCAGGGAGAGCCTGGCCGGGTTTGAGGCCGGCTCTGCCGAAGAGCTGAAGGAGATCTCCCCGGGGCTGAAGGAACTTCATGATGAGACCCGGCTCTGCCTTGCAGGGATCAGGACCCCGGTCAATGCCGAGGGGCAGAAAAAAGCGGGCAGATGCAAAATGCCGGAAGGGGTCTGCTTCGTAAAGACGTCAAAGGCCCTGATCGAACGTATCTGAGCGGGCAGACCTTCATGAAACAACCGGCCCTGAACTATGCGGTCGTATCCCCGCGTTTGAGACCCTTCTC
Organism: Nitrospirota bacterium; assembly: GCA_004321925.1. Taxonomy (GTDB): domain Bacteria; phylum Nitrospirota; class Thermodesulfovibrionia; order Thermodesulfovibrionales; family UBA6898; genus PALSA-1316. The sequence goes on along the minus strand of SCQH01000042.1, from coordinate 26,610 downwards.
TTCTTTGTTCGTGTACATGTTCTTGTCTGCCTGAATAAGCAGTTCGTCAAGGGAGCAGGGTGACTCCGGGTCAAAGCGTGCAAAGCCGATACTCAGAGATAGTCTAAAATCCCGGGCCTTCTCCCGGTTATAATCATCCAGAGACTCCTCTATCCGCCGGGTGAGTATCTCAGGGGTGACCTCGGAAGAATTATAAATAAAAGCGGCAAACTCGTCTCCTCCAAAACGGGCAAGTATGTCCGCTTCCCGAATGATCCTGTTGAGTATCCGTGCCGTCTCGATCAGGGCTTTGTCCCCTGAGTGATGGCCGAAATTGTCATTGATCCATTTCATGCGGTCCAGATCTGCAAACAACAGCAGCATTCTTTTTTTTGTCCGTTTAGCCACCTTAAGCTGCTGTTCCGCCAGCAACATAAAGCCCCGGCGATTTTGCAGGCTGGTAAGGTCATCCATTAACGACAACTGCCGGAATCTCTCTTCGGATTCCTTCAGCTTTTTGAGGAGGATCTCCCGTTCGTTAATGAGATAACCCAATAAGGTATAGATGAACGGCACAACGAAAATGAGCACATAAAAGGCATTGATCTCGCGAAAACGGGCAAACTGCAGGATATGAACGATCCAATCCTTCCCGTATATCGTATAATCATAGGAGAGCCAGGCGACAAAAAGAAGCCATCCCCACGTACCAACAGCCAGCGCCAGACTTGATATATTCTTTATTCTCTTCATAGCCTTTATTCAATCTTATCTCTTTCCGAGGCTATCTTCAATCTGAGATATGATGCCGTGGAGCATCCGGGCCTCCCGCGGGGTGATGGCCGTCCGCGAGATGAGCCGCTTCAGGTCTGCCATGATCAGGACCTCCTTGTCCCTGATCCCTTTCGGGGCATAGCCCGCCATTTTCATGATGGTGCGGAGCCTCTCAAACAGGGCCAGGAATTCGGCGCTGCTGATGGCAGCCGGCGGAGGCTTGACCGGGTATGAGGTGAGCGAGAGCTCATAGGCGATGATCAGGACTGCCTGGGCAAGGTTGAAGGAAGGGTGTTCGTCCGAGGCCGGGATCCTGATCATGAACGAGCATTCGGCTGTCTCCGCATTCTTCAGGCCCCGGTCCTCCCTCCCGAAAAGCAGCGCCACCCGGTTGTTCCGTGCAGACTGCCTGATCTTTTCGACCGCCTCTCTTACCGGAAAGGTAAGGCCGCGCTTTTTCCCGTCCCGTCTCGTCGTACCGACTATCAGGGACTTCTCCTTCATTGCCGCTGTCAGATCAGGATGGACCCTGACCGTGGAGAGGATATCCTCGGCACCGTGGGCAAACCAGCCGGCCTCCTCAGAAGGGAAGTTCCTCGGGCGGACGAGTTCGAGCTTCGAAAAACCGCAGTTCTTCATCGCCCGAGCCGAGGCGCCGATATTCCCGGTCTCCAGGGTATCGACGAGTATGAAGGATATGTTGTCTTTCCATTTCATCACCTATTATACACAGGCCACGAAAAGCAAAAGATAGCAACAAAAGCTCATAGCTCATAGCAACAACAAGCTGACAGGCGAATCCCACTAACAAGCCCGCAAGCCGGAAATGACAGCAAAGAGCAAAAGATAGCAACAAAAGCTCATAGCTCATAGCAACAACAAGCTGACAGGCGAATACCAGCTAACAAGCCCGCAAACCGGAAATGACAGCATAGAGCAAAAGATAGCAACGAAAGCTCATAGCTCATAGCAACAACAAGCTGACAGGCGAATACCAGCTGACAAGCCTGCAAACTGGAAATGACAGCATAGAGCAAAAGATAGCAACGAAAGCTCATAGCTCATAGCAACAACAAGCTGACAGGCGAATACCAGCTGACAAGCCTGCAAACTGGGGAAAAAGCATAGAGCATAGAGCAAAAGAAGCCTAAAGACCCGTGAAATGTGAATCGTGAAACGTGAAGTGTTTATAACACCTTACAGCTCACACCTTACGTCTAAGTTGATATTTTTTGTTGGCTGTGTTTTCCCCATCAGAAAATTCCAGGTCTGCGACCGAGGTTGAGGGTGAAGAATTTTAGACTGTCCGAAGCCCCGATATGGGAAAAGGTTCCTCCTTACGGGGCAAGTTTCTAAAATTTACCGAGACCGACCGAGCAGACCGTTAAGGGATTTTCGTCGGGGCGGATTTCTTTGGGCCACGTTTCTTGGCCGTCAAGAAAGGTGGCTGGGGTCCGGGGCAACGCCCCGAGCTATACTTGTTACCTCAATTAAGAATTGCCTTATCGTTTGACATGTGCATCTCCCGGAACTTATGCTTTAGGTATGAACGACGAATGGATTGTATTGCTCGTGACCTATGACCTGCTGGAGGCGGATATGCTGCAGGATGTTTTAGAAAGCGGGGATATCCCTGTAGAGCTCAGGTCGGCAAAGGTAGGCCCCTATCCGGTGAATATCGGCAGGATGGGAGAGGTAAAGGTCATGATACGGGAGAGCGACCGGGAAGAGGCGGAAGCGGTCCTCAGAAAATTCAGGGACGAGCCGCAGGACCCGGAAGCTGATAATTAAGAATTCAAAATTAAGAATTGCCTTCTCTGCGTGAGAAGGAGAAGGCCTTAATCCTCTTTTTTCGACCCTACGAAATAGTGATTCTTGTCGGCAAACAGGACATTGAAGGTCGTTAGTGAACCGTAGCAGCGGGTTATATACTGCTGGAGATCGACCTTTTCGCTGTCCGACAGGTTCTTGGAGCCGTTGATGTTCGCCTCAAGGACCCGCAGCTGGTTCCTGATCATGACGATCTTATGGAAGAAGGTATCGATCGGCAGGGCCTTTTCCTGGAGACCTGCCTTGCCCGGCTTCAGGACCAGTTCTCCTCCGTCCCATTTTTCGGCCAGCGAAACGTTCCCGATCAGGCCCTCCTCGCGAAGGACCTCCCTGAGGGCATCCTTTATGGTCTCAGGTTCGGCATCATCAGGGTCTGACGCGTCATCATGAAAAGGGGTGTCCGACAGTTCCTCTGAAGCACCTGCCGGAGAAAAGAAGATCAACCCGGCCTTTATGAAGTTTACCGTTGTCCTGTTCTCATCGATATTGACGACCCTGCCGGTCCCGTGTTTTTCGTGATAGACAACCAGTCCTGTATGAATTGCATCCATCGTCTCTCCTTATTTTATCTGTACATGCAGCTGTTTGGTGTCGTCGTCAGGGGTGAGGCAGGAAAGTATCAGGCTGACAAGGCTGATGACCAGCGCTCCCCAGAAGGCGGACCAGAACCCCTCCACATGGAAGCCGAGACTGAGCTGGCCGGAGAGCCAGGAGGTGAGCTTCAGCATGAGGCCGTTGATGACGAAGGTGAAAAGCCCGAGGGTCAGGATCAAAAACGGAAGGGTGAAGAGCTTGACGAAGGGCCTGATAAAGCTGTTGACCAGCCCGAAGATGATGCTGACGAGCAGGATGCCCCACCACTCCCCGCTATAAGATATCCCCGGGATGAACTTGATGGCGAGCATGATCGCGATCGTGTTGATCAGCCACCTGATGATGATCCTGTCCATGCATCTATTGTAGATGCTGCGGAGCCGGCAGTCAATGTCACCGGCGGGGAGAAGCAAAAGTCCTCAGGTCGTGATATAATGGCCAAAAAAGCAGCAGGAGGGGAGAATATGTCAAAACCGCTGAAGATCGCCATCAATACGGGTGGAGGGGATGCACCGGGCCTGAATGCGGTCATCGAGGCCGTGGTGATGTCCGCCTATAACCGGCAGTGGGAGGTCTACGGCATCAGGAACGGCTATGCAGGGCTCCTTGACACCGATGAGATCGTCCACCTGACCCCCGAGAAGGTGCGGCATATATCCTGCCAGGGCGGCACGATCCTCGGGACGACGAACAAGGGCAATCCCTTTCACCTGCCGGTCACGAACGCGGCGGGCGAGGTGGAATTCCGGGATGTCTCAAACAGGGTCGTCGAGAACTTCAAACGGCTGCGCTTTGACTGCCTCATTGCCGTAGGGGGCGACGGGAGCCTGAAGATAGCCTATGACTTTTTTCTGAAAGGCATCCCGGTTATCGGCGTGCCCAAGACCATCGACAACGATCTTACGGCGACCGAGATCACCTTCGGGTTCGATACGGCGGTCGGGATCGCAACAGAGGCTCTCGACCGGCTTCATTCAACGGCTGCGTCCCACGAAAGGGTGATGGTCGTCGAGGTCATGGGCAGGACCGCAGGCTGGATAGCCCTCAACAGCGGACTTTCCGGTGCGGCAGATGTCATCCTGATCCCCGAGATCCCGTTCGACCTGGAGAAGGTCTGCGACCATATCATGGGCGGCGAACTCCACGGTCAGCATTATGCGATCGTTGTGGTTGCAGAAGGGGCTGTCCCTGCCGGCGGCAGGGTGATCTGCAAGGGGGAGGGGGAGGCGGGCAGACAGGAGGTAGTGCTTGGCGGGATAGGGGAGTATGTTGCGGCAGAGATCTCAAAGAGGACCGGCAAGGACACCCGGTCCCTGGTGCTCGGGCATCTGCAGCGCGGGGGCTCGCCGACGACCTTTGACAGGCGGCTGGCCCTCAGGTTCGGGGCCTCGGCGGTCCGTATGATCGAGGCCGGGAATTTCGGCATGATGGTCGCCCTGGTGCCGCCCGAGATCAGGCCGGTGCCGCTTGAGCAGGTGATAGGCAGGGTCAAACATGTGCCGCTTGAGGGAGACACGATCCGGACAGCCCGCGACATCGGCATCTCGTTCGGGGATTAAAAAAAGAATAAGGCAGGGCAGAACCTTTTCGCTCATTCTCGGTCCCGGCTGCACGCCGGGGCCTCCGAGGCTTTTACCTCATGATCCCGAAATACACTTCGGAATATCGGTAAAAGAACCCGTTCGAACACTCTATCCTGCCTTATTAGTTCTAAGTTCTAAGTTCTAAGTCAGGATAACACAACGCGTTATTTCCAGAATTCAAAACCAAGAAAAAAAACACAAAACTGTTTTTTTCTAAACTGAGAACCTGGAACGTTGAACATAGAACAGTGCAACAAAAAAGCCCTCCTTTTTGGGGAGGGCTTTTTTTGTTGCTTGTATTTAGGCTGCGGTCAGGACGTTGAGGGCCTTCAGCCTGGTGGGGTGTTTGAGCTTCCTCAGGGCCTTGGCCTCGATCTGCCTGACCCGCTCGCGGGTGAGAGAGAGATGCCGGCCGACCTCTTCCAGCGTATGGTCGCGGTCAAAGCCTATGCCGAACCTCATCTTGATGACCTCATTTTCCTTAGGGGTCAGGGTCTGCAGGAGCTGGAGTATCTGCTCCGTGAACTCACTCTTTTCGGCATTCAGGATCGGCGACGGACTGTTCGTGTCGGCGATGAAATCCTCCAGGTTGGTGTCCTCATCCCCGACAGGCGTCTGTAAGGCGATAGGGTCCTGCACCGCCTTGAAGACCTCTTCGACCTTCCGGGTCGGCACTCCCAGGCTCTTTGCGATCTCGTCGTTGTTCGGTTCCCTTCCGAGCTGCGGGGTGAGGTCGCGGGAGGTCTTGACCACCTTGTTATAGAACTCCATCATATGGACCGGCACACGGATCGTCTTGGTCTGGTCTATCAGGGCCCGGGTCATCGCCTGCCTGATCCACCAGGTCGCATAGGTGCTGAACTTGAAACCTTTTTCGTACTTGAACTTGTCAACGGCCCTCATGAGGCCTATGTTGCCTTCCTGGATAAGGTCAAGGAGGGACAGTCCCCTGCCGATATAGTTCTTTGCAATGTTGATGACGAGCCTCAGGTTATGTGTGATCAGCTCTTCCTTGGCCTCGTTGAGCAGAAGCCGCGCCTTTGTCATGCGCTCCCACTGCTCCCTGAAGCCCTTGATCTTGAGCCCGGTCTCGCTCTCCACATGCCGGTATTCGGCAGAGACCTCTTTGGCAAGGGTGGCAAGCTTCATATTGTTCTGGCCCTTGGTCTTCTTATCGGTAACGAGCTTCTGCAGGTCTTTCAGGCTGCCATAGCGTGAGATCCTGCTATCCGTCTTATGCAGTTTGCCGTAGAGTGCGTCAAGCTCCTTCAGGCACGCATCGATGGCCTTGAGGTTTATCTCATCCTCATCCACGACCTCTGCCTCCTGCTCCTCGACCGTGAGTTCCTCACTTAAAGACTCCTCGATCCTTTTGTACAGGGGCATGGGGGTCACTATTTCCCTGATGATCGCCTTTCCCTGCTCCAGCCTTTTGGCCAGCTCGACCTCTTCGGCCTTGGTCAGGATCGGGATATTCCCCATGGAATGGAAGTATGCCTGGACCAGGTCCTCCGTCTTTTCGTTGACCGGGGCCTCTTCTTCCTCATCCGCGTCATCAGCCCCGAGACCGACCTCAGGGGTATCGATGACAGGAACGCCCATATCATCGAGGAGCTCCATGAGCTCTTCAACATCATCAGGGGTATAGAACTCCGACGGAAGGGCATTATTGATCTCATCGAACGTAATGCTCCCCCTCGTCTTGCCCAGCTCTATTATATCTTCAAATATCTCTTTCTCTTTCATGTTTTCTTTCATCGGACACCTCTCTCTCATCTATTTTTATACAGTTTACTTATAAAATGTGAAGATTTATTGAATTTTAGATTAAAATGACAGGAAAATCTATCTTTATTTTGCATAAAACCATATTATTTTGCAATAAAAAAGAGCAGTTCCCCGCTTTCAGGTATGAAATATGCCGAAAATCAGGCCTTGACGGTCCCCGATGTTTCCCTTTAAACTAAAAGACATGGTGCTGCAGGATAAAACTGGAACCTGCTGAAGGAGGAGAGAAAAATGAACGGAATGAAGACAATTATATTGATGACGCTTCTGACGCTCCTGCTCGTTTGGGGAGGGGCTGCGGTCGGCGGACAGTCGGGCATGTTCATGGCCCTGCTGATGGCAGGTGTCATGAATTTTATCAGTTATTTCTTCAGCGATAAGATAGTCCTTGCGATGTACCACGCGCGCCAGGTGACCGAGGCTGAGGCCCCTGTCCTCTACAGGATCGTCAGGCGGCTGAGCCAGAAGTCCGGCATCCCCATGCCGAAGGTCTATATCATACCGGACGAATCCCCGAATGCCTTTGCGACCGGCAGGAGCCCCAAACATGCGGCGGTTGCCGCAACTGAAGGGATCATGCAGCTGCTGAGCGAGGAAGAGCTTGCCGGGGTCATGGCGCATGAGCTTGCGCATGTCATCAACCGGGACATCCTGATCGGCACGGTGGCGGCGACGATCGCCGGTGCGATCAGCTATCTCGGGCATATGGCCTTTTTCTTTGGCGGCAGGCATGACGACGACGAAGGCGGCAGCCCTTTCGGCGGCATCCTCATGATGATCGTTGCGCCGATCGCGGCCATGCTCATTCAGATGGCCATTTCCCGGTCCAGGGAGTATGCGGCGGACGAAGGCGGAGCACGCCTCCTCGGGAACCCGATGCCCCTTGCCGGTGCCCTCAGGAAGCTTGAGCAGGGGGTCCAGCAGATCCCGATGGATGCGACCCCCTCTACCGCACATATGATGATCGTTAACCCCTTCAGCGGCGGCGGCCTTGTAAAGCTCTTCAGCACACATCCGCCGATGCAGGAGCGGATCGCGCGGCTCGAAGCAATGAGGGGGCGGGGCTGAGCCTTGTAACGCAGTCCGGCCGGGCACCTCTTGTTTTGCTGCCTGTGGGGGGAGGGGGGCAACCCCCTGCACTACAGGGAACGGTCTCTGCAGCGACCTGAGAGTGCTTTGTTCCTGAGCGCCCGGGGGATCATGACGGCATCTGCGGCCAGCGGTCTTCGGCAAACAATGCGCTGAGCTCATTGGCGGCCAAAGGTTTGCTGAAAAGATACCCCTGCACCTCGTCGCAGTCATGCGCGCGCAGGAATTCGAGCTGCTCCTGCGTTTCAACCCCTTCGGCGATCACCTTCATGTTGAGACTATGCGCCAGCGTTATGACCGCCTTGCAGATGGCCTCGTCGTTTGCGTCTTTCCCGATCCCTGCCGCGAAGATGGGGGCGATCTTGAGCTTGTTCATGGGGAGGTACTTCAGGTAGTTCAGTGAGGAATAGCCGGTGCCGAAATCGTCGATCGAGAGATAGATGCCCATGGCACTCAATTCGCGCAGGGTCGCCACGGTGGTCTCCGGGTCCTGCATGATGATGCTTTCCGTCAGCTCCACTTCCAGCGAGGAAGGGTCCAGACCTGTTCTTTCGAGTATCTTTGCGATGGATTCAAGCAGGTTCGTCAATTTGAACTGGCGCATGGAGAGGTTGACCGCGACCCGCTGCAGATTGAAGCCTTCCTTTCTCCAGCTCTTGATCTGCTCACAGGCGTTATAGAGCAGCCATTTGCCTATCGGCACAATGAGGCCTGTCTCTTCTGCAATGGGAATGAACTCTCCCGGAGATATCATGCCGAGCTCGGGGTGCTGCCAGCGCATCAGTGCCTCTGCGCTGAAGATCCTGCCGGTGCGGAGATCGAACTGCGGCTGATAGTTAAGCAGCAGTTCTTTCTGCATCAGGGCCTTGCGCAGGTTGTTCTCCATGGTCAGATGCTCAAGGTTATGGGCATTCATTTCGGGTGTATAGAGCTGATAATTGTTCCTTCCCTGCGCCTTGACATAATACATGGAGGCGTCGGCATTCTTAAGCAGGGCCGAAACAGTCTCTCCGTGGTTTGGGTACAGGCTGATCCCTATGCTGGCGGTCAGGTACAGTTCAAGACCGTTTAAGATAAAGACATGCGCCAGCTCTTTCATGACCTTGTTGGCATGAATGACCGCATCCTGGGCCGTGTTCAGGTCCGGCAGCATGATCAGGAACTCGTCCCCGCCGAGCCGTGCGACCAGGTCTTTGCTGCGCACGCAGCACTGCAGTCTCTGGGCGACCGAGTATATGAGAAGGTCCCCGGTATCGTGGCTCAGGGAGTTGTTTATCATATTGAAGCGGTCGAGGTCGATGAGCATGACCGCGATCAGTTTATTGCTGCGCTGCGCCTCAGGGATCGCCTGCTCCAGGCATTCGTTGAACAGCAGGCGGTTGGGCAGGTTGGTCAGGTCGTCGTAATAGGCCTTATGCCGTATTATTTCTTCCGCCTTCCTGCGCTCGGTTATTTCCTCGCAGGTCGTGACGATATGGTAGATCTGCCCGTCGGGACCGGTCACGAAATCGGACATGAGCTCCACAGGGAAGAGGCTCCCGTCCTTTCTGACATTGACGCTCTCCCGTTTGAAACGTCGTTTCAGCTGCTCCGGTTCCACGGGCTTCCAGCTGGCTGTCGGGGCCAGTATCCTGGCGTCTTGGCCGATCAGTTCTTCAGGACAGTAACCGTGCAGTGCCGCTTCGCTCGGATTTACATAGAGGATCTTCCTTTGGCTGTCGGTGATGGTGATCCCTATCTGCATATTTTCGACCGCTTTTTTCAGGGCCATAAGTTCCTGGGTGATCTTTTTGTGTTCTGTCAGGTCCCTGACGACAACGAAGAACTTTCCGCCTGCCATGGCCGCCAGGGAGACCTCATGCTGGAACGTGGTCCCATCCTGTCTCCTGCCGACGGACTCACCGCGCCAGCGCCCTTTTTCCCATGCCAGAGGGATGATCTCTTCCTCGAACCGCTGGGCCTCTTCCTCCGCACAAAGGATGTGCCAGGGTTTCCCGATGAGGTCATGGCTGCTGCCGTATCCGTATACCTCTGCATGGGCGTTGTTCGTGTAGAGGATCCTCCGGTCGCTGTCGATGACGGCGATACCGTCAAAGGAGGTCTCCAGGTTCGTCATACACCTCCCCATGTCGCAATACTGGCTCAGGTGAGCGTCTGCTCTGTTCTCCATGGTTCAGACCTCATTTCATTGTCCTGCTGGCGTTCAGGTGCTCACCGGCAGGGCAGGGACATTCGTATAGTTGGAGATGAGCATCGTCAGTTTCTGCGACGTTATCGGCTTGGTCACGTAATCATCGGCGCCAAGGAATATCCCCGTTTCCACATCCTTCTCCTCTCCGCAGGTCGTCAGGATTATTATGGGGAACTTAAGCCCCATCATCCTGACATGCCGGATCAGCTGCAGGCCGTCCATCCGGGGCATATTGATGTCCGTTATGATGAGATCGAAAGGCTCTTTCTCGAGCTTTTCGATGGCGTCATGGCCGTCCTGCGCCTCAGTCAAACTTATCCCGTGGATGCTCCTGGTGGACATCCGAGCGAAAAGCCGCATGATCGATGAATCGTCGACAAAGAGTACCTTTTTCATTATTCCTCCAGTACAGACCTGATGATGCCGGCCGTCTCTTCAAAGTTGATCGGTTTTGTTATGAATTGTTTTGCCCCGAGGGTCAGGGCCTTGTCGACTATCTCACTGTAGCCGAGAGAGCTGACGACGATGATCTTTGCGTCCCGGTCGATCTCCAGCAGCTTCTCAACGGCATCGATCCCCTCCATTTCCGGCATGACGAGGTCCATGAAGACAAGGTCCGGGTTCAGGCGCCGGTACAGGGTGAGGGCCTCCATGCCGTTGGCCGCCTCGCCGACCACCTCGGACCCGAGCTGCTGCACGAATTTCCCGAGGTTCTTCCTCTGGAACAGGGAATCGTCCACTATCAGAAATCTTGCCATAGTCATCCTCCTTGAACGAAAGGGGCCTTTGACCTTCTATGAGGCCCCGGCTTTCACACCATTATGTTCAACGATGCCGGCAAGTCTCGGGACTATCTCGTAAAGCCCGAGGACCATGTCGGCATATCCATTTTCGATCGCCACTTTCGGCATGCCATAAATAACCGATGTCTCCTCATTCTGCGCAATGGTCATTCCTCCCTTCTGCCTGATCCGTGCAAGGCCCTCGACCCCGTCGTCGCCCATGCCGGTCATGATCACGCCTATTGCGGCGCTGCCGAGCTCATCGGCGACAGAATTGAAGAGGACGGTTGCCGACGGCCTGTGGCCGGACACGGTCGGGGCCTGGCTGAGAACGGCAACAAGGCCGAAGGGCGTCCTTTTGACCTTGAGGTGCTTCCCTCCCGGCGCAATAAGGGCCATGCCCGGACCGATCACGTCGCCGTTGTCGGCCTCTTTGACCCTGATGGCGCACATGCCGTCGAGACGCTTCGAAAAAAGGTCGGTGAAACCTTCCGGCATATGCTGCACGATCACAATGCCGGCAGGGAAATCAGCCGGAATGTCCGGCAATATCTCTGCAAGCGCCTGAGGACCTCCCGTTGATATCCCTATGGCCACTACGGTCTCTGAGGGTAAGGGCCGCGCCCGCACGACCGGTTGCAGCGGTTTGGGTCTGACCTCCTGCGGCCCCCTGGATCTCGGTCTCCGGCTCCGCGAGGCAGCCTTGATCTTTTCGATGAGCTCATGTGCTATGTCCGCAATATGGACCGAAAGCGCGTCGCCTGGTTTAGGAACAAAATCAAAGGCCCCCATCTCAAGCCCCCGCAGCGTCGTCTCTGCACCTTCTCTGGTGAGCGAGCTGACCAGGATGACGGGCGTTCCGAAATCCCTGATTATGGCCTTCAGCGCCGCAAGCCCGTCCATCCGCGGCATATCGATGTCCAGCGTTACGACATCGGGCTCGAGTTCACTGATCTTCTTCAGGGCAAACTCACCGTCCATCGCGGTCCCGACCACCTCGATGCTGTCATCAGCGCTGATGATCATCGGGATCATCTTCCTCATCAGGGCTGAATCATCAACGACGAGGACCCGGATCCTAGTTGACGATGTTTTCATAGACCGCCTCTTTGGCCAGGATGACGTCTTCCCGCCGGGGTGAGTATCTTTTGATCACGGAAAGGGGGTCCAGGATCAGGACAACACTGCCGTTACCGAGGATGGAGGCCCCCGAGGCTATGCCCGTCCCGGCCTTTCCGTCCAGGGCCTTGATCACCAGTTCCTCTTCCCCGAGGATCTTTTCGGTCATGATGCCTGCCCGCATATGACCGACCCCCACAAATATGATGAAGAGCTTATCGCTGCCGAGAGCTTCTTCGTCCAGGGAGATCAGCGGGATGACGCTGTCGCGGTGCCTGAGGACGTATCTGCCGCCGATGGTGTCCATATCCTCCGGAAAGACCCGTTTTATCTCCGTGACAGAGGTCATGGGGAGGGCGAAGATCTCATTTTTGTGCATAAAGAGGATCGATTTTATGATTGCGAGCGTCAGCGGCAGACGGAGCGTGAATTTCGTCCCGCGCCCTTTTTCCGAGGCAATGTCGATCACTCCCCGGAGCGATTCGACGTTCTCCTTTACTATGTCCATCCCGACCCCTCTGCCGGAGACCTCGGTTATTTTGTCGGAGGTGGAGAGCCCCGAGAGGAAGATCAGATTTATCGCGTCCTGGCCGCTGATTTTTTTTGCCTCTTCCTCAGAAAGGATATTATTGCCGACCGCCTTCTGCTTCAGGAGCTCAATGTCTATGCCCCTTCCGTCGTCTTCCACCTCGATCACCATCTGGTTGCCCTGATGGAAGGCCCTCAAGAGAATGAGACCCTCTTTCGGTTTCCCGGTCAGCTCCCTTTCGGCGGGGGGTTCTATCCCGTGGTCCACGGAGTTCCGGATGATATGCATGAGCGGCTCCCCGATGACATCAACGATGCCTTTGTCAAGTTCCGTCGTCTCACCTTCGGTCCTGAGGGTGACGAGCTTGCCTTTTTCTGCGGAAAGGTCCCTCACGATCCGCGGAAAACGCCTGAAGACCACTTCCACCGGCAGCATCCTCACCTTCATGACGGACCGCTGCAGTTCTGAGAGCGTGCGTTCAAAAGCCGAGTTGAGGTTGTAAAGCCGCGAGGCTATCGTCTCCCTGCGGAGCGTGTCGATCTCGGAATTTATCTGCGACAGCATGGACCGCCCTATGACCAGTTCGCCGACAAGGTTCATGATCCTGTCGACGCGTTCCGGCTCTATCTTTAAGAGGGCGGCCCCCCTCCCTGAGGCGTTCCTGACGACCGTTTTTTCATTCTTTTCAACGTGCGCCCCGCGGGACCGGATGTGTGCATCGATCCGCGACATGATATCCGCCATGTCCGGTTCGCCGCCTCCGGAGACGGTCTCGACAAAGCTCCCGAAGGCGTCGGCACATCCGAGGAGCAGGTCGAAGGACGCCTTTTCGGGTTCCGCGTCCTTCAGGGCGGCGATCAGGTCCTCCACCTTATGCGCAAACGTGCTGAGGCTGTGAAAACCCATGGCCTTTGAGTCACCCTTCAGCGTATGGAAGGCCCTCTTGAGGGCCTTCCAGTTGTCTTCAACCGGATCTTTCTCGATCGCCATGATATAGCCGTTGAGATTGTCGAGGATCTCCCCTGCCTGCGAAAAAAAGGCCTCCCGCAGTTCCGCCATGTCCGCATCGGTCAGTGTCATCTCACCCATGGGTCTCCCTCAGCCGCTGATAGGCGGTCCCTTTGTTCCAGCAGTGGAACTTGAAATCACCGTTCGTCGTGATGCCCTGCAGGGTCTCTGCATGTCCCAGGAAAAGGTACCCTTCATGGTTCAGGGCCTTTGCAAACCTCCCGACAAGTCTTTTCTGCTCCGCGATCTCATAATAGATCATCACATTCCTGCAGAATATCACATCCATATTTTCGAGACCGTTCTCATGCTGCAGGTTGTGGTAGTCAAAGGTGACCATCTTTTTCAGGGAATCGCTGACCAGGTAATGTTCACCGTCCCGCCTGAAGTACCGTGAAAGATACTTTGAAGGCACATCCCTGAGCTTGTCTGCACAATATCTGCCGATGTTGGCAAGCCCCAGACACCGCAGGGATATGTCCGACGCAATGATCCTGACGTCCCAGAGCTGGACATCAGGTATTGCGTCGGCAAGCTGGATGGCGATCGAATAGGCCTCTTCACCGGTTGAACAGCCGGCACTCCAGACATGCAGGCGGTAGTCCCGTGCCCTGCGTTTTCTTTCCAGCAGGTCGGGCAGCACTTTTTCCCCGAACATTTCGAACTGGGGCAGGTTCCTGAAGAAATAGGTCTCATTGATGGTCACGGAATCGAGGAATATGAGCATCTCCTCCTGGTTCTTTTCAGTGAGATATTTGTAGTACTGAAAAAAACTGCCGATGTTCAGGGCGCTGAGCCGCTTCTCGACCTTCGTCCGCAGAAAATCCTTCCGGGCTTCGGACAGGGATATCCCGCATTCCTTATGGACCAGGTTCCTGAAGATCTTGAATTCGTCGTCAGTCATGGGACACCTGTCAGTGGCTCCTGTCGTTGCCGTGACCATTGCCATCACCGTGCCCATTACCGTGCCCATTACCGTGCCCATTACCGTGCCCATTGCCGTGACCGTTGAGCGTGAAACGTTCAACAAGTTCCTGTAGGCCGCTTGACTGCTTATTGAGCTGTTCCGCGGACGATGCCAGCTGTATGGCGCTTGAGGCGTTCTGCTGCACCATGCCCCTGACCTTCTCTATTGCCTTAACGACCTGCTCCGCTCCCGTGGACTGCTCTTCTGTGGCCGTGCTTATCTCCTGGGTGACCTCGTTGAGGTTGACCATGGCCTTTCCTATCTGTTCGGACCCGCTTGACTGTTCATGGGTTGCGGCGCCTATCTCACTGGAATACTTCGAGACTTCGTCGACCGCGGTCTCGATCCCCCTGAGGGCCTCGATCACCTCGCGGCTTGAAACAAGCCCTACCTCGACGATGCCGGTGCTGCGCGTCATATGGTCCACCGCTGTCTGGGCCTCGCCGGCGACCGATTTGATGAGGTCGGCGATCTCACGGGTCGATTTGGCAGACCGTTCCGCCAGCTTCCTCACCTCTTCGGCAACCACCGCAAACCCCATGCCCTGCTCGCCCGCCCTGGCCGCCTCTATGGCCGCATTGAGCGCGAGGAGGTTCGTCTGCTCCGCAATATCGTCTATCACCTCGACTATCTTCGCCATCTCTTCCGTCCTCGACCCGAGGCTTATGATCGTCTGGGCCGACTGCTGGATGGCCGCATTGATCTCTCCCATCCCGTTTGAGGCCTTATTCACCGCGCCTGCCCCTATGGAGACAGCCTCCCTGGACTTGTCGGATATGGCAACGAGCCGCTTCACATTTTCCGCGACCCTCTTTATGGAGGAGACCATCTGCTCGATGGAGGATGAGGTCTCGACCACGGAGGAGGCCTGCTTCTGGGTGTTTCGCGCAACGTTCTGTATGTTCGTCGACATTTCGTGCATCGTCGAGGTCATCTCTTCCACGGCCGAGGCCGAAGATTCCGAGTTTATCGAGGTCTGCTCTGCCGACGAGGCTATCTGGGAGGACGCGGCCACGAGCTGGTCCGCGTTCGTCTTTATCTGGCCCAGCATGGAGCTGAGGCTGTCTATCATCTCGTTCGTGTATGACGCCATCTGTCCTATCTCGTCATTGCTCTTTACCCCTTCGACCTTTTCGGTAAGGTCTCCCTTGGCCACCTTCTGCATAGCCTCCCTGACCTTATTGACCGGCTTGTTGATCCCCCGGACAAAGAACACTCCGCCGATAATGCCGAAGGCGACGATCGACAGGGTCAGTCCGAGGCTGATGATGCCGGCCCTCCGCTGTACCGCCTCCAGGTGCTTATGCTCCTTTTCCTCCTGAGCTCTCAGCGTATCCTTCATCCCGATGAGGTTTTCCTGGACTGTATGGACCGCCGGCACGGTCTCATCCGTAAAGATCTGGTGGGCAGTGTCTATGTTGCCGAGCTTGTAGGCCGCAAGGATCCGTTCCGCGGTCCCGTGCAGTTTTTTGTGCGGATCGTGCAGGGCCTTGAAGGGGCCGGCCAGTTCCTCATTGGCAGGTTTATACGTCGCCATCCATTTGCCGAGATCGCATTCGTCGGGATCGAGCTTCCCCTTGAAGGGCTTGCCCTGGATAAAGACCCCGGAGGCAAGGCCGTCCATCCACCGGTAATGGTCCATGATCCGCGCGGTGAGGAGTCCGTTAAGGTTCCTCACTTCCTGATATGTCTGCATCTCCTGCTTCACCTGCTCGGTCGCCCAGAGAAAGACGCCCCCCATGACCATGACCAATACCAGCATGGTACCCAGACCCATCGTCAGTTTTCTTCCAATAGTCATCTTCATTGCAGTCTCCTTTCAGAATGCCCCCACCAGGCTGGCTGCCTGGCGGAGGAGATCGTAGTCCTTGTCGGCGACCGCTACGAAGCCTTTCAGCTTTGCGGCCGTGAGTATCTTGTCTGCTCCTGCGTCACCGGCCTTGAGCTTCAGCAGGGCCGCCCGTATCTTTGCGACCATTTTTTTGTCCATATGAGATGCGGCAAAAAAAGGCCAGTTCGGAAAATAGTCCGTGTACCCGATGATCCTGATCTGCTTCAGGTCGACCTTGTCCTTGACCTTCTCCAGGTCCTCTTCACGGATGCCCCCGGCGTCCGCCCTTTTGTTGAAGACCTCAATGACCACGCTGTCATGTTTTTTGGCAAAGGGAAGCGTCACAAAGTCTTTATTGATATCGAGGCCATTCTTTTTAAAAAGGAGCATCTGGAACACATATCCGCCCGCTGCATCCTTGTCCACAAAGACAAGTTTCTTTCCCTTGAGGTCCTGCAGTTTTGCGATCCCGCTGTCGTGCCTCGCTATGACGATGCCCCGGAACTTGGCGCCGCCCGTCCCCTCGACGGAGCCTGCGACAAGTTCAACGCCGATATCCTTCCTGAGCTGGATATAGACGATGGAATTCGCAAAACAGAGGTCCAGGTCCCCGGCCTTTACCCTCTCTTTAAAGGCTCCGTAGTCCTGGGGGATGGTGATGCTGACCTTCTCTCCTGTCTCCGCGGAAAGGTAAGTACCCAGCGGCTTGAACATCATATAGAGGGCTTCCTTGTTCAGCCTTGGCAGTATTCCTAATCTGATCTCTGCCGCTGCAGTGCAGGCAGACAAGGCAATAAACAATAAGATCATGACCACTGCCGGAAAAGATCTGTTCGATACCGTATACATATATCCTCCGCTAATTGCCGGGAATTGCATGAGATAAGGCATTCGGCTCTGCGGCCTGCATGCCGAGAACGTTTATCTCCCCGTGGTTCAATACCTTTGCCATATCCAGAAGTATGATGATCTTGTCTTCGAGCTTTCCGACCCCGGTGATATATTCAGCCCCGACCGAGTTCATCATCTCGGGCGGCGGTTCAATATTATCAGGATTAAGTCTGAGCACCTCGGACACCTCGTCCACAATAAGTCCGACCACTTTCTTATCGATCTCGGTCACCAGGATCCTGTTCTTTTTATGTCTATCTGTTCCGTTGATCCTGAGCCTTTTTCTCAGATCGACCACGGAGACGATCTTGCCCCTGAGGTTGATCACCCCCTCCAGGAAATCAGGCGCGTCCGGTACCCGGGTTATCTCCGGGACGGTGACGATCTCATGGACACTGGCGATATCAACTCCGAACGATTCTTTTCCGACGATGAATCTGACCACCTGGTTCTTATTCAGCATGTCGTTGTCCCCCTTGGTCTGCTGTGCGATGATTGTGGGTGATGACACCCGGTCTTTCCGTGATCGCTGCCTGTATCCTCATGCTGCCCCAGTCCGTCCTGAGGTTGATGCAGACCGCCTCAAGGCCGAAATATCTTTTTTCTCCAATGAAAAAACAGGGCGGCGACGGTTTGAACCTGTACCCTTTGTCGTTCAGCGTGGTGATCGCCTTCCCGATGATGATGTTGTTGAGCTCGCAGATGGTGTCCAGGACCAGATGATCGATATCGGCGAACTCGGCATTATTCATAAAACCGGCTATCCTTTTTGCGGCCGGTTTCTCAAGGTCCAGGACCACGCGGCCGTCAACGCCGCCCACCAGGAATATCGTTGCGGAGATGTCCCTGATCGAGAGGGAATCCATCAACGTGATCTCCCCCCGGGTGATAGCGGTCGGGAGAATGCCCTCCATCACATTCTGGGCCGAATCCACAAAAGAGCTGATATAATCCAATCTCATCTCAATCCCCCTTTCTGAATCTGATGCTCTTGTTTCCCAGTGTAAGGCAGCAGCGGAGGCAATACAATCCGTAATCTTGCGTAGAACCTCCGCAGGTTTGCATAGGGAGCACGGCAGGACCAATACGTCCTGAAAGAGAGGTCACTGTTGAGGGCGCCATGATGTGTTCACCCACGGGGTATGCAGGATGTTCGTGCGAGGGCCGGCGTCGTAATGCCTTTCGCCCGGATCTTCCGCAATCTCTTTAGGGCTCCAGCCCCACAGGCAGCCATTGAGGCAGAGCGCGTCACAGTGCGAGCCCTGCTCCGGCCGGTCCGCAGCATCATGTGCACCAAAGATCTGCGGGCTGAGGCCGATCAGTAAAAGCCGTTTGCTGCTGCTGGTGAATACCCGGTATGCGGAGCAGAACAGTCTGAAGCAGCCTGCATCGAGGCCGGTCACATCCCTGAGATCCACGACGACATGATCGGCGCTCCTGAAGGAGACCATAAATCCCTGACGCAGTTTTTCAACACCCTCCGAGCCCCACTCGCCGGACAAATGGAGCAGGCCTATACCCCCGGTCTGTTCAAATATCAAATCTGACATTGGATCCCCCTCTGCTATGAAAACGATTATCTTATCCCCGCTGCGATACTCCACTTTCAGTCTACAGGGCATTTCTTTTCGTTGCTATCCGTAATGTTGCGTAGACGATGCGTAATCGTACCCGGTTGACGCAGGACAGCTTAAATTCCGGAGACCGGCGATTTGCTGCGAAGAGGTGGCTGCTGTTGCGGGGGAAGCCCGACCTGCTGACCGCCCGGTTCCGTTAAAGGTCCTGCGGTTATTTTTGTGTTTTATGCTCCAGGGCGTAGCGTATCAGCTCCGCCTTGTTATGGATGCCTAGTTTTCTCATGAGATTGTTCCGGTGGGCCTCGACCGTGCGTGCGCTGATCCCCAGCCTTGAGGCTATGTCGGAACTGGTGAGGCCTTCCGCCGTATGGTAGAGCACCTGCTCTTCACGAAAGGTGAGTTTGACTGAGCCGGCTGGTTGGTTCTTCGAATGCTTTACCGCCATGTCCTCCAGGAGATAGTCGGTGAGCGGCGGGCATACATAGCGTCGGCCGGACATCACGGTCCGGATCCCCTGCAGCAGCGTGACCCCCGAGCTGCCCTTTATGATATACCCGTCAGCTCCCCGCTGCAGGGCCTCCAGCAGGTGGACCTTGTTGTCATACATCGAGAGGATGATAATGCGCAGTCCCGGGAAGGCCTGCCTTGCCTTTTCGAGCACCTCCATGCCGCTCATATCCGGCAGCATGAGGTCCAGGAGGAGCAGGTCGGGCTTCACTGCCGCCAGCTTCGCCAGTGTCTCAGCTCCGCTGCCTGCCTCGCCCGCCACCGAGATGTCCGCCTCCCTCTCGAACAGGGAGCGCAACCCCTGCCTCAGCATCTCATGGTCGTCAGTAAGGAATATCTTTATCATGGCGCGGCCTGTTGTCCGACCTCGCCGTTATCAAGCGGGATCGCGGCAATGATCTCGGTCCCTCTTTCAGGAGAGGAACTGAGGGTGAATTTGCCGTTCTCTATCAAGGTGCGCTCCCTCATGATCGACAAACCGGAAGAGAACGATGAGGACGCCCTCATGGTGTCAAATCCCCGGCCGGTATCCTGGATCCTGAGGCTTATCAGGTCCTGCCCGCCGGTGAGTTCGACAAGGACGCTCTTCACCCCGGCGTGGCGTGCCACGTTGGCCAGGGCCTCCTGTGTTATCCGGTAGAGTGCGATCTCCTTCTGCTGGCCAAAGCGCCTGTCTGCCGCGGTCTGCCTGAAGGTCACCGCAATGCCTGTCTGGGATTCATAGCGGTCGAAATACCATTGCAGGCTGCTGACCAGTCCGAAGTCCTCGAGCATGACCGGGCGGAGGTTGAGGGACATGGTGCGCACGACGTCAAGCATTTCGCCCAGGGAGACTTCAATTGCCTTCATATCGTCAGCCTGATCTGACGGCAGAGAGCCGGCAATGCTTTCGACCGATAGTTTAAGGCCCGTCAGGGACTGGCCTATCTCGTCATGAAGTTCGCGGGCTATCGACCAGCGTTCTTTTTCCTGCGTCTCTATCAGCAGCCTGAAGAAGAGCTTCAGGTTCAGTGCCTCCGTTTCCCAGGCAGCGTTGAGCTGTTCTTCGAGCATCTTCCGCTCGGTTATGTTCGAGATCAGGCCGTCATACTCGATCAGCTGCCCGTGCTTGCCGAAGAGCGGCACAAGGGTGCTCAGCACCCAGCGAATTGAACCGCTGCTATGGATGATCCGGTGCTCAAGGGGCTCAGTCCTCATTCCTGCAATGATCCTCCTGGCATTTTCGAGGACCTGCCCGCGGTCGGCCTCATGGATCATGCGGTACCAGAGGCCGGGGTCAGCCTGGAACTGTGCCGACGAATAGCCGGTCACGGCATGACAGCCTTCCCCATGGCTGGTGGCAACGGCCTGTCCGTCCTCGACCGTAACGGTGTAGATATAATCCGTGACCGAGCCCAGGAGTCTTTTGTAGCGCTCCTCGCTCTCCCTGAGTGCGGTCTCGGACTTCCTCCTGTCTGAAATGTCATGGTGGAAGGCTACAAACAGATTTTCGTTGCTGAGCCGGATCAGGCTGGCCGCCACTTCAAGCGGGAACGAATGACCGGCAGCGTGATAGTGCTCCACTTCAAACCGCAGCGACTCACCGGCCTGGAGCAGGTGGAAAATCACCGGGTCTCGTCCGAAAGATTTTTGCGCCTCAAGCTCATGCAGCTGAACGCCGATCAGTTCATCACAACGGTAACCGTGCATGCGGGCAAAGGACTCATTCACGGCGACCATTGTGCCGGCTTCGTTAAGAAATATTATGCCCTCGGAAGCTTTTTCAAAAAGGGTCCGATAGTGAAGCTCGCTCCGCCGAAGTTTTTCTTCCGCCCGCTTGCGTTCGGTGATGTCATTAAAAGCAACGATGATCTTGCCCGCTGCAGCCCGGAAGTTCAGTTCCAGCTCCTTGATCGTGCCGTCCTTGCAGACAATCCACCGGTCCACGCGCGGGACCTTCTCTCCCTGAAAAACCCTCCTGCAGAGATCGGGCCAGGCCGACTTGATCCTGGCCCTGTCTGTTTCATCCGGATATGCCTGAGACCACCAATGTTCCAGGGTCGGGATATCCTGCTGATCGTAGCCCATGATCTCGGCATGCTTGCGATTGAAATAGCTGATCGTATCGTCTCTGTCGATGATCGAGATGGCTATCGGGGCGTCTTCCAGCAGTGTTTTAAATCTCTCTTCGCTCTCTTTCAATGTCTCCTCAGCCTGCTTGCGTTCGGTAATATCCCGGAGGTGCTGAATAACCCCTCTGAGTTCACCATCCTGGCCGAGAAAAGGGAACGAGAAAATTTCCAGCCATCTTTCCTGAGCTGTATCGGTTGTATAGGAGATGATCTCTGACTGTGAGACCTTTGTTTCCATGGCCCTGACCGCCGGACAGTCTTCACAGGTGTTCGAACTATTCCTGAAGAGCTCGAAGCACTTCATCGTCTTGTATCCGAGGGGCAGTCTGCTGTTGAACATTCTTTCCGCAGCGGGATTGTTCATGATGATGTTCAGGTCGGGATCAAGCAGAATGATACCGTCCTGAATGCTGTTGAACACGCCCTGCAGAAGCAGTCTGTTCCTCCCCAGTGCCTCCTGAGCATCTATCCTCTGCGCTATCTCGCTCTCCAGCGCTTCTATGGTGATCTTGAGA
This sequence comes from Nitrospirota bacterium, assembly GCA_004321925.1. GTDB lineage: Bacteria > Nitrospirota > Thermodesulfovibrionia > Thermodesulfovibrionales > UBA6898 > PALSA-1316. The sequence continues at coordinate 4,945 of SCQH01000042.1, read as the reverse complement.
TCCGTAGTCCTTTGTTCGACCATTTCCTCAAGGCGGCCCCGGTAGTCGTTGAGCGCTTCTTCTGTCAGTTTGTGTTCGGTGATGTCGCGCGCGAAGCCTGTTGTCCCGACAACATTACCGTTTATACTGAACACAGGGGACTTGAAGGTCTCGAACCATCTCAGCACGCCCTGGACGGTAACTAATTCTTCAACGGCCATCTTCTGTTTACTCTCCATCACGCGGGTATCGTCGGACCGGTATACTTCGGCAAGGTGCGCAGGCCACACATCAAGGTCGGTCTTGCCGGCGACAGCTTCAGGTGCCGGCAGACCGCAGGCATCCGCAAACGGCCTGTTCACGGAGAGAAAGCGTCCTTCTTTGTCCTTGAGCCACGCCAGAAAGGGCAGATTGTTGAGGATAGCACGCAGGTTCATGCTGTTCTCATTCAGCCGGTCTCCGACGGCGATCAGATCGTATTCGTTTTCGAGCTGTTTGCGGATACCCTTCATGGCCAGGTAGCGATGGGCCATGACCGTCAGGATGATGGAACAGATGAAGAAATTCATGATGAAAAAAGTGCGCAGGTCATCAAGCTGCTCTGTTGCGTATATGGGGATCAGGTAGATTCCGTAAATGGTCCCGGCCGACGCCGAGTGAAAGGGAAGGTCTGCCGGCACAAAGGCGAGTATCGTCACGGCCAGCAGGATCATGCCCATAACATGGGGGGATGCATGTCCGCCGGTATGCAGGATCATGACCTCGAGAGTGACGGCCGAGGCGATGACCGCAGCAAGGGCAAGGGACTGGAGGGCCATCCTGTTCGTTGTTTTCCCGGCCAGGAACGCGATCAGGAGCAGAAATGCTGCGATGGCGATGCGGTAACCGAGGAACAATGCAAAATGCTCATAAAAGAAAATAGAATCCAGAAAGGAGAAGAGCGGGAAAACGATCGCGCCGATCACGGTGGTCAGGCGCAGCCACGTCGCGAACAACCTCTCGATCGAACTTTGAACATATCCCTGTTTATCCATCAACCCTCCCCCGGGTTTTCTGTAGTATCCGCCTGCGGCACCTGCTCAGCCGGGTGTTTTATGACCCGGATAAAGACATCGTAGCATGTAACCGGTCCATCGTCTATCCCCCCCGGGTCAAAAATATTTTCGACTGACCGTCTGGGTAACGTACTTCATACACGGTGTTCCAAGAAGCCTTGAAATTTTCTGGTCCGACCTTTACACTTTTACGAGCATCACTGATCAGCGCTTGAGCAGTGATGCCCGTAAAATGAATTGCTCAGGAGGAATAATGACCCAGGCTATAACGGAAACAGATCTGCAGGGGATAAAGCTGGTGCGGCGGGGCAAGGTGAGGGATGTCTATGAGGTCGGAGAACATCTCCTGATCATTGCGACCGACAGGGTCTCTGCCTTTGATGTGGTGCTTCCCAACGGGATAGCGGGGAAGGGGGAGATCCTCACGCAGATATCCCTGTACTGGTTCCGCCAGATGCAGGACATAATGCCGAACCATATTGTGGCGACCCAGGTGAGCGATTACCCGGCTGTCCTGCGGCCTTATGCGCAACTCCTCAAAGGCAGGAGCATGCTGGTCAAAAAGGCGCGGCCGATGCCGGTGGAATGCATCGTGAGGGGATATCTCTCCGGGTCCGGCTGGAAGGAGTATCAGAAGAGCGGCTCGGTCTGCGGCATAAAGCTCGCCGGGGGGCTGGTTGAATCCGCACGCCTGGGTGAGCCGATATTCACCCCCAGCACAAAGGCTGAGGAGGGGCATGACATCAACATAAGCTTTGACGGCATGCGGTCGATCGTCGGGGACGCCCTGGCCGAAAGCCTCAGGGACTCCAGCCTGAAGATATACGCCAAGGCGCGGGAGCTGGCCGAAAAGAAGGGGATCATCATTGCGGACACGAAGTTCGAGTTCGGGATGTTCGGGAACGACCTCATCCTCATCGACGAGGTCCTTACCCCCGACTCCTCCCGCTTCTGGTCAAAGAAGACCTACGAGCCGGGCAGGGCCCAGGACAGTTATGACAAGCAGATCATCCGGGACTACCTGCTTACCCTCGACTGGGACCAGACCTATCCGGGACCGGTCCTGCCGGACCCTGTCGTAGAAAAGGCCCTGGAACGGTACAAGGAGATATACAGGATCATTACGGGGGACGCAATGCCTCTGCCCGCCTAACGCGGTCCGGGGCCTATTTTTTTGATATGAGCAGCCCGATGTATTTGTTGATCGGGTTGCTTCTGTCAAGGAAAGGCAGCGGGGGCTTCTTTCTGGTGCCGAGCTTCTTCAACTCCCACAAGATATCTTTATTGTCCGGGTCGTTGATCAGCCCCTGATGCAGGGCATTTATCGCTTCCTGCTTGTTGCCGCTCTTTATATAAGCCCTGCCGAGATTCAGATAAAAGACCGGATAGAAGAACTCGCTGCCAAAGGGCATGGTCTGATCAAGCTTTCTGAGCGCATCAATGCAGATGTCAATGCCTTCCTTCGGCCTGTTCCTGACTATCGCGGTTAGACAGCCAAAATAGGAGAGCAGAAAAGGGTCAAGCGGGAACTTCTGGAGGGCCTCTTCAAGGAGATCAATGGCTGATTTGCCGTTGCCCTTCTTGAGCAGCCTCTGCACCTCTTCAAAGTAGTCTGATTTCTGCTTCTGCTTGCCGGTCTGTTCCCTGATGAAGAAATCAGCGGTGTTCTTATGCTGGTTCTCCATGAGCTGGACCAGCCGCTCCCTGAAGCTCTTCAGCTTGGTGAGGTGTGAGTAGTCGGAATCGCGCGAGAAGACGACCTCCCCCTTCAGATAGACCCGGGTGGCGATCCTGCAGGTCCTGAGCCCGAGGTCTTCTGTCTGGACATGATAGTTCACCTTGTCCACAACCAGCTCGCTGTTGAACTCAGGCGGACGTTTCGAGATTATCTTTATGCTGTTCTTCTGCGCCATACGGTCTATGTCAGGATCGAGATGATCCTCATGATCTGGGATTTATGAAAGTCGATGATGTCAGGCGGGGTGCCCCAGGCAGACGCCTTTCTGGCAAGCGACTCGATCGCCGCCATGATGCTCTTTTTGTCCGGTTTCTCAAAATCGCCGCCGGTGTCCCTGAAGACCATTTTGACCATGGTAAGCACGTTGGCCATGATATCGGCTTCCTGTACAGAGCCCCCGATGTCCTTCTTGGCCCTGGCAAAGGTCTCTTTCTGGGCCTCAAAAAAACATTTGATGATCAGGTCCCGTGCCTTGACCGTATCGAGGTCCTTCAGGTCGCTGTCCTTCAGCATCCAGCGCGAAAATTTTTTTTCATCTGTCATGGGTACTTCCTCCTTGCATTAAAAATCTTAACACCTCTCATTACGGATTTCAATGCTTTACTTTTCAATGAGCCCTTCTATCAGGAAGTCCTCTCCGAGCCTCCTGATCTTTGTGCCGACAACGCGATGAGCCTCAGCAAGGCGTCTGTATGATCTTCCGCCGACAACAGGCACCGAATCCCTGCCGCCTATCATTTTGGGGGCAATAAAGAACATGACCCTGTCCACGATGCCGCTTTCAAGACAGGAGGAGTTCAGGGAGGCGCCCCCCTCGACCAGGACCGAGGTGATGCCCCGGGAGCCGAGCGTCTTCATAAGCCAGGCCAGGTCGACCCTGTCCTGCTGATGCTCGAGCAGGTCGATCCCCCGCTGCCGCAGCAGAAGTTTTTTTCCGGCCGGCCCGCTTTTCCTGGTGACCACGACCGTATCCGGCGGACAGGAAAGCACCTGTGCGTCCGGACCGGTCTCAAGACGGGGGTCGATGATGATGCGCACAGGACTCCTGCGTCCCCGTATCCTGCAGGTCAGGCGGGGGTTGTCCATTCTGACGGTCCCGATCGCCGTCATGATGGCATCGACGCTGCCGCGCAGCCTCTGGACCTCTGCCCGCGCCTTTTCCCCGGTTATCCATTGTGATTCGCCCTCCGGCGTGGCTATCTTCCCATCAAGGGTCATGGCGGTCTTCAGGATGACGAACGGACTGCCGGTCGATATGTATTTAATATAGTGTTCATTGAGCGTCCGTGCCCTGTCCTCTTCTATCCCTGAAACGACCGTGATCCCGGCCCGCCGCAGTTCAGCGGTCCCCTTCCCCGAGACCTTCGGGTTGGGGTCTGTCATGGCGACGACGACCCTCCGGACGCCTGAGGCGATGATCCTTCCGGTGCAGGGAGGTGTTCTTTTGTCCGTGTGGCAGCAGGGTTCGAGGTTGACGTAGAGCGTTGCCCCGCGGGCCTTCTCCCCGGCCCTTTCCAGGGCGACGGCCTCTGCATGGGGTGTGCCTGCCTTTTTGTGATACCCCTCGGCGATGGTCCTGCCGTTCTTGACGAGGACCGCCCCGACCATAGGGTTGGGACTGGTCCTGCCCTGAGCCCTTTTGGCGAGGGACAGGGTCCTCCTGATGAAGATCTCATCTGACATGCTTTTTAAGGATACCATAAAATTCTTTACTTATCCCACGCGGAACACTACAATTTAGAGACCGACATTCGCTTCTGATTTGACGGTTATTATGATATAATTTTTTCAGGAGGACCCATGGATAATATCTGGTCGATCATTATTGCTGTCTCGCTGGGAGCTGTTGCAGCCTTCCTGGTGCCCCTGCTGCTGGAGCTCAGGCGCACGATCATGGCTCTCCGGGAGACCGTTGAAAAGCGCCTGAACCCGACCCTTGAGGAACTTCAGAAGAACCTCAGGACCATGAACAGCATTACGGAGAACGTCGATGCGGTCACGACGAATGTCAGGCAGTTCTCACAGGCCGTCAATGACGTCGGCCATACGATCAGCGCGGTCAACGCGATGGTGAACTTCGCCGGCTCATCGGCTGCGGTAAGACTGATCAGCCTGAGGACCGGCATTTCAGCGGCAGTCGGATATCTGGTAACAAATCTGAGATCGGAAGAGC
>SCQH01000041.1 GCA_004321925.1 Nitrospirota bacterium | reverse complement strand
TTTGATGGTGGCGTCATGCGGCGATAACCCTTCCTCGGACATAATACGTTCCACGTTCTCTACCACAACAATGGCATCGTCAACCAACAGACCGATGACGATGACCAGGGCGAACATGGTCAGGGTATTGATCGAGAACCCGGCGGCGGCGAGCACTCCCATGGTCCCCAGGAGCACCACCGGGACCGCAATGGTCGGAATGAGGGTGGCGCGCAGGTTCTGCAGAAAGAGGAACATGATGATGAAGACCAGGAAGACCGCTATGACCAGGGTCTCGACCACTTCCGAGATCGAGATCCTGACGAACGGTGTCGTGTCGTAAGGATAGACCACCTTCATGCCCGGCGGAAAGTATCTGGACAACTCCGCCATCTTGGCCTTGACCCGTTCGCCGGTCTCCAGGGCGTTGGCTCCGGATGCAAGCCTGATCGCCATGCCGCCCAGCGGTTTGCCGTTATAGTATGACTGGACCTCGTAGTTCTCGGTGCCGATCCTGCTTTCAGCCACATCCTTCAGCTTCACCGTGGAGCCATCCGGGTTGGTGCGCAGCACAATGGCATCGAACTGATCCGTGTTCTGCAACAGGGACCGGGCATTGATGGTGGCGTTCAGCTGCTGTCCCTTAGGCGCGGGAACGGCTCCGAACTGACCGGCCGACACCTGGACGTTCTGTGACTGCAGCGCCGCGATCACGTCATTGGTCGTCAGGTGATAATTATTCAGCCTGGCAGGGTCCAGCCAGATGCGCATAGCATTCTGTGTACCGAAGAGGAGCAGTTCGCCGACCCCCTCCAGCCGGCTGATGATGTCCTGGAGGTTGGAGACCATGTAGTCGGTCAGGGCGTTCCTGTCCATCGAGCCGTCTTCCGACACCAGGCCGACGATCAGCAGGAAATTCCTGGTGGATTTGACCACCTGGATCCCGGATCGCTGGACGATCTGGGGCAAAAGAGGTATCGCCAGCTGCAGCTTGTTCTGCACCTGCACCTGGGCGATGTTGGGGTCAGTGCCGGCCTTGAAGGTCAGGGTGATGGAAACAGCCCCGGCCGAGTCGCTGGTAGAGGACATATAGATCAGGTTGTCGATGCCGTTCAGCTTTTGTTCGATCACCTGGGTCACGGTGTCCTGAACGGTCTGGGCCGAAGCGCCCGGATAGGTGGCGTTAATGGCTATCTGCGGGGGCGCGATGGGTGGATACTGGGAAACAGGAAGCTTCTTGATAGCCAGGAGGCCGGCCAGCATGACCATGATGGCGATGACCCAGGCGAAGATAGGGCGATTTATGAAGAATCTTGGCATGAAGCGTCTCCTCTATTTTTTTGCTGCGTCGGGCTTCGTTGCGGCGGCAGGGGCCGGTTCGGACTTGCTGCCAAACGGAACGGCCTTGACCGTAGTTCCCGGACGCGCCTTCTGCAGCCCTTCGAGGATCACACGGTCCCCCTGCTTAAGACCTTCGCTTACCAGCCAGCTGTCGCCGACCGTCCGTTCGACCCTGATGACCCGCGGCTCTACCTTCTCTTCTGCCCCAACCACCATGACCATGGCATTGCCGGCCGGGTTGCGTGTCACCCCCCGCTGGGGAATGAGGATCGCTTTATCATTTACCCCTTCTTCAAGCACTGCGCGGACAAACATGCCCGGCAGGAGGAGCTGCTTCGGGTTCGGGAATATGGCCCGAAGCGTAACGGAACCGGTGCCGGGATCCACCGTGACCTCAGAAAACTTGAGTTTTCCCTGCAATGGATAGAAACTGCCGTCTTCCAACAGCAGTCTGACCTCTGCCTGTGCTGCCCCGCTGTTTTTCAGAAACCCCTTGGCGAGGTTCTGCTTCAGGCGCAGCAACTCGGCACTGGTCTGGGTGACATCCACATATATGGTGCTGAGCTCCTGAATGGTGGCAAGCGATGCGGACTGGTTTGCGGTCACGAGGGCCCCGTTGGTTACGGACGACCGGCCTATCCTGCCTGATATGGGGGCTGATACTTTCGTATATTCCAGGTTGATCAATGCAGTATCGAGTGCTGCCTTGCCTGCCTCGACATCTGCCTCGATCAGCCTCAGTGCGGCGTCCGCTTCATCATAGTCCTGCTTACTGACCGCATTGATCTTAACGAGTTCCTTGTAGCGCTCGGCCTTGAGCCGGGCAGGGACAAGATTGGCCTGAGACCTGGCAAGCACCGCTTTTGCGCTGCTGAATGACGCCATGAAGGGAGCTGGATCTATCTGGTAGAGCACCTCGCCGGCCCTGACATCAGCTCCTTCAGTGAAAAGCCGTTTCTGGATGATGCCGCCGACCTGCGGACGGACCTCTGCGATCAGGTAGGCAGAAGTGCGGCCGGCAAGTTCCGTAGTCAGTGTAGCGCGTTGCGGCTGGACAACAATAACACCCACTTCGTGTGGCGCGCCCGGCGCCTTTGCGGGTTCGTTCTTTTTTCCGCACCCGGTCAGGATCAGGCCTGCCGCCATGATACCCGTAATAAGCATGAGTCCGGCCCTGCTCCTGCTTTGCTTATTCAGTTCGTCGAAAGTCATAGTATATTCCTCCTGATCTCTGTAAAAATTAATGGTAACATTATCCGAACCGGGCAGTCATTTTAACTTTCATGATTGTCCCGGCATGCATTCACCGCTTCATTCACAGCGTAGCACTTATATGCGGCCGCACTTGAAAGACAATGCTCTATTCGTGTGGATCTATGGGATGATTTAAGAGACAGCGTCAGGGACAAACAGCCATCTGATTTTATCTTTTCACCCGACGGCATCAACCCCCTGGGCAAGAAGTGTTTGTTTAGGGTATGGGAAAAGGCGTGCGATGACGCTGGCGTAAAGCGCCCTTGACGGGTTCCTTTCCTGTGTGTGGACGGTGAAATATCGCCCTCATTCCGTTGAGGGCAATCCGGGCCCCCGTTCCTTCACTTATTTAAGCGCCGGTGCCTGTGGTTTCCACAAGTGCCATGTATTTCTGCTCCAGATCGTTATCAGCATTCATCCTTATGACGTTATCCCTTCAATTGTTTCCTTCACCATTTCGACAAACTGCTTTTTATCGAGATGTCCTTTTTCAATGATACGTTGAACCTGGTCTTTCAGCTTGTTTTTGTCAGCTAAAGACAGGTCCATTCCCGTAAGGATAATGATAGGGACAGATGCCGTATCCGGGGTATTCCGCAGCGCCTCCACTGTTTCAAACCCATTCATTCTTGGCATCAGCAGATCAAGCACGATAAAATCAGGCTTCTCCTGCTTCGCGAGCATCACGCCTGTCTTTCCCTCCGGGGCTGAGAGCACCGTATAGCCCTCCGTCATCAACGCCTTTTGCATGAGCTCAATAGTCTTGGGATCATCATCAATTATGAGCGTGCGCTTTCCTGTCATCGGCTTCTTTTCCATTTGAAGATGCTCTTCAGCAAAGGGCAGGGGTTTTGACGCCTGCCTGACCGGCAGCGAAAAAGCAAACGTGCTGCCCTTCCCTGATTCGCTTTTTACCCAGATCATGCCGCCGTGTAACTCTACCAGCCTTTTAGTCAGCACAAGCCCTAGGCCGGTCCCTGCATATTCCTTGGTATAGGCTGACCCAAGCTGGCTGAACTCGATAAAGAGTTTCGGAATGTCCTCCGGTTTTATGCCTATGCCGGTGTCGGTGACAGAGATTTCGATGAAATCGCTGTCTTGTCGGGGCGAGGCGCTGCCTCGCCCTTCTTCCTGGGCGACCCGCCGGATCGCCCCTACATCAGAAATCAAGCGTGTCTGCACGCTTACACTTCCCCCATCCGGCGTGAACTTCACCGCATTGCTTAACAGATTAAACATGATCTGTTTGAGCTTCCTCTCGTCAGCCTCAATCTCGATTTCTGCTTCCGGCTCTATTTCAAGGTCAAGCTTCAGGCTGTGTTTCATAGCCTTTTCCTTAAACATGCACAGGGCCGCATTGAGGGCGTCCTTGAGCGGAAATGTTGACAGTTCAAGCTCCAGCTTGCCTGCCTCGACCTTGGAGAGGTCAAGGATGTCATTGATGAGATTCAGCAGGTGCCGGCCGCTGACGAGGATGTCAGTAATATACTCCTTCTGTTTTTCGTTGAGCGTGCCGAACATCTCGTCCTGCAGGACCTCGGAAAAACCGATAACCGCATTCAACGGCGTTCTGAGCTCGTGCGACATGTTGGCAAGGAAATCGGATTTTGCCTTGTTGGCTGCCTCCGCCTGCTCAGAAGCCTTGAGTATGGACTTTTCAGCATCGCGTTCCGGCGTCACATCGCGAAAAACCATAACAACGCCAAACATCTCATTGCTTCGGTCGTAGATAGGCGCAGCGCTGTCAGCTATGGGCCGTTCAGTCCCATCTCTCGCAATCAATACCGTATGGTTTGCCAGGCCTGTAATCAGTCCGGTACTGAGGACTTCCTCTATCGGAATGGCCGCAGGCAGCCGGGTTTCTTCGCTTATTATTCTGAAGACTTCTTCGACCTTCCGGCCTCTGGCCTCCGCCTCTGTCCAGCCTGTAAGCTGCTCGGCAACAGGGTTGAGCCTGACGATCTCCTGATCAACATCAACAACAAGCACGCCATCGCCAATTGAATGAAGCGTAACCGCAAGGTTTTCCTCTGCCATTTTCACCGAAGCCAAAAGCGCTGATGCCTTATAAGCGATAAATCCACCCAACAGAAGCATAAATCCTGTAATAATAAAGAGTGCCAAACGTATCTTTCTTGCAGGCGCAAGGACAGCAGCACTCTGCTGCTCCACGACCACGCCCCATCCCCACCCGGAAACAGGATGATAGGCAGCGAGAACCGGTAGTTTATGCACCGGGCCTATCATCTTTTCAATGCCCTCCATGCCTTTTAATACATTTCTGACGGGAGGGACATTGGAAAAATCAATTATTCTGTCCATCTTATAATCAGGATGATAAACAAGATTCCCTTTTCTGTCCACCACGTAGATATGGCCTATATGCATATGCTCTTGCAGAGCCTCGGCAAGGTCCACGCTGCCGACCGCATTTTTAATAAAATCATCCCGGGGCTGCATCACGAGGCATCCTACAATCTTCCCGTTATATCTCATCGGTATTGCGATAGCAAAAAGATACCGTTGCGGTTTTGCCGTTCTCATATAAAACTCAGACACATAAGGCGTCCAGTTTTTTGAGAGGCCCTTATACCAGTCTCTGGCTGAAAAAGTCTTGCCTATGGTTTCAGGTGTAAAGGGATAATTGTCAACCTGAGCTCCTGAGTGGTCAGTTATGAATACCCGCTCAATTGTATTGGAATTTTCTATAAGACTCATTAAATGTCTGCGTATTTCTTTTTTGTTCCCACCTATCAAACCTTCCAGAAAATAAGGCCTTGCCGCATACGATTTACCGAATGCTATCTCTGCCCTTAACTTTTCCTCGATTGTATGGGCCGTGAATTGAGCAAGACGCTCGTTTTCTTTTAACAGCCTTTCTTCAAGAACAGATGTTACCTTCAGGTAAATATATGTGGAAAGGACAATAAGAGGTATCGTTACAATCAAAGTCCCTGACAGGATAATCCTCCATCGCTTCTTCAGCAGCCATTCCTTCATTTAATTGCCTCATAAGCAGAACTCAGATGGCAGAATCCTGAATTCAGAAGAAAGGCATTATATTCCTTGCTGTTCATTCTGGCCCCCGGATTCTGAATTCTTTTTTCCCTCATTTATCCAAAATCTCCCGCACCTTTTTCAAAAGGTCTCTCGGCAGGACCGGTTTGAGGATGAAATCAAAGCCGGCTTCTGTCAATTCCCTGGTCTTGATAATATCCATGGTATATCCGCTGGCAAAAAGTATCTTTGTCTGTGGACTCACTTTTCTGATCTCCTCAACAACCTCTTTCCCGTTCTTCTTCGGCATGATCATATCGATCAGGGCAAGACTGATCTTTTCCCTGTTTTCCATGAATTTTGTGATCGCTTCTTCCCCGTCCTCTGCGGTTATGACCGTGTAGTCGTGGGACTCCAGGACTATCCTTTCCAATTTCCGAAGAGCTGCGTCGTCCTCAGCCAGGAGAATCGTCTCATTACCGCCCTTGGCAGGGACAGTGGCAGCTGTCTTTTCTTCCAGGACCGCCGCCGCTTCAATTAGCGGCAGATATATTTTAAATTCAGTGCCTTTTCCCGGTTCGCTGTATACATTGATGTATCCATCGTGTTTTTTTATTATCTCGTAGGAGATTGCAAGACCAAGGCCTGTTCCTTCTCCGACTCCTTTGGTTGTAAAAAAAGGCTCGAAGATCTTCTCCCTGGTTTCCTCATCAATGCCCTGCCCTGTATCAGCAACCCTGATAAGCACATATTTCCCGGGCTTTCCATACCCATAGGCTGCAACATATTCCTCGTCCATTACCTTAAGCCCGGTGCCGATTGTCAGGCGACCGCCCTCCGGCATTGCGTCCTTTGCATTTGAGGCAAGGTTCATCAGCACTTGTTCCATCTGACCGCCATCTGCCATTACCTGCAGCTGTCCTTCAGCAAGGTCCAGATTCAATTCGATATTCTCTCTGATAATCCGGGCAAGCATTTTCTGCAAGCCCAGGATAAGCTCATTGATGTTAACGGGCTTCATTTCAACAACCTGTTTTCTGCTGAAGACCAACAGTCTCTTGGTAAGAGCCGCAGCCCTCTCGGCAGCAGTGAGGACTTCAGTCATTTGCTCCTTTGAAGGACTATCGGCCTCAAGGCTGGCATACACCATTCCGCCATATCCCATAATCACATTGAGGATATTATTGAAATCATGCGCAATCCCCCCTGCCAGGGTGCCGACTGCCTCCATCTTCTGGGCATGGCGGAGCTGGTCTTCGAGCTTTTGACGTTCGGTGATGTCAACTTTTATACCTCTATATCCAAGCAGGTCTCCCTTGCTGTTCAAGATCGGCAGACCGGTTGTCTCCATTAAGACGATGCTCCCATTCTTATGCACGTTAGTACTGGGATATTTTGCAAATGTTCCTCTTTTGGCAAAAAAACCATTAATTTCTTTTTTAAGTTGTTCTCTCTGTTCAGGAGGAACAAAGTCGTAAAAATATTTTTTCCCCACAACCTCTTCAGGCTTGTAGCCCAGAAGTTCTTCTACAACATGGTTTGTATAGGTGAATAACCCGTCACTATTGACTTCCCATATCCACTCTTTGGTACTTTCAGTTATCTGAATGAACCGTTCCTCGCTTTCACGCAGGGCTACCTCAGCCTTTATGAGCTCGGTGATGTCTCTGCCTACACCGCTGATACCTATTGAATTACCCTGAAGATTTCTCAGGAGCGCCAGATTGAACGCATAAGGGATTCCCCGGCCGTCTTTGGCAACGAGTAGTGCATCAACACTGGAAATGCCTTCTTTAACAGCTTTCCGTATGGTCTCGGATACTCGCGCTACATCATCATTTCTGAAGAAATCAGTAAGCTTCATCAAGGCAATCTCCGAGTCGAGGCAGCCGGTGACAGTATTCAAAGTCTTATTCCATCTGAGGAATCTTTCTTCTAAATCAAAAACAAAGAATATGTCGTGTAGCGAATTTAATGCATTTTCAATGAATCTTTTCTCTTCTTTAAGTATTTCAGCCGCCCGCTTCCGTTCAGTGACATCGCGAATATTACATTGTGCCAGCTTTGCCCTGTCGACCATATAAATGTCCGTGTAGAGTTCTTGTCCGGACCTGGTTTTTACCGGAACATCCTCGTAATTAAGAATGCCGCTCTTTCTCAAACTTTGCATTATCTTTGGGAAATCACTCATATCGAGCGATACGCCGATATCCCACAGCTTTTTCCCGACAGACTCCTTCTCAGAATAACCCAGCATTCCCCCTGCAGCTGGGTTAGCATGGATTATATGTCCTTCGCTTTTTTCGAGAAGCACGATCCCGTCGCTTGCGGTCTCAAAAAGTCGCCGGTACTGTAATTCCGACTCTGTCAACAAATCTTCCAGTCGTTTGCGCTCGGTGATGTCCTCGATGGCAAGGAGGATGATCAGTTCCTTTCCCCACACTCTATGAATTTGCCGGGCATTCAGAAGCATTATGCGCCTGCCAATGGTAGAAAAATCGTGTTCAACCTCATAGTTGTCAAAGGTTGCTTGTTGGGGAAGGATGGTCTCCAGCAGTTCCCGCAGCTTGGGAATGTCCCACTGTTTATTGCCCAGGTCATAGATAAGTTGTCCTACTGTCTCTTTGGGGGTTACCTTAAAGAATACATAAAAGGAACGGCTGGCAGCGACTACCCTTAAATCCTGGTCCAGAGCAATTAAGGGTTCACGCACAGTGTCGATGATGTTCTCGGCGTACTCGCGTGCTTCATCTGCTTCGTCATTGAGAAACTTTATTCTGAGAAGCGATTTTACCCTGGCTAAAAGCTCATGTTTATCAAAAGGCTTGGAGATAAAATCATCACATCCAGCCTCAAGGGCTTTTACCCTGTCTTCGGTCTCCCTATGCGCCGTGATCATAATTACCGGGATACGCTCTGTCTTTTTATTGGCGCGTAATTTCGCCAGTACTTCGAAGCCGGACATGACTGGCATCACTACGTCCAGCAGGACCAGATCAACTTGATTGACGGAAAGTTTTTCCAGCGCTTCTTGCCCGCTTTCCGCCTGGATAATTTCATACCCCTGCGTGACAAGATGTGCTTCGAGAAGTTCAATGTTCTGGAGCTGGTCATCGACAACTAATATTACTGGTTTGTTCTTCACCGTGTATTCTCTTTGAAAATAGTGATAAAACTGTGATTGGCCAGCAGAACTCTCATGTTTTCATCCAGAATGAGAATAGGATCACGAACTGCGTTAAATTTATTCTTGGAATAGTCTTCCTGGATTAACACCTAATCCCTCCCTTTCGTCAACAATAAGTATCTTTTCACTCATCTGTCCAAAATCTCCCTCACCTTTTCCAACAGATCTTTCGACGAAAGTCCAAGCCCCGTTCCCTTTCCGACCTCACTCGCACCCCAAGCGCTATTAAAAGCCCTATCTATTTGATTTTACTTGCTTTATCTTGTCCTGATTTGCTCTATTTTTGCACTATTTATCATAATTTGTACGTCATTTTCACGACATGGAAAATCAAAGGGTTTTCCCTCACATCTCGGTCCGATCTGCCATTTTTCTCGTGACCAGACCCGCGCTTTCAAAAAATTATGCACCACATTCCTTCAGTTCTTCATTAACAACCCGATCCAGCTTCTCATTCAGCCATGCGTTAATACTTTCATTGGAAAGCTTAGCGGACAGGTAAATTCTTCTGTGCAACTCAGGTGAAATACGGACAACAAACTTCCCTGTAAAGGGCTTATCCGGGGCCTCGCCTCGCTCACTGCAGAAGGAAAGATAATCGTCCACTGATTCTTTAAAAACCTTCTTAATCTCCCTGGCGGTCTTCCCCTGGAGGTTACGACATCTCTTATGCCAATCACTTCGCCGTGAAAAATCTCAGCCTCATCATCAAATTCCACCTTTGCCGTGTATCCCTTATATTCCATCATGGTTTCACTCCTGCTTCGACAAGAAAACGGCGCATTGACTTAAGCGCGCCCTTGTCGGTTTCCTTTCCTTGGTGTGGACGGTCAAATACCGCACTAATCCCATTGAGGGCAATTCGCACCCTCGATCCTTTTCCTTCACTTATTTCAGCTCCTCTGTACTGCAGTAAAGCAATAATATCTGCCCAATTGACATCCGACCTGATCAGGTTGTCAAAGATCAAGGCCTGTGTCTTTTGATGCTTAGCAGCCATATATTACAAGTATCAAATTGTGATACTAGTGTCCCGGCCGCAAAGGGGGGGCATCCGACTTCGTTTTCCCAAAGATGAATCGTGAAAAATGCCCACTCTCCTGTCATTGCGACGAGCGGCTCTATGCGCGCGTCAAATAGGAAAGCACTTTGTCCATGAGCGCATTGATCTCCGCGTATGCGGCGGGGGGTGCTGCGCGCAATGTCGCTTCGGTTTGAATATAGGGACCCGGCGACAGCTCGTCCGCGCAGTTGACTAAAATGGACGTCGCGCTTTCCAGCGTCGTTTCCAGATGGAACTGAAGACCGATGACGTACCGGCCGATCTGAAATGCCTGGTTTTCGCATGCCGCGCTTTTCGCCAGACGAACAGCTCCGGCAGGAAGGTCGAAGGTCTCGCCATGCCAGTGGAACACCATGCACTTCTCAGGGAAGTGAAATGCCTCAGCTGGACAGTGGGTTTGCTCGATCGGGAACCACCCGATCTCCTTTTGGGGGTTCCGATAGACCCGAGAACCGAGGGCGATGGCGATGAGCTGCGCGCCGAGGCATACGCCAAGCACGGGAATGCCCTGTGCCACTGCATCGCGAACAAACTGCTTTTCCGGCCGGAGCCACGGCAGGGCCGTTTCGTCATTTACGCTCATTGGCCCGCCCATCGCGATGACGAGGTCAAGGCCGCCTAATAGCGGGAGAGCGGGACTGGCGTAAAATCGGGTGAAAGTCGTCTCCGCCTTCCGGTCCTTCAGCCACGAAGCAATGCTGCCGAGTCCTTCGAACGGGACATGCTGCAATACATGTACTTTCATTGGTCCTCCATTAAATTCTCTCCAGGCGATGAGATAGCATCGCTGTGGCAGACTCCAGGTGCCTCAATCCTTCCTTTTTTCGTATATTTCCTCGAATCGGCCATGGGACTCCTTAAACATCCGCAAAACATCCGGGTCAAAATGTGACGGCAAAGTCCTCCCGTCGCCTTCGATAATGATCCTGCATGTAGTCTGATGGTCGAAGGCCGGCTTATATGCACGCCGGTTGCGCAAGGCGTCGTACTGGTCCGCGATATTAAGTATCCTTCCTTCAATTGGAATATGTTCTCCCTTGAGCCCATTCGGATAGCCGCCCCCGTCCCAGCGTTCGTGATGTGATAGAGAGATGCGTTGAGCCATGGCAAGCCTGGGCTGCTCACCGATGATCGTTGCGCCATAAGTCGTATGCTTTTTCATCTCGGCCCACTCCTCTGGTGTAAGTTTGCCGGGTTTTTTAAGAATATCCGGATGGACATGGATTTTACCAACGTCATGCAATGTTGACTGAAGACAGATTGCATCAGCAAAAGCCTTCGGCATTCCCAGCCCGGCGGCTATGGCGCTGCAATATTCACCGACCCTCAGAATGTGGTTGCCGGTATCCTCGTCGTTTGCCTCTGACGCCCTCGCAAGCGCATAAACCGTATATTCAAAGGCATGTTCCGTCTCCCGTATCTGGCCGGACAGGGACTTCAGGAACAGGGTCTGCATCACAAAACTGTTCAGGACCGAGGCGTCATGGCGGGTGACGTCCCTGCCGTAATTCACCGCAAAAATGCAGAGTGCTTTACTGAGATAGCATGCCATGTTGGCAACGGCGATCCCAGCGCCAGCGAGGGTCTCCACAAACCATCGGAATTCCGGCTGGTCGCGGTCGTTCTCATTATAGAAGACGGTCCGCGATCGGGCCGGTATGTTCAGGCCCTGCCGGAGATCCAGATTCAGCGGCAGACTATTGAGCTTTGAAGATACATATTCGTACTGGAGCCATTGCCATGCCTGCCATTCATCCGGCGCGCCGACAATGACCAGCTGCGGCTCATCAAAGGTGCCGGCTGCTTTGCGAATGATATGCTCCACAACGGCGTCCACCTTTGAGAAAAAAGCGAAATTCAGCGGATCAAAGGACTGGATGCTTGCCTCTCCAAAGTTCGTCATCATGTTGATCTCGTCATAAGCATGATTGAGCCGGTCGTTCAGCGTCTTCATTTTGAGAAGCATCCTGATGCGCGCAAGCACCTCGCCCTGGTCAAAAGGCTTTGAGATAAAGTCTTCAGCCCCCGCCTCGATGCCCTTGATCCGGTCTGACGTGGCGGAGAGCGCCGTCAGCATGATGACCGGTATGTTCCTGAGCCGTTCGTCCCGCTTGATTCTCCGGCAAACCTCGAAGCCATCGATCTTCGGCATCATCACATCCAGAAGCACAAGGTCTATCATGCTTTTCACGATCCCGTCGAGGGCCTCCTCGCCGTCTTTGGCCTTGAGCACTTCATAGCCGTTTGAGACAAGAAGCTTCTCAAGAATTTTCAAATTAGCTGGCTCATCGTCAACACATAATATTTTCGGTCTGGTTATATCCATATGAATGCCCTCCTATTCCCGTTTCTATCCATGATACCTTTCCAGCGTTGTTTTTACCGTTTTCAGAAACTCGTCGTTGTCAATCGGCTTGGAGATATAATCCGTGAACCCTTCAGTCAGAAACCGTTCCCGGTCGCCCTTCATAGCGTAAGACGTCGTCGCAATCACCGGAATGCGCCTTGTTGACCCATCGGCCCTCAGGTTCTGCAGGGCTGTCAGGCCGTCCATCTTCGGCATCTGTATATCCATAAGCACAAGGTCGGGAATATACATCTTTGCCAGTTCCATCCCGCTCTCTCCGTCGTCCGCCTCGATTACTTCAAAGCCCGCCGTCACAAGCAAAAAACGGAAGAGTTTCATGTTCATCGCATTGTCTTCAACGATAAGTATTCTCTCTGTCATCAGCGACCTTCTTTCTTCAGAGGAATGACAAAGGAAAACGTACTGCCTTTTCCCTCCTCAGTATCAATCCAAATTTTACCGCCATGCAGCTCTACGAACTTTTTGCAGAGATTCAGACCCAGACCGGTGCCCGGCCGCTTCGCGCTAATAGTCATTTCGAGCTGCTGGAAGGGCTGAAAGAGCTTCGGAAGGTCATCCGCTTTAATTCCCGGCCCGGTGTCGGTAACACTGAACCCTGCCTGATCTTTCCCTTCTCTCCACACCCGGAGCGTTACAGTTCCGTGATCCGGGGTGTACTTAAATGCGTTGCTTAACAGGTTCACCAGAACCTGTCTCAGCTTGATTTCATCGGCCGTCATGCCCTGAAGCGTGCCGTCTATATCGAGTCTGATCTGAATGTCATGCTTAAGGGACTTCTCCTTAAACATTGAGAGGCTTTTTTCGATCAGCTCCTCCACATTGACCTCACCCAACTCAAGTTCCATCTTGCCGGCCTCCACCTTCGACAGATCGAGGATGTCGTTGATCAGACTGAGGAGGTGCTTGCCGGACACAGCTATATCGTTGAGGAAGTCGGCCTGCTCGTCAGTAAGTGGGCCGGTCATGCCGTTTCTCATCAAATCGGAAAACCCGATGATTGCGTTGAGCGGCGTCCTCAGTTCATGCGACATGTTCGCGAGAAAATCGGACTTGGCCCGGTTCGCCTCCTCCGCCTGAAACCTTACAATTTCAAGCTGTTGCGTTCTGTCGTTCACCTTGTTTTCGAGTCCTTCAATGAGGTGCCTGTTTTCCAGCAGACCTGAGACCTGGTTTGAATAGACCGTAAGCAGCTTATTCTTTTCTGACGTGAAGAAGCCGGCAGTCTTGCTGTAAAAGCCCATTATTCCGGTCTGTTCCGCGCTTGCATTGATCAAGGGCGCGACCATTAATGATTTGTAGCCCCTGTTTAAAGCCCTTCTGCCTCCACATGGGCCCGGACATGGGTCTTTGAGCAGATTATTTATCGTTTGCGGCGCTTTTGTCTTTATTGAAATTACTATCGGACATGTTTCATACATCAGACGGTCTGTTCCGGTCCTTAGATCCGAAAGACAGCTATCTTCAGGATCTGTCCCGGAGACAATCTTTATACCGCCGTCTTTTTCAATCAGACCAAGCCAGACGGACTCAAGTCCGAATTTTACGACAGCAACATGACAGACCGTCTCATAGATGTTCTCCGTGGAAGCAATAATTACATTGGACGCTTCTGCGAGCGCAAGCAGTTCAGAGGTATATTTCTTCAGCGCATCTTCCGAGTATTTTCGTTCAATCCCAAGGGCGATGGCGGCGGCTATGGAAGCCAAAGCATCCATCGTGCTCCGGCTTAAGGCCTTTTTGGCGAACATCCCCACAACGCCATTTAGTCTTTCTCCAACAATAAGCGGATATCCTGCAAAAGCGACCATGCCCTCGCGCCTTGCCCAATCCTGGTCTCCCACTCTGGAATCGCCAATAACATTATTGGTCAGATGAGGTTTTCGCTCCTGTGCGATCAGCCCTATCTTGAATTTCCCCACCTGTACCCTGCTGTGTCCGCCGTCTATATGAGAATACATGCCTGCGCTTGCCTGAAGCTCAAGAGTCTCTGTGGCTTCGTTCAATGTCCAGATGCGGGCAAAGGCCGCCCCTGTATGACGCACAATGGATTCAGTGCACCGCTGTAACATTGCGCGAAAATCATCTCCCCGTGTCAGCGCAAAACCGACCTCCGCCTCCAGGTTTGCATGATTCACACGCTCACCCAGTTCCTCCTCTGCCTTCTTTCGCTCCGTGATATCCTGGGTCGTCCCGACCAACCTCACCGGCTTCCCATCTGCATCAAAAATAACCTCCCCTTCCTCGTGCAAGACGCGTACGCGGCCGTCCGGCAGGAGCGCGCGGCGGTCGAGATTCAAGGGGCGTATTCCCTGAACAGCTTCGCGCATTGCCTGCTCGACCATCTCACGGTCATCGGGGTGAACCGTCTTCATGAGCGCTTCATAATTCCTGCCAAACTCCCCGGGCTTGAACCCGAATATACGGTCTATTTGCTCGGAGCAATAGGCCTCGTTCTTGGCAATGTCCCATTCCCAGTTGCCCATGTGCGCAATGCGCTGGGCGTTTATCAGGCTGCTTTCACTCCTTCTGAGCAAATCCTCGCTCTTTTTCTGGTCGGTGATGTCGCGGGAGCTCACGACGATGCCGCTGACCCCGCCTTCATGATGCCGATAGGGAGAATAGATCGCATCCATGTAGCGACGGCCGGTCCGGGGAAAATCGAACCAGGCCTGGTACCGGACTGTTTCCCCTGCAAGGCAACGCTCCAGATTTGGCTTGATCATCCGATCGAATGTCTCCACACCCAGAAGCTCCGACACGCCGTGACCGACGATCTCCTCCCTCCTCCTGCCGAAAGCGTCAAGATACTTTGCATTCACTGCCTGATAGACAAAATCCCTGTCAAGAAATGACAGGTGGTCGCTGGATGAAGAAACGATGTATTCATACTTTCGCAACGCCTCGTCAGTTTTCTTCTGCTCCGTGATGTCCCGAACGATCCCCCGCGTCCCGATGAGCCTGCCGTTTTCGACAACATTCGCAGGATGGACCTGGATATAGCCCCTGCTCCCGTCCGGCCTCTCAATGGGGATATCCAATATGCCCGGCGCCTGACCGTTTTCGATATTCTTCCTGAAATCCTGAAGAAGGGCCTCGCGGCGCTCGGGAGGCGTCAATTCAATGAAGTTTTTGCCGATAAGGTCGTCCGGCTTTTCATATCCGTGAATGCGCGCGAGGGCGTTGTTGACAAATGTGAAGGCCCCCCGCTCATCCATCTCAAAAAGACCGTCGTTGATCTCTTGCACAAGATTTCGGTATTTTTCCTCTGACACGCGCAGTGCAGCATCCGCCTGTTTGAGAATCGATATGTCCCTGGCGATTCCCACCAGGGCGATTATCTGTCCTTCAGCATCTCTTACCGGCGAGGTAGTAAGCAAAACCGGATATTCAGTGCCGTCCTTTCTTCTATTGATGACCTCGCCCAGCCATCCGCCTTCGAGCGACTTTCTAAAGATTTCCTCTCCAAGCCCCGGAGGATTATTGGGCGACTGCATCAGAGAAACAGGCTGCCCGATCAACTCAGCCACGGAGTAGCCGAGTTCCCTTGTCGCCTCCGGGTTTACGTGGATCATCCTGCCCTCGGTGTCGGTAATGCCTATCACGTCGCCGCTGCTGTCGAGCGACTGGGCGAGCATGGCCACCTGCCGGTGGTTGATCGCGTTCTGGAGGGCGACGGCAATGATATCGGCAATCGATTCATAGAGACGCGTATCCTCATCAGACGGCATCACGCCCTCGGGAAGGTAGAGGCAGAGGATGCCGATCATCTTGCCCCGGGACCTGAGCGGCAGGATGATATGACCGTGCTCTTTTGCGCCGGGATAGACTTTCGTATGCCGCGCATCGAGGACATTGCTGTCGGACAGAAGGACCTTGCCTTGTTCCGCCGCGATGCCGCAGAGACACTCCCCATGGGGGACGACGCCGCACCCGGAGACCTGTTCAAGACTGAAATTTCTCGATGCAACGAGCCTCAGCATTTTCTTGTCTTTATCATTGATGAAGATGGCGCCCTTTTTCTCCAGGGCCAGCGGTTCAAGGCCCAGTATCGCATCCATGATCTTTCCGGCCATGATGTCCACACTAAGGGACTCGCTCGCGGCGTGGGAGATCGTATTCAGGGCTTCAAACTCCCGCAGCTTCCTTGACTTCTCGGCAAACAGCGTCTTCAGACTGCCGGCCATTTCGTTGAACACCCGGCCCAGAGTCCCGAGTTCGTCGCTGCTCAGGGCAGGCGCCTGGACATCGAAGTCCCCGCTCTGAAGCTGCGTGGCGCTGCGCGTCAGCAGCTTCATGGGGAGTACGATCTTCTTCCGGACATAGAGGACGATTAACAGCGCAGCGGTCGTAAAAACAACGAGGATCAGAAACCTCTGCAGAACGAATTGCCGCAGTTCCCCGTCATAATGGAGCTCGAGCGCTTTTACAAACCTGTTCACATTATCCACAAAGCCCGGGATCCGGGCGTCATAGGAGGTAAGTAGGGCCCGCACCTTTGCTTCCTGTGCATTTGCCGGGAGGACGGATATCTTTTGGAGCGGCGGTTTGAGGTCTCGTTCCCATTCTGCCCTGATCTTTTCAAGCAGCGGCACTGTCTCGGCATAATGCTTGATCGGCTTGGTGTTGACCTCAGCGCTGCCGGTCGTGAGCTCCTGGATGAGCTTGTCGTATTGCTGTATCTGAAAGCCGAGGTCCGCCTGTGACTGCGCCCTCATCTCCGGCGAAAATGCCTCCTCAGCATATCTCTGCGCAAGCCAGGCCATCTGATAGGACCGGAACCGGAGGTGCCCCGCGGAATTGATCGTCGCTGCCTCGCCCGCCATGTGACGGGTGAACGTGACGCTTGCGGAGATGAAGGCGCTCAGAATTGACAGGATGACGAGACTGACGATGATGTACTTGCCGGTAAGTGTATTAATAAACTTCATATCTTGACCTATTATCCCTCTTACTCCGTTAAAAGTCCAGACCGTTCCGGCTTCTTTCCCGTGCAACTGCGCAGTTCAAATACCGCGGGACAAATTTCGACACAGGAGCCACAACCTATACATGTTTCGTAGTCCACAACCGGTCTTTTCATACACTAACCTCCTTTTGAATATATATCCCTTAAAAACTTAGCCAGTCCCATCAAGCACCACCCGCACCTTTCTGGCGAGTGAGTCAAGCATTAGCGGCTTTTGGATATACACAACTCCTGGAATCAGGATACCCTGATGAGCTATGGATTCATCAGGGTATCCTGACATGAAGACAATCTTCATGCCGGGCAGTATCTTAAGCGCTGCATCGGCAAGTTCCTTTCCGCTCATCCGCGGCATGATCGCATCCGTCAAGAGAAGTTCCGGTTTCCGCTCTTCCGTGGCCAGGATCTGTAACGCCTCTTCACCGCAGGAAGCGGTAATTATGTGATATCCGAGCTGAAGAAGCGCATCTCTGATCATTGTTCGTACGGCAGGATCGTCATCCACGACCATGATCGTTTCGCTGCCCCGTTCAAGCGGACCTTCCACCTCTGCATGCGTTGACGATCTCGTCCCGGTAACCGCCGGCAAAAAGACCTTAAAGGTCGTTCCTTTCCCCGGCTCGCTATAGACCCAGATGTAACCGTTGTGCTGCTTAACAATGCCATAGACTGTCGCCAATCCAAGACCTGTGCCTTTCCCCTGCTCTTTAGTGGTGAAGAACGGCTCAAATATATGCTCCTGCACGTCCTTGCTCATCCCCGTGCCGGTATCGGTGACCGACAGAAGAACATAGTCCCCGGGCTTCACATCTTCATACCCACGTGCATAATTTTCGTCGATTCTCGAATCCTCCGTACTTAGTATCAGCCTGCCGCCGCACGGCATGGCGTCTCTTGCATTTACAACGAGGTTCATAAGTATCTGCTCAATCTGGCCGATGTCAGCCAATATATAGCGCGTCGAATGCATACTCAGATCCATTACTATGTCTTCGCCCATCATCCGGCCAAGCATTTTGACCATATTCTCGATGATCTCTTTAGGATTGAGCACTTTTAATTCAAGCGTCTGTTTTCTGCTGAACGCAAGAAGCTGCCGCGTGAGTGCCGCGGCCTTCAGACCTGCATCACTGATGATGTCAAATGACGCCCGAAGTGGGGAGTCGGGAGGCAGCTCCCTGAGGCTAAGATCACTATAGCCGATGATAACAGACAGAATATTATTGAAATCATGTGCAATGCCGCTTGCCAGCCGTCCTATGGACTCCAGCTTCTGAGACTGAAGGAACTGCGATTGAAGCCTCCGATATTCATCTTCCGCCCTTATTTTATCGGTTATGTCTACACTCAGAGCAAGAGCTCCCGTGACAGTTCCCTCAGAATTCATGATGGGCCGGGCCGCGCGCAGCACATCTATAATAACCCCGTTTTTCCGTATCATCTTCACCTGAGTTTCGACATTTATGCCTTTCATGAGTGTCGGAAACTTCTGTCGGAACTCTGCTACAGAAGCGGGATGCAGCAGTTCGAGGATATGCTTTCCGATCAGTTCGTCCTCATCATAGCCCAGGAGCCTGGCATCGCTGATACTGCAGTCGACGATGCGGCCTTCGACATCCAATACCTCTCCGCCATAAGGCAGCAGGTCGAACAACAGGTGGTAGCGAGCTTCGCTCTCGCGCAGGGCTTCCTCACTGCTCTTTTGTTCCGTAATGTCTCGTGCAATGCCGATCAGCGCGATAACCGCATTGGTCTCGTACTTAACAAGCGACGTGGACAGAAGAACAGGATATTCGGACCCGTCTTTTCTTACGGTGATGACCTCGCCCTGCCATTTGCCGCAGATCTTGGTCTGCGCAATAATATCCTCCCACATCGCCTGAGAACCGCGCCTGATCCGCATGAAAGACACGTGTTTACCCTTCAGTTGATCGTGCGTATAACCGAGATATTTTTCAGCCTGTGGATTGACATGCAAAATATTTCCCTCCGCATCTATGATGACGATCAGATCCATGCTGCTTTCGAGCGCCTGGGCAAGCATCGCCACCTGACGGTGATTGAGCGCATTCTGGACTGAAACAGCGACAATATCGGCGATCGAACGGTACAGCTTCTGTTCCTCAGGCTGCAGCGTAACACCCGCCGGAAGATAAAAGCTCAGGACCCCGAGAATGTTTCCACGCGACTTGAGCGGCAGGATCGCGTGTCCGTGCTCCTGCATCCCCACATAGGTCATTGAGTGCCGTTCATCTCCCATACTCTGTTTCGTCAGAATAACCTCTCCTTCCCGGAAGCAGAGCCCGCACAGGCATTCACCAGGCCTCAGAACGCCGCACATTTCTTTCTGCGCCTCGGAAAAGTTGCGCACAACGGCAATCCTGAGTACGCCGCTGTCGGGATCAGCGAGAAAAACCGCCCCCTTGCCCACCCGTGCAAATGCGGGTTGTTGCAGTATCGCGTCCATGACCTGGCCGAGCATGATATAGAGATCGAGGGACTGACTTGCCACCCGTGCGATCTCGTTCAGCATGTTCATTTCATAAAGATGCCCCTCCTGCTCGCTGAAGAGCATCTTCAGGCGAAGCGACATGCTGTTGAATGTGTCGCTGAGTTCACCTATCTCATCCCTGCTCTTTACGTCCACACTGACGCCAAAGTTCCCCTTTTCAATTTCTGACGCGGCATATTTCAGGCTCTGTACGGGTTTGATAAGGCTCTTTCTTGCAAATGCAAACAGGAAGATTGTCATGGCAACTAACAACCCGCTTGCCGAGAAGACTGCAGTATTGAAATGACTTATTTCTCTGTCATGATGCGTCTCAATATGCTTTACCAAGGCCTCTATTTTGCCAGTATTATCACGGACGGCTGAATGACAGGCATTGCATGACTCGTTCCCTCCGGCTGCAGGACTCCTGAGAATGCTGCGCAGCAGGGGCCTCTGGGTGGTTTGCCAGAGGTCTATCAGTTCCTTCAGCTGTGATATTGCCGCATGGTCATGGGAATGGACAGGTTCAAGTCCGAGCTTATCGCTGCCGTTCTTGAGTGCGTACAATATCTCCTCGTATTCGTCCATCGCCTTTTCAGCGCCTTTTGCATGGATCTCTCTTTCCGAGGAAGGCTTACTGATCGTTATAAAATGCAGGTGCGATGTAAAATCAAGGGTGAGCATCCTCTCCCTGCCGGCAAGGTTTATCTTCTTTGCATCCCCATTCATAAAATATACAAAGACCAGGACGGCAAGGGAATAGGCAGCGAAAAAAAGCAGGATGATCAAACTCATAAAAATGTATTTAGCTGCCAGGGACCTGAAAGACACGAGATTCCTCATTATAAAATAACCTCTCAGCGGGTAGTTGCGCGCATTGTTTTAATGGATATGTCCCGCAGGTTCTGCCTTCCCGTGGCCTGATGGGCGCTCTGCATCCATATGAAGCCTCTCGACATAATGGGTGAACTCTACATAGGCGGCAACAAACTTTCTGCCGTATTCAACCCCATGGTCTGCATGCTTTTTAGTCTCCGCGGCATGCGCAAACCGCTCCCGGATGCCTTTTGCAGCGGCAGCGGTCACCATCTTCACAAGACTGTCCGCAGAGCCGCTTTCCAGTGCCTTGTCAGCGGCGGCGATTGAAGGCTCGACCACACCGGCGGCCTTGAGGCCGGTGTAAGGGGCTCCCTCGCCCGCCCTATGAATACGGACAAGGGTTTCAAAGAAATACATATCGGCAAGTTCCCTGGCCTCTTTGGACTGCTTCCTTACAGCAAGTGTCTTGTCGAACTGGTCCCTGATCTCTTTTTCATCTTCCTTCTTCACCCATTTCAGCACAGGCGTGATGTCCCCTTTTCCCAGCGCTGCCTTTGCCGTCATCACGACCGGTCCATCGAGGGTATCGCAGTGCGCTCCCGCAATACCAGGTATCGTATACATCCCCACAACAACCGCCAATCCAAATATGATCCTGAAAATGCTCTGCTTTTCCATCTAATTCTCCTTTGTTCTTAACTGTTTCTAATGAAGGGAGAGACCCATGTCTCCCCCTTCATTAAGGATTTATACTATTTTTTTGCTGAAGACTTTTCAGCTCTCATTTTTTCCGCCTCATCCTTAATCTTTTGAAGTGTCTCCTTCATAGGCGCCCAACCGTACCAATGCATGTAATCCGGGTTCATATGGAACGCACCCTGGAACGCCCTCATCCTGTATTCCATGAACATGACATAGAGTTCCTGTTCAACTGAACTCCTGGCCTCATAGAACTGGAGCAGGTCTGGCGCAAAGGTCCAGTCTGCGGGTTTCTGCAGTATGCCATCTTTATAGAGTGCCTGAACAACCCGTATCGCCTCTGCCATAACCTTGTCAACATCCTTCACTACCCTGTCTCCTGCATCGAGCTGGGCCGTTGCATAGGATTTTCCGTGGCACTTGGAACAAATGCCTATCATCTTGTCGCGCTCCTTCTGGAACTCTTCCTTTGTAAGACGCGCGACCTTCCCGGCCTTCACAAGGTCGAGCCTTGCAGTAGGAGTGCCCTTCTCATCAAGAACGCCGAGTGCCTGGAGTATAGCCACCCTGTCATTCATCCAGTCCTTGTCATCTTCAGGCAACCGAACAGCGAGAAAGCCCCACGAGGTCATAACATTGTGGTCTCCTCCGCTCATATGGCAGGTCTGGCAGGTCGGGGCCCTTTTGCCGCCCTTGCCCTCTATCTGCCAGATAGTCCCATGCTTTGAGGTTGAGTACATCTCCCATTGGGGATGATCGAATCCCATATGGCAGGTCTGGCATGCCCTGGGGTCCTGGGCTTCGGACTTCTTGAATGAATGTCTTGTATGACATGAATCGCACTGAGCATGACCATATCGATAGCCTGTCTTCTCAGCGTCAGGCTGGACACCTATTCTGTGACAGCTTGAGCAGCCCTTGTAGTCGCCTCCTGCTATAGCAGAGGGCTGATGGCCCATCATCGGCATGGAACTCGATGCGATCCATGCAAGATTGTGCTTACCTGCCTTGAACTGGTCTGTCTGCTTCTTGTGACAGCCTGAGCAGGTCTCAGGGGTAGGCATTTTGGCGAGCTTCGAGTCATCCATCTTCTTGTGCTCCGACCCATGGCAGGATGAACAGTCAACGCCCTTTTTCGACATCTTGCCCTCAAGGTGCTGTTGCACAACACCGGGGGTAACTTTCTTGTGGCAGTCTATACAGACACTTTTGGGGCCTGCTGCAAGAGATACACCACAAAGCGTAAAGATCAAACCAGCGACAAGTATTATCCTGTAAAGTTTCATTTCACGTCTCCTTTTAGTACATTGTATCGCAGTTGCAATAAACCGTCTTTATTTCCTTATTGCTGACCTCCTTTCCGCCTCTGGTTTATCCCCCTGATTATTGAGCAATGAAGTGTTATATTGTTCATCTTTAATACCTCTCTATCCTATCCTCTTTTTAAACCGTAATGAGCTAATTGTCAAGACCGTAATCCCCAGGACAAACAGCGAGAGCATTTGGGGCCAGAGTATGGCTATGCCATTGCCCTTTAAAAAAATTCCCCTGATGATGACAAGAAAGTACCGCAGGGGATTAATATACGTTCCATACTGAATTGCCGTCGGCATGTTTTCTATGGGAAACATGAAACCCGAAAGCAGAACCGCCGGAATGTAGAAAAGAAAAGTCGCCATGAGTGCCTGCTGCTGTGTCCTTGATATTGTGGAGATGAAAAGCCCTATACCCAGAACAGACAGAAGATATATTGCCGTTGCCAAAGGCATGACCTGCAAAGGCCCCTTGATCGGGATATCAAACCAGAATACTGCGACGAGCGTTACGAGCAGGACGTCAAAGAACCCTATGATGGCGAAAGGAATGGTTTTTCCCAGCATCAGCTCTATCGGTCTCAGCGGAGTGACCATAAGCTGCTCCATGGTGCCGATCTCCCTTTCCCTTACAACAGCCATCGAGGTGAGCAGAAGACAGATGAGCATAATCACGATCGCGATCACCCCGGGGACATTGTAGTTCCTGCTCCTGAGGTCAGGGTTGTACCATGCGCGTGTGTTTACCTGTATTTGCGCCCGCTTCACAGGCTGATCGGCCCCGAACTCTTTTGCGTATTTCACTACGATTCTGCTTGCATAGTCCATGGCGATTGTTGCCGTATTTGAATCCGTGCCGTCCACGATAATCTGAATCTCCGTTGGTATCTTCCTTTTCAGATCAGTCGAAAAACCTCTGTTTATCTGGATTGCGCAGAGCACTTTCCCCTTGTCAACCAGGGTTTGGATCTCTTGCGGGGATTCCGGAAAGAAGGCAACATTAAAGTAGCCTGACGACTCAAGCCTCCGCACAAGTTCCCTGCTTTCGTATGATTTATCCAGGTCATAAACTGCTGTTGTTATATTGTTTACGTCGGTAGTGACCGCATACCCGAAGAGCATCAGCTGCATGATCGGAGTGATAAAGACGATCGCCTTCATCCTCTTGTCCCTGAAGACCTGGATAAATTCCTTTATCACCATCTGCTTTATTCTTTCAAACATCGTCAGATGACCCTTTTCCTGAATTTCCTGTTTGCTACGGCAAAGACAAAAAGACCAAAAACAGAAAGGAGAATGGTCTCGAACATAAGCAGTTTCAGCGTGCTGCCTTTCAGAAATATCCCCTTAAGTATGGTCACAAAATATCTCGCGGGTATGGCAAGGGTGAATATCTGGAGAGGCTTCGGCATGTTCGATATCGAATACATGAAGCCTGAAAGGAGAAATGCAGGAAGAAAGGTTACTATCATCGCTATCTGGCTTGCAACCAGTTGGGACTTTGCCACTATGGATATGAGGATGCCGAGACTAAGACCTCCGAACAGGAATATGCTTGATAGCATCATAAGCAACAGAGGGTTTCCCCTCAGAGGGACCTCAAACAGAAATACAGCCAGGAGTATAGAGAATATCACATCCACGAAACCGATGAAAAAATAAGGGATGAGTTTGCCGAGAATCAGTTCCTGGGTCTTTATCGGCGTGGCAATAAGCTGTTCCATCGTGCCCCTCTCCCATTCCCGCGCTATGGTGAGTGAGGTCAGCAATGCGGTTATGACCGCCATGATAACTGCGATGAGGCCGGGGATTATAAAATTTCTCGATTTCAGTTCAGGGTTATACCAGACACGCCCTCTCGGGTCTATGAGTGGAGTTATGCGGCCTCCCTTAATTCGCTGGGAAAATCTCTCGGTTATGGCCGACATATAGCCGAGGGCGATAGTTGCCGTGTTGGAGTCACTGCCATCCACAATAATCTGAATTGAGGGCCCCTTTCCTGTTCTAAAATGCTCTGAAAAGTCCTTTGGAATTGAAATGGCAACAAAGGCCTTGCCTGAGTCGAGGTATTGGTCGATCTCCTTCTGCTCATGTATATTGCCGACAACCGAAAAATATCCTGAAGCCCCGAATGATTCAACCAGTTCACGGCTCAAACTGCTCTTGTCGAGATCATAAACAACTGTCGTGAGGTTGTTGATATCAAGTGTTATCGCATAGCCGAAGATAAAAAGAAGCATTACCGGCATCAGGAAAGCCATTGCAAGACTCAGGGGGTCCCGCCATATCTGGATGAGTTCCTTTTTTGCTACCGCCTTGACTCTAAGCAGTTTCATATTACGATACCTCAATCAGGGTCACAAAGACATCTTCAAGGGATGGCACAATCCTCTCGATCCTCCGCGCCTGGATACTGGCTTCTTCAAGGACTTTTTTAATCCTCGGGAGCGCCTTTTCCACATTGTCCACCGTCGCATGGAGAAGGCTTCCAAAGATCGCTGTTTCGATCCCGTTATTGAACATAACCTCCATTGCTTCAACAACCTTGTCCACCTCTATTTCGAGGACATAGCGTATCATGTATTTCTGCTTCAACTCATTCGGTGTTCCCTCCGCTATTATCTTCCCCCTGTAGATAAGCGCAAGCCTGTTGCAGTAGTCTGCCTCATCCATATAGTGTGTAGTGACGAAGATCGTGATTCCTGCCTTTGACATCTCATTAATAAGGTTCCAGAAATTACGACGTGATATAGGGTCAACGCCCGAAGTCGGCTCATCAAGGAAGATTATGGGCGGTTCATGCAGTATTGCACAGCCAAGGGCAAGCCGCTGCTTGAATCCGCCGGGAAGGGTCTTTGTTGCCGCCTTTCTTTTGTCCTGGAGTCCTGCCATTTCAAGGACCCATTCCAGCCTTTCTTTCTTTCTGCTGTTTGTAACGCCATAGACACCACTGAAGAACCGGATGTTTTCCTCAACAGTCAGGTCATCATAGAGAGAGAACTTCTGTGACATGTACCCGATGTTCTTCTTTATCGCCTCTGATTCTTTCATGATATCAAAGCCGCCAACTGAACCTTCTCCGCCAGTAGGAAGAAGCAGACCGCAGAGCATCTTGATCGTCGTTGATTTGCCTGCACCGTTTGGACCGAGGAACCCGAATATCTCCCCTTTTTTGATGCTTAAATCTACAGTATTAACGGCTACAAAATCATCGAATCTTTTTGTCAGTCCACGGACTTTTACCGCCAAAGTGCTTAGTATCATTGACCCTCCACCTGTGAAATGAATATGTCTTCGATCGACGGAAGTATTTCCCTGTGCCCCCTTATTACTATCCCGGAACGACTCAAATTCATGATAATATCATCGACAAGTTCGCTTTTCAAAATGGCGACGTGTAATTTATTTCCATACAGGCTCACGCTCCGAACACCGTCGACGCCTTTGATTATATCAACGGCGTCCCGCGCATCATCTGACCACATCTCAACCATCGGTATGCCCAATGACCGTTTGATCGCTGCCGGATTGTCATCCATAAGAATTTTCCCTTTATGCATGAGGCAGATCCTTGTGCACCGTTCTGCCTCGTCAAGATAGGCAGTGGAAACAAATATGGTCACCCCCTCCTTGAGAAGGTCATAGAGGATCCTCCAGAAATCTCTCCGCGAGACAGGATCAACTCCGTTCGTAGGCTCATCGAGGAAAAGGACCTCCGGTGTATGTATCAGCGCACAAGCAAGCCCGAGCTTCTGTTTCATCCCTCCTGAGAGTCTTCCCGCAAGTCTGTCTTTAAACGGTGTGAGGTTGCTGAATCCAAGCAATCGTTCAATGCGCTGGGGACGTTCTTTCTTCGGCACTTCATATAGATCAGCATAAAAAATGATATTTTCCATGACAGTCAGATCTTCATAAAGACCGAACTTCTGGGACATATAGCCGATCTTTTCCTTGATTTTTTCACCCTCGCTCAATATGGAGAGTCCTGAAACCCATGCCTCCCCGGAAGTCGGATCCATAATCGCCGTGAGCACCCTCATAGTTGTTGTCTTGCCTGCGCCGTCAGGACCAACCAGCCCGAATAATTCGCCCCGCCCTATCTTTAAGTTGAGATTATCGACCGCAACCGCATCGCCAAATACCTTCTTCAGGTCAACTGTTTTTATTGCTGTGTTGTCCATATTGGATATGACCGCCATTATTTAGCCTCTGTTCATAAAGCAAATACGTGCTTATTTCAGCATTATCTTCACATCGGCTGGCATGCCAGGCTTAAGTTCATCATTGTTATTTTTCACACTCACTTTAACTCCAAAGACCAGCTTGACCCGTTCTTCCTGCGTCTGGACGTTCTTGGGCGTGAATTCCGCCTCTGACGAAATATAAGTAACGGTTCCGTCATAAGATTTATTTGGATATGAGTCCACACTGATCTTTGCCTTCTGCCCGAGTTTTACGATGCCAAGTTTATCCTCTTTTACATATACTTTTATCCAGGGATTATCGACATCCCCTAATGTGCAGACAGGGGTTCCCGGCGCAACGGTCTCACCTCTCTCGACATTTTTCCTTAATATCACTCCCGATACAGGCGCATAGATCACCGCGTCTTTCAGCCGTTTTTCAAGTGCGCGCAGTCCGGCCTCTGACTGTTTTGTCCGATATTGTGCAGCGGTTATCTGCTCCTTCCGGGGGCCTTCTTTTACAAGACTCAACGCTTCAAGCGCCTTCCGCTGCTGAGCTGCAGCTGAATCAGACGTCTTTCTGGCAGCATCCATGGTCTGGGCCGAAATAGCGCCATTTTTAAAAAGAATCTCGGCCCGCTCATGGTCCTTTTTTGCCTTGCTGAGGTCTGCATCCGCATATCGGACATTCGCCTTCGCCTGTTCTACTTCCTGGGGCCTTGAACCTGACTTCAGCTCGTCAAGTTTCGCACGTGCCTCATCCAGATATGCCCTTCCCTGCAGCACCTGGCTTTCAAGTTCGCCGCTGTCAAGGGTAGCCAGCAATTCACCTTGTTTAATCTTCTGCCCCTCTTCAACAGGAAGTTCTATGATCCTTCCCGCATATTTAAAACCGGCATCGACCTCTGTGACCTCAACGTTCCCGGACAAGACAAGCTTTCCGTCATCATGTTTGTTGCCTAATTTCCTGAATAGAAAGACACTTACTACAATGAGAATAATGCTTCCAATTATCAGTAATCTTTTTTTCATTTCACTGCCACCTCCCTGTATATGTCTTCGCCAACCGCTTTTCTCAGCGCAGCTACGGCAAGTTTGTTATCGAAAACAGCCTGATGGTAGGCGGTCTCCGCGTTCAAAAGCGCTGCATCAGCATCGATCACATCAGTGCTCGTCCCAGTACCTGTTTCGTACTTTAGAATCTCAATCCGCAGCGTCTCCTTCGCGGTTTCAACGGCCTTTTGCGCTACCTCTGTCCGCTGTCTTGCATTCTCTATTGACATATATGCGTCTTTTATCTCCCGGCTTATTGCGAACCTCAAGGACCTCTCCTCTTGCCTGACCTTTTCAGCCTCCTTTTTCCCCTGCTTCACCTCTGTGCTTATCAGTCCGCCGTCGAACACTGGCAAGGCAAGCTTCAAGGCAACTGACCAGTTCTCCTTAAAAGCAAATTGCTCACCCGCCCGGTCCAGATATTCGGCAGCCAGATATATGTCAGGAAGCCTTTTTCCCTCTGTTACCTTTATCTTTTCATCTGTAAGCATCTGTTTCTTTAAAACAGCCTGATAATCAGATCTACGGGCAAAGGCCCTGCCAAGGCTTTCCTCAAGTGAAGGATAAGAGTCATTCGGGGCGACTTCCTTCACAATGGTTAGTCTTCTCTTGTCGTCGATGCCCATAAGTGTCTTCAGTAGTTCGTAAGCGCTTTCAACGCTGTTCGACATACGAAGAACATTCTCCTGCGTGCGTCCAAGTTCGACTTCTGTCTTCAAAAGTTCAACACGGGGGACTGTGCCTGCCTCAAGAAAAAGTTCAACGTTTCTTTTATGTTTATCGAGCTGTTTTTCCGCTGCCTCGGCAGCTTCCCGGAGTTTTTCGAGCTGAGCGATTTTGTAGACAATACTCGTTATGTTATAGACCAGTTCCTGCCTGTTAAAGGTATCGATATCTTCTGCGATCAGTTTTTGGACTTCTGCGATATGGACTCCTCTTGCAAGTCGACCGCCCCTGTATAAAGGCAGCCTAAAGGATATCCCAAAGTCATATACCGGATTGTCGAACTCAGGGAATTCGGTCCCGGCAAGAGGCGAGCCGGATATAGGGGTCAGGGCAGCCGGATAACGGGACCTTGTCACATTGCCGATTAAATCTATCTTCGGCATCTTGGCAGCCTTTGCTGCATCCACTCCCAGTGCTGTCATGTCAATCTCTTTTCCTGATGCAATTATGCCGGGATTATTCTTGAGCGCAAAGCTGATCGCCTCAGACATGGTGAAGGTACTTTTATCCATCTCGGCAAATACTGTTCCTGTCATTACAATCATGCAGAACAATAAAATTATCTTCATCCTCTATCCTCCCATGTGACTTCTTAGAGATAATTCAGCAAAAATTAACCCGTCTCTATGCATTTTTTATAATTCTCCCACAGCTTCAGCCCTTCCGTAACAAGGGAAAATGAAAAACCGCTCAGCGACCACCGCAAGACCGTAACCTGGATCATCCCAATAAGGGTCAATGCCGCCTCTCTAGAATTGATCTCTTTTTTGATTTGACCAATCTGTTGCCCGTTTTTTATGATGGCATCCAAAGAGACAGCATATTCATTAATTGAGCAAAGGAGCTTGTCTTTAAGAATTTCATTGTTTACATGTATCTCTTCAGAATAGACCAGCCTTGGAATGCCTTCATTTTTTTCTATGTAATCAAGGTGCAGCATGAAAGCCCTCTTCAGTTGTTCAAGCGGCGAATCAGAAATGCACATCTTCAACACATTCTCAATGTTTCGCTTCATTCCTTCTCCGATTCTTTCAACAGTTACCGCAAGAATTTCAGCTTTGCTCGTAAAATGCCTGTATATATTCGCCTCTGAAATACCAACTTCCCGCGCAATACGTGCAGTGGTTAGGGCGCTCACTCCTTTTGCGGCTATGAGTCTGAGTGTTGCATCGACTATCTGAGCCCGTCTGACGTCCGTACTAACTTTCGAAGTGTTATTCATTGTCATCGCATAGCTCCTGAATTATGTAAGTGACTACTCACTTATAGTTTACTGTGCAAATGTTAAAATTACAATAGAAAACGACTTTTTTTCTGAAGAACACATATACTTCCCCGTTACGATTGGATGTCAAGTGTGAGGAGTCGCCAGCCATAAAGAGAACTAAACTACTTCAGGAGGTTCGGGAAATGAGATGACTCAGCATTGCGCTTCCCTACATGTGCGCCATTGGGAAGATCTGATACTTCTCAGGGTTGTCAGAATTAGTGTTCGGCTAAAACAGCAATGGCTTGACCTTGGCGAGAATTGTTCCAAGGGATGTCGTTGAAATGCGGTCTACAATCTTTATTTTTCGAACCTGCCAGTCGATAGAGCGGACCTGATCAGCGAGGGCAACACCTGCCGTCTTCTTTGCGCCATCAAGAGGGACTTCAAAAGGGTACCCTTTGATCTTTGTAGTTACAGGACAGACAAGACAGAGACCGGAGGCCTTATTGTATATGTCCGGAGACAGAACAACTGCTGGCCTGAATCCTGCCTGCTCATGTCCTAATGTAGGATCGAAACTCAACATGATAACATCTCCCCGGTCAGGTATAACTTTCATCAAATGAGTTCCTTTCCGACTGGTCGTCCGAAGTCAACTTCCCCCTGCCTATTCTGAGGCGTAATCCCTTTAACAAGCTCCTTTAATGAATACTCCTTCTTCCTTACAGGCTTGATGATAACCCCTTCATCTGCTTCATCAATCTCAACAGTGGAGTCCACATCGATTCCGGCCTTCCTGGCCAAGGATCGGGGGATCCTTACGCCGATACTATTGCCCCATTGGGCTGTCTTCGCAATCATCTCTATACCTCCTTTTGTCGCTCTTCTTATAGATAGTATATCCGATGGATATACAAAACAACAAGTTCAGGCAGGACGCATAATCCCGGAATAGGTAATAACTTCCGTAGACAGGGCAATTGTCAAAAAGGGTGAAGCGTAGCACAGTGCGCACTCGTCCCTCATGCGACTGCCCTGCAACCTATTAACACCCCACTCATAAGATAACACAGCGTCATGCAACAATATTTTTTACAGAAAGATTCACTGAAGAGAAATATCATCGTCCCATGTCGCAATAATGTCGAGACATTCTTGCGACATAAAAAAATCAAGGACCTACAATACTCTGTAAGTCCTTGATTTTATTGGTCGGGGCGACCTGATTTGAACAGGCGACCACTCGCACCCCAAGCGAGTGCGCTACCAGGCTGCGCTACGCCCCGATTATCTGATCTGGGTCAGAATCTCCTGAAGCCTTTTTCTGACAAGCCCGATGACATCCTCACGGGAGACCGGGGTCCGCTGCTTTTTCTCAGAAGGCAACTTCATTTCCTGTGACTGTGTTGTGCCCTCACCAAAGCGTTTTCTGACGCCTTCGATGGTATATCTTTCCTGGTACAGCATCTTCTTGACCTGAAGGACAAGCTCGAGTTCTTTCCGTGTATACACCCTCTGGCCGGATTTATTCTTGCGCGGCTTGAGAAAAGGGAACTCCGTCTCCCAATATCTTAACACATATGCCTCGATACCGGTAAGTTTGCTCACTTCACCGATCTTATAAAAAAGCTTATCAGGAAGCGGCAGCGACGGTTTTACCTTGTCGACTGCATGGCTATGCATCCAGCTTCTCTATCTCCTGCTTGAGCTGATTGCTGACCCGGAAGGTGATCACCCTGCGGGGCGTTATCTCAAGGTCCTGGCCTGTCTTGGGATTGCGCCCTCTTCTGGCCAGCTTTTTCCTGACATTGAAGGTGCCGAACCCTGAGATCTTTAATGATTCACCCTCCACAAAGGTCTGCCGCATGGTATCAAACAGTATCTCGACAATATCCTGTGCCTCTTTCTTGGATAACCCAACCTTTTCGAATATTGTGTCAACGATATCGGCTTTTGTCATGTGTAGCGCTCCAGTAATGAATTTTCTTAATTATATTAAGGAGATAGACTATTGTCAAGGATAATTTAGTTTAAGTTATGATTTTTTTGATTTTCTTTATAATCCTTGCCTTGCCCCTGCATCTTTAGTATTATCTTATTGTGCTTGATACTCTCTTTTATCCCGGATCGGTAGCGGTCATAGGGGCCTCGAAGGACCCGCAGAAGGTCGGCTATGCTGTCCTGAACAATCTCCAGCGTTTCGGGTATAAAGGCCGGATCATCCCGGTCAACCCGAAAACGGACGAGATCCTCGGCCTGAAGACCTATAAAAATATTTCAGAGATCGATGGGACCGTCGACCTGGCAGTGGTAGCGATCCCTGCTCCTCTGGTCCCGGCTGCCATCCGCGAGTGTGTCAGCAAGGGTATCCGTTGCGCCGTCATCATAACCGCCGGCTTTAAAGAGGCCGGTTCAGAAGGTATTTTGCTTGAGGAAGAGCTTAAGACGATCTCACGGGAAGGGCATATACGGATCCTTGGGCCAAACTGCCTCGGCATCATCAATACGGTCAACGACCTTAATGCCACGTTCGCTGCCGGGATGCTCCCTAAAGGCAGGCTCGCCTTTTTCTCCCAGTCGGGCGCCCTCGGCATCGCTATCCTCGACTGGGCGATCGGCAACAGGATCGGTTTTTCAAAGTTCATCAGTCTCGGGAACAAGGCTGATCTGAATGAGACCGACTTTATCGAATACTTTGTCAATGACGCTGATACCGACGTAATCCTCGGTTATATCGAAGACGTGGTCGACGGAAAGAGATTTCTTGAGATAGCCCGGAAGGCCTCAAAGGTCAAGCCGATAATCCTGGTAAAATCAGGCGGCACCCAGGCCGGGGCTCGGGCCGCGTCCTCCCATACCGGAGCCCTCGCCGGCTCGGAAAACGCCTTTAACGCGGCCTTCAGGCAGAGCGGTGTCATGAGGGCCGAGGGTATCGAAGACCTCTTTGAAACGGCAAAGGCCTTTAACTCCAAAAAGGTTCCCCTGGGCAATAACCTCCTGATCATCACCAACGCAGGCGGCCCCGGCATCATCGCCGCGGATACGGCGGAGAAACTCGGGATAAACCTTCCGCAGCTCTCTCGCGAGACCGTATCGGTCATCGCGGCGTTACTCCCGAAGAACGCCTCGCTGTATAACCCGGTCGATATCATCGGGGACGCACCCGCAGAAAGATATGCTGCTGTCTTCGATCATGCCCTTTCGGACCCGAACATCGACGGTTTTCTCGTGATATTGACCCCGCAGGCGACCATCAAGGTGGAGGATGCAGCCAGGGCCGTTATCAGTTCGTCTCAGAGGACGGACAAACCCTTCATTACCGCCTTTATGGGGGAAGAGCGGGTCAGGAGTTCGATCGAGCTGCTGAAGACGGCGGCGATCCCGAACTTTTCCTATCCGGAGCCGGCTGTGCGGGCCTTCAAGAAACTATACAACTACGGGGCCTGGAGAGCAAAAAAAGAGCCGGTCATCCCGCGTCTTGATGCTGACAGAGCTGTCGTGGCGCAGATGATCCATGACGCCCTCGGCCGGGGGCAGTATCAGTTTGCGGAGGATGAGGCAAGGGACATACTCACTGCATACGGCTTCAGGTTCCCCAAAAAACTGCTCACTGCCACGCCGAATGAGGCTGCCGCTGCTGCTGCGAAGATCGGGTTCCCGGTGGTGATGAAGATCTCGTCGCCCGATATCCTGCATAAGACGGATATCGGCGGGGTCAAGGTCGGGGTCGCCTCGAAGGCCGAGGCAAAGGAGGCCTTCACCGCTCTGACCATCAATGCGAAAAAGTTCATTCCGAACGCCTTCATTAATGGCGTCACGGTCTATGAAATGGTCCCGAAGGGCAAAGAGGTGATCCTCGGCATCACCTATGACAGGACCTTCGGACATATGATCATGTTCGGGCTCGGAGGGATCTATGTAGAAGTTTTGAAGGACGTTTCCTTCAGGATCGTGCCCCTGTCTGAAGACGACGCGGACGAGATGATCCATGAGATCAGGACCTTTGAACTTCTGAAAGGGGCGCGGGGAGAAAAGCCGGTCGATCTGAATGCAATCATTGACGCGATCCTGCGCCTCTCATCCCTGGCCGTGGACTTTCCCGGGATCATAGAACTTGATATAAACCCGCTGGTCGCGGCGGAAAGCGGCGCAACAGCTCTCGACGCCCGGATAATACTGAGCCGGCAAAAAGGAGGAGTTTAGATGGTACACCTGTATATCGCTTCCATGACAGGTTTTTCGGGCAAGAGCCTCGTCGCCCTCGGTCTTGGCCTCGTCCTGAAGGAAAAAGGCTACAGCCTCGGGTATATAAAGCCCCTCGGAAATATCCCGTCGACCCTCGGCAACAGGGTCATCGACGCTGACGCCGAATTCATGCTCAAGGCCCTTGACCTCCAGGAGCCGCCCGAGGTGGTCTCGCCCTTCGTGGTGACCTTCGAGGCACAGACCGGCGCACTGAAGGGAAAGGCCTCGGACAAATTCGAGCTGCTGAAAAAGGCCTTTCAGGCAATGACCGGCAAGGACATTGTCATCGTCGGCGGGGCGGCAGACCTTTTTGAGGGCTCGGTCTTCGGGATAAACGGGCTCAGGGTCATCAGCCATCTGAAGGCCCGGACTATCGTCGTGGAGCCCTGGTCAGGGGACAGCTCGATAGACTCCCTGCTCGGCGCCAAAGAGCTCCTGGCAGATAATTTTGCCGGGGCGGTCATCAACAAGGTGCCGCAGGCTGCCCATGATCATGTACAGAAGTCTGTCCGGCCCTATCTTGAAAAACACGGCATCCCTGTCTATGCCTGTCTCCATAAGGACATACTGCTGGATTCGATAACCGTACGCCAGCTCAATGAGATACTGGGCGGCAAGGTCCTCTGCTGTGAAGAGCATCTGGATGAGTTCATCGAGAACTTTTCGATCGGGGCCATGGACGTTGACAGCGCCCTGAAGTATTTCAGACGCACCCCGAACAAGGCGGTCATTACCGGCGCGCATCGTTCCGATATCCAGCTCGCCGCGCTTGAGACCTCTACCCGCTGCATCATCCTCACCGGCGGCCTCTACACGAACGACGTGATCATCGGCAAGGCCAAGCTCGCAGGGGTCCCGTTCATCTCCGTGCATGACGACACCTTTTCGACGGTCGAGAAGATCGAGGCAGTTCTGGGGAAGATACGGATAAGGGAACAGAAGAAGGTCCTCAAGACGCGTGAGATCATCGCAAAGGAATTCGATATCGCCAGGCTCGTCAGGGACCTGCATCTGCCTGACAAGGGAGAGAAAACGCATGGAAGACCTTAAGACATCAGAAACATGGCGGGTATTTCGGATACAGTCCGAGCTTGTCGAAGGGTTTGAGACCCTCAACAGCCTCGGCCCGGCCGTCTCCATCTTCGGATCAGCGCGCCTTTCCCCTGAGAACAAGTACTACAAGGATGCCGAGACCGTTGCGCGGATGCTTGCTGACGAAGGTTTTGCCGTGATCACCGGCGGCGGGCCCGGTGTCATGGAAGGGGCCAACAAAGGTGCCAAGCTGGGCAGGGCACCTTCGGTCGGCCTTAACATAGACCTTCCGACCGAGCAGACCCCAAACCAGTATCACAACATAAGCCTGCACTTCAGGTATTTCTTCATCCGCAAGCTCATGTTCATTAAATATGCCTTCGCCTTCATCATCTTCCCCGGCGGGTTCGGCACCATGGATGAGATGTTCGAGGCCCTGACGCTCGCTCAGACCAAAAGGATCGATTCCTTCCCGATCATCCTGTATGGGTCAGACTACTGGCAGGGGCTGATAGACTGGATGAAGAAATCCCTGGTGCCGCTTGGGACGATCCTGAATGAGGACTTCGCCCTTTTCTCGATCGTGGACACGCCGGAGGAGGTGCTTTTCCTGGTCAGGGAGCATTACCGGTTGATTGAAACCATTAAGCCGCAGAAAAAAAATTCCCCTTAGCCCCGGCCGAGCTTCCCGAGCTTCTTTGCCAGAGCTGTCGTTTCCCTGAGCAGGGCCTCGACCTCGTCGATGCCCCTGTCCCAGAAGCTGCTGTCGGATATATCAATGCCCAGTTTATCAAAGATGTTCTTCGGAGAATCCGAGAGGCCGGCTGACAGAAACTCCCTGACCTTGCCGATGAAGGACGGGTCCTCCTTGACAGACCTCTGCAGGGACTTTGAGATCAGCAGACCCCCGGCGTATGAATAAACATAAAAGAAATAGCGGATATGGCCCCAGTAGACCCACCAGTACTCGGACCCCGGGGACTGCTCGACATGATCGCCCATATAGGCCGCCATATGCCGCCGGAACATGCTGTTGATCTGGTCCTTCGACAGGTAGCCCGCTGCCCTGAATTCAGTGTGGAGCTCCTGCTCGAACTGATAGCAGGCGACCTGCCTGAAGATCGTCGACACATCGTCGTTGAGCTTCATCATCATGATCGCAAGCCGCACCTCATCATCAGAGCCCTTCAGGATCTCCTGCAGGACAAAATCCTCCATGAACGTGCTGGCCACCTCTGCAGTGGACGTCGGGGTCCCGAAGTTCAGGGAGTTCTGCCTCTCCCGGATAAGCTCGTTATTGATGCCGTGACCGGCCTCATGCGCAATGGTCAGGACATCATGCAGCGTATCCGTATGGTTAAGAAGGATGTAGGTGGGCTGAGAGAGGAGATGATGCGTGCAGAAGGCACCGCTGCCCTTCCCTTTGCGCGCATGCACATCGATCTGGCCGTTTTGAACAAACTGGCTGTAGATGCGGGCAAATGCGGGATCAAGACCGGCCATCACCTTATGGACCAGCGCTGAGGCGGCAGGATACGGATATCGTTTATTGATCTCTCCATATTCGACATTCCGGTCATGATATCTCAACCGCTTCATCTTCATCAGTCCGGCCTTTAACCGGTAGTACTCGGATGCGATATGATACCTCCGGGAGACTGTCCCGATCAGGGCATCCACGATCCCGCTGTCGATATCGTCGCTGATATGCCGTGAGAGGTCCGGCCGGGACATCTTCCTGAGCTCATCATCGACCTTCTTGTTGGCCAGCACGGAATTGATCTCTGCCTCGGCAACATCCAGGTGCCTTTCGAGGATACTGTTAAATGCGGCCGCTGCCGAGTCCCGGACCTTCCTGTCCTTGCTGTTCATCAGGCTCGCTATATCGGACAGGGTCTTTGTGCCTTTTTTACCGTTTTCAAGGAGCACCAGCCTCTCTTCCTTCGCAAGAAAGCCCGTGGTCATCCGCACCCAGTTTGAATATGAGGTCGAGGACTTGAGGTTCAGTATCTTTTCCTCGGGTTCTGTCAGGAGATACCGGGCCTCGGCGAAGATCCGCCACAGATAGTGGCGGTAAGGCTTCAGCGCCTTGTAAGCAAGGAACCTCTTCTGCTTTGCCGGCGGGATCTTTGCTATGCGGAGATGGAAGAACTGGAGGTCGTTTTCGAGCCGGCGGCTGAAATCCTCGATCGTGTTGAAGCGCGCCTTGAGCTGCGGATCGTTCATGTCCTGCTGGGTCCTGAGCCAGAAATAATAGCCGGCGTCGCCATCACTGCCGAAATCCTTTCTGAGCCGAGCGTATTCGTCGAGGGCCTTCTTCATCACGGCCGGGTCGATCAGGTAGTCTTTCCGGTCCTTCCATCGGTCAATGAAACGTGAGCAGGCCTGCTCCACCTGCTTGAGGTTCCCCTCGATGCGGGGATCAGTATCCGATGCGAACAGCGAGGTCAGGTCCCAGACCGCTCTGTCTTTCATTCTCTTATTTATATTTTGTCTATGCGCCATGGCGGAACCTTTCTTATTTGTGATGTTACTTCGGAGACTACGCCTTTTTATCCCTGCTGCCTTCATACAGCTCATATTCCAGAAGGCGGCACTCAATGTCGCCGTTAAAGAATACCGTTTTCTTTTTTGCCCTCAGCCCCACCTTCTTGGCAAGGGTGAGGTTGCCGGTGAAGATATACCCCCGGTATCCCAGGCATCTCTTTTTAAAGAAATCGCCGATGCCTTTATATACCACAGCAAGGGCATCAGCGTCACCCATCCTCTCCCCGTATTCAGGGTTCAGGAGCACGACGCCGTTTCCGGCCGGCACCGGCGTGTCTTCAAAGGCAGACTGGCTGAAATCTATCAGATGATCCACCCCGGCTGTCGCGGCATTTCTGCGCGCAGCATCAAGGGCCTGGGGGTCTCTGTCCGTGGCTATTATTTTTCCGGGGATCCCCTTGAGAATCCCCTTTTTTGCCTCGGTCCTGATCTCTTCCCATGCCTGCCGGTCATACCCCTTAATATGCATGAACCCGAAGTTGAGTCTGAGCAGGCCGGGCGGTCGCCTGAGTGCAAGCAGCGCAGCCTCAAGGGCGAGGGTCCCGCTTCCGCACATGGGATTGACAAAGGGAATGGTTCCATCCCAGCC
Source organism: Nitrospirota bacterium (assembly GCA_004321925.1). Classification (GTDB taxonomy): domain Bacteria; phylum Nitrospirota; class Thermodesulfovibrionia; order Thermodesulfovibrionales; family UBA6898; genus PALSA-1316. The sequence goes on along the minus strand of SCQH01000041.1, from coordinate 24,318 downwards.
GGTCGCCATGACAACGGCAGCCGCGAGGGTCTCCTGCATCGGGGCCCTGAAGGGAAGCTTCCGGTAGCCGCGACGCGAGAGCGGTTCACCCGAGGTATCGAGGTAGACCGAACAGTAGGAGTCCTTCCAATAAACATAGACCACGGTCCTGTTCTTCTCAGGTCCGGAGTCAGGCCTCCTGCCGCTCGTGCGGACAAACCGGTCGACGATCGCATCCTTAGCCTTCACATTGGCGAACCGCGAATCGCGTATGCTTGCGTTGTCGACGCTTGAGGTAACACAAATATATCCGTCTGCTGCGATATACTCTTCCCATCTGATCTGGGCCGTTTCGCGGTATAGGTCGTCAGGCCCGTCTGCCCTGAATTCCCTCAACAGCAGCAGGACCCTGTGGCCGGTCCGGATATGCAGGTTCAGGCGCATCGCATCATGCATATCACCCTCGGTAATGATACCGGCGACGGATTCTGACTTTACCGGCAATTGCAGCCCGAGGACCTCCTCTTTCAGGAAAGGCGCGATCCCTTTGGCGCAGGTTATGACTATGGTATCTTTTTTCATTGCACTATTATAGTGCAAGCCTGCCGAAAAAATAGTGGAAATCATCCTGAATCTTTTATAATAAACTCATGTAATACTGACTCGTATGGGCAGTTAATAACTTTAAGGAGCTTAATTCATGAAAAGGTTTATTGTATGTTTGCTGGTGTCTCTCTGCCTGACAACAGCCGGAATCTCTTTCGCTGCACCGAAGAAAGCAGCGCCGTCAAAGTCTGCGGCCCAGCCCCAGGCACCGGCCGCCATCACCGGGAAGGTTGTCCAGACGATGAACAGCGGCGGGTACACCTATGTGCAGCTCGAAAGCGGGAAGGAGAAGATCTGGGTTGCCGTCACCGAGGCAAAGATCACCAAGGGGCAGGTTGTTTCCTTCAAGCCGGGCGCCGTTATGGAGGATTTCGAGAGCAAGACGCTTAAACGCAAGTTCGACAGGATCGTCTTCAGCGACGGCCTTGTGACACCGGGCGGAGCCGCAGCTGAGGCCAAACCCACGGGGAGCAAGGACAAGGCGGTCAAGACGAAAGAGAAGATAAAGGTCGAAAAGGCTGAGGCGGCTAATGCATATACGGTCGAAGACCTCTTCAAGAACAAGGCCACCCTTCAGCACAAGAACGTCACCGTAAAGGGAAAGGTCGTCAAGGTCTCCCCGGGCATCATGCAGAGGACCTGGGTACATATCCAGGACGGGACCGGAGACGCAAAGAAGGGCACGCATAATCTGGTGACAACCTCCACTGCCGAGCCGATTCCTGTTGTCGGCGATATGGTGACCATGACCGGGACCTTCTTTAAGGATAAGGATTTTGGCTCCGGCTACAAGTATGATATCATCGTCGAGAATGCAATCTACAAGAAAGAAGCGCAGAAAGAACAGCAGAAGAAATAACAGCAGAAGTTAGAGCCTGGATCTGATATTTGTTCTTACGATCCGGGGTTACGGGAATAAAAAGCCCAGGCCCGCCTCTGAAGACCGGCCTGGGCTGAATAATACGCCGGCAGCCTCTCTATTTTGCCGGTGCTGCAGCAGTTTCCTTCACGGTAATAAGTTCTACATCGAATATCAGCGTTGCGTTGGGGCCGATCAACCCGGCGTTCTTGTCGCCGTAAGCGAGATTGGCAGGTATGTAGAGCTGCCACTTGTCGCCTTCCTTCATCAACTGCAGGGCCTCGACCCATCCCGGGATCACACCCTTCACCGGGAAGGATGCCGGCTGGCCCCGTTTGTATGAGCTGTCAAATTCGGTGCCGTCCACCAGCGTGCCGCGATAGTTGACCGTCACGGTATCAGCGGCCTTCGGCGTCTTGCCTGCCCCTTCGGTAATGACCTTGTACTGAAGGCCGCTCGGTAGGGTCTTCACACCCTCTTTCTTCTTGTTCTCCGACAGGAAGGCCTCGCCATCTTTCTTGTTCTTCTCACTCTGAACCCTTGCTGTCTCGGCCTGCTTTGCCATATACTCCTGCTTAAAGGCGGTCATGGTATCGACAGCCTCTTTTTCGGCGATTAGCGGCTTTGAGCCTGCCAGGACATCCTTCAGCCCCTTCATCAGCATATCCGCATCGATCTCGATGCCCTGCTTTTTGAAATTATTCCCGATATCCATCCCGATGATGTAACTGACCTTATCCTTCTGGGTCTTGAGGGCTGCCTGCTCCTCTGCTAAGACAGTGCCTGCCATTGCCATGACACATACGGCTGCAACAATGATCCTTTTCATACCTATCTCCTTTCGTAACATTAATGGTTCCTTAACCGGACAATTGATATTTTAGTCCCTGCCGATTCGAGAATGCAAACAGAGCAAGACCGGGGCACTCCGGGCTTGTTTTCATCAGGATGTTTATCTATTATAATGAAGTCAGCCATTTTCCTGACCATACCCTGCGTCTGCAAGTTGTTAAGGAGTAAATAAGAATAATGACATTGATTGTAAAATCCCTCCCAGCCTCCCTTTGCCAAAGGGAGGTATCTTCCCCCTCTTGCTTAAGCACCTACTGTTGGTTGGCAAAGAGGGGTGAGGGGAGATTTTATGATAATTATCAGCACATCTTTGTACCCATTGTCATATGAAAAAGGACGTTATTATCATAGGTGCGGGAGCTTCAGGCCTTGTCTGCGCAGCCGTTGCAGCCAGGCGGAAGCGCGCTGTGCTGGTACTTGAGCATATGAAGAGATGCGCCGGCAAGATCAGGGTCTCCGGCGGCGGCAGGTGCAATTTTACCAACCTCCACGCAGGGCCTGAGAACTACCGTTCAGAGAATGTCCATTTCAGCAGATCAGCCCTGTCGCAGTTCGGACCGTCGGACTTCATCGCCCTGGTAGAACAGCACCGGATCCGTTACCGCGAAAAGGAGGACGGACAGCTCTTCTGTGAGAAAAGCTCTGAGGAGATCATCGGGATGCTGCAGCAGGAATGCACCGAGGCCGGCGCCGAGATCCTCTTGCCTGCCCATATCCTGTCAGTCGACAGGAAGCATGGTTTTGATGTGCTGACCGACAGGGGCAGATTTACCGCTGATTCGCTGGTGGTAGCGACCGGAGGGCTTTCCTACCCCACGCTGGGGGCGACCGGCCTCGGGTATGCCATTGCTAAGAAATTCGGCATCGGCGTGATCCCTCTGCGGCCGGGACTCGTACCCTTTGAGTTCAGGCAGGCTGACCTTATGGTATTCGGTCAGCTTTCCGGTCTTTCTCTCAACGCAACGCTCTTCTGCGGGAAGCGCTCCTTTACCGGGAGCATTCTCTTCACCCACCGGGGGATAAGCGGGCCGGCAGTCCTTCAAAGCTCCCTCTACTGGAATAAAGGTGAGAGCATCGTTATCGATCTCCTCCCCGGGACGGATCTCAGGGAATATATCATCTCAAAAAGGCCTTCGACGATGACCGTGGCCAACGCCCTTGCGAACTTCCTTCCCCGGCGTTTTGTCCGCACCCTGCTTGAACCTGTGGAGGCCTCAAAAACCCTGAGTCAGCTTTCTAATAAAGAACTGCAGGTTCTTTCAGAAAGGGTCCATACGTGGCGGCTGGAACCAAAAGATACAGAAGGTTATCAAAAGGCAGAAGTCACCCTCGGCGGAATAGACACGCATGAGCTCTCCTCCAAGACCATGGAGGCCAAGAAGGTTCCGGGGCTCTTCTTTGCCGGCGAGGTGATCGATGTCACCGGCCACCTCGGAGGGTTTAACCTCCAGTGGGCCTGGTCTTCCGGATATGTTGCGGGGCTGCATGTCTGAATCGGTCCAGGCAAGAAAGATCATCCTGGCATCGGGGTCGCCGCGCCGGAGGGAGCTGCTCGGCCTGACCGGTCTGAAATTCCGGGTGGCCCTGAGCGATTACGAGGAGGACATGACCCTGCCCCTGCCTCCTCAGAGGCTCGCAAAATTTCTTTCCTGTGAGAAGGCCGCAGCAGTTGCCGGGGGATATAAGAATGCACTCGTTATTGCGGCAGATACCTTCATCCTGTTCAATCGGTCCATCCTCGGCAAGCCCCATACACCCAGGGAGGCCGCCAGGATGCTCACCCTGCTCAGCGGCCGGGTGCATACGGTGATAACCGGCTATACGATACTCGATTCCTCAGATGGCCGCCGCGTGACCCGGGCAGTCTCGACAAAGGTCTATTTCAGAGAGCTCACCCGCAGGGAGATAGACTCCTATGTGGCCACCGGGGAGCCACTGGACAAGGCCGGGGCATATGCCATACAGGGGCGGGGTTCCCTCTTCATAAAAAAGATATCCGGCGATTATTTCAATGTCATCGGCCTCCCCCTGTGCTCCCTGACGGAAGACCTTAAGACCTTTGGCATCTTTCTGTCGTAACCGGCTAAAATCATGGATTATTTTTGCTTGCATTTGGCATTATTTTATTTCATAATTATCAGCAGCAGGCGGTATCACAGCCTTCTTGATCAGTAATATTTTTTTTAGTTATAAAATCTCTTATATCGGGGTATACTGTACTTATGGAAGACAGGGTCAAACAAAGAGTTCTCACACAACTGCCGGTGACCATCAATGGCAGCGTTAAAGCCAACTGTTTTGATATCAATGAAGAGGGTATGTATGTCCAGACCGAGGATGTGTTCAAGTCCAAGGAGATCATCAACCTTGAATTCGACCTCGACTGCAGGAAAATGACGGTCAAGGGAACGGTGCGGCATATCGAGCAGGGGTTCGGGTTCGGCGTAAAGTTCATCAATCTTTCGGCCGAGGACAGGATCAACCTGAAACGGTTCATAAGCGGAAAAGGCACCTGCGAACCGAACCTCAAGATAGCGGTCCTCATAGACAGCAGCACGCAGACTCGCGCAGTCTATAAATACCGGCTGACGCATGACGGTTTCAGCGTCATCGAGGCCGAAAACGGCTCTGAGGCTATCAAGGCGCTCCAGCTTACCAAGCCGATGATCGTCATCATCGACATGCAGACGGAAGGCATCAGCGTTTATAAGATACTGCAGTATATGCAGTCAAAAGAGGACCTCAAGTCGGTCCCTACCCTTATCCTGACCACCAGGTTCGTTCCTGAAGAGGCAGAAAAACTGCTCGGTCTCGGATGCAAGGACTATATGGTCAAGGCAACCACGACCCCGAACCTCTTTTCTGAGAAGATAAAAAGGATCCTCAAAAAATAAGCAGGCGCTAGGGGCGCCTGCTTCCCTGTTCCGTCATAAGCCGAGCAATGGACCGGGCAAAGCCTGCCGGGTCCTTCAGTGGCGAACCTTCAAGCAGAAGCGCCTGATTGTAAACCATATCGATGTATTCCCCGAGCAGTTCCCTGCGCTGGTCGTCCGGGACCATGGACCTCATCACCCCGAAAAGCTGGTGACCGGGGTTGATCTCGAGGATCCTCAGGTTGACCGGGACCTCCTGCCCCATGGCCTTCATCAGCTTCTCCATATTGGGGTCCAAGCCGCTTTCGTCCATGACCAGGCAGCAGGGAGAGTCCTTGAGCCTGCCGGAAAGCCTCACCTCTTTGACATCCGCCTTCAGATGCTCCCTGATCGCAGCCAGCAGACCTTCGAATTCTTCCGCCGCCTTCTTCTGTTCCGCCCCGTCCGGGACGTCCAGCTTAATATCACCCTTAATGACCGACTTGATCTTTTTGCCCTTATACTCGCGCAGGCCCGCCATGATCATGTCGTCGATGTCGTCCAGCAGGACCAGGACCTCGTACTCCTTTTCCCTGAAGACCTCCAGATGCGGTGATTTCAGGACCTCTGGCAGGCTGGTCCCGGTTATATAATAGATATCCTCCTGGCCCTCTTTCATCTGTGACAGATAGTCCTGCAGGGTCGTAAAGGACCCGGCCGCGGTCCTGGTCGAGGGAAACAGCAGCAGGTCGGCGATCTGCTCGCGCCGCTCATAATCAAAGTGGATCCCCTCCTTCAATACCCGGCCGAACTCCCGGTGAAAGGCGGTATATTTTTCGTATTCGTCCCGCTTCATGTCTGCCAGCGCATCGAGTATCTTCTTTGTGATGTTCTTCCTGATGACCCCGATCTGGCGGTTCGACTGGAGCATTTCACGAGAGACGTTCAGAGGGAGGTCGGAGGAATCAATGACCCCCTTGACGAACCTCAGGTACGGGGGGATGAGCTCCTCACAATGGTCCATGATCTGTACCCGCCTGACATAGAGCGTCGGCCCCATCTTATAGTCCTTATAGAATATCCCCAGGGGCAGTTTTGACGGAATAAAGAGAAGGGCCGTGAATTCCGAGGTGCCCTCTGCCTTATAATGCAGGACCTTGGCCGGGGCGTTGAAATCATGGGACAGATGCTTATAGAACTCCGCATAGGCATCTTCCGTGATATCTGCCTTGTCCTTCAGCCAGATCGCCTTTTGTGAATTCAGGGTCTCGTCTTCCTCCACGGTTATTGTCTTTTCCTTATCAAAGGCATCAGGCTTCTGCCGCTCCACCTTCATGACGATCGGGTACTCGATATAATCGGAATACTTCTTTACAACCTCCCTGAGCTCCCACTCCTCAGCATATTTCTTTTCGTCCGCTTTAAGATGCAGGAGGACCTCGGTGCCGGCCTCCTTCTTTTCGATCTCCTCGAGGGTGTAGGCCCCGTCGGCGGTCGACTCCCATCTAACACCCAGACCGTCGGTCCCGGCCTTCTTCGAAAGTACCGTGACCTTGTCGGCGACCATGAAAGAGGAATAAAAGCCGACCCCGAACTGACCGATCAGCTCGGGCATATCCTTTTTCTCGCTGCCCTGCATCGCCTTGAGGAACTCCTTGGTCCCGGAATGCGCGATCGTGCCGAGGGCCTCGATGATCTCGTCCCTGGTCATGCCGATCCCGTTATCGCTGACAGAGAGGGTCCCGGCGGCGCGGTCTGCAATGATCCGTATGGTCCAGTCCCCGGCCTTTTCCTGCAGGCTGCTGTTGGTCAGGGATTCGTAGCGTGCTTTGTCGAGGGCGTCAGATGCATTTGATATCAGTTCCCGGAGAAAGATCTCCTTGTGGGAATAAAGTGAGTGTATCATCAGGTCAAGGAGCTGCTTGACCTCTGTCTTGAATTCCATCTGCTGTACGGTCATTGTTTCTTCACCTCAGTAAGTTTTTTTGCATGTAGTATTATAAAAAAATATTCCCCCGACAGTTCAAGCAGGCTGTCAGTCCCCGAGCAGTTTCTCGAACTCGCGTGATTTTGTCTCAAAAAGAGCGGTCTTCTTCTCAAGCTTCGCAAAGAGCCTGTCTATCTCAGCACGGGTATGGGAGATCGCCTTCGTAAGGTCCCTGATCTCAGAAACATTGCCTTTTTCAGAGGCATTAAGGAGACGGACCGTGTCCTCGTCGACACGCTTTTCGAGCTGGCTGATCTCCCCTTCGAGCTCGGCGATCCTTTTCTGGAGCGGATTGAGGGTCTTTGAGCGGTTGGTGATGATCTCGGCCCGGAGCCGCCTTGCCTCTTTCTTGTTGACGCCCTTCTGTCTCTCTTCCTTGCGGGGAGCGTCCTCTGCCTCAGCCGTCTCGTCACTCCAGCCCACCCTGCTCAGGAAGTCCTCATAGGTGCCGTCGAAGAACGTGATCTTTCCGCCGTCAAAGACGACCAGTTTCGTGGCAATGGCGCTCAGCACCAGTTCGCTGTGGGTCACGATCACCACAGCTCCCCTGAAGACGTCCACCGCCTCTATGAGCGAATCGATCGATTCCATATCAAGGTGGTTCGTCGGCTCATCCAGCAGGAGCAGGTTCGCCGGGCTCACCAGCAGCTTGCCTAAAAGGACCCGGCTCCTCTCTCCGCCCGACAGGACGCTGATCTTCTTGAGCGCCGCATCCCCTTCGAACATCATGGCCCCGCAGATCTTCCGGGCTGCGCCGCGGCTGTGGTCCGGATGGACATCCATGATCTCTTCTTCTATGGTCCTTGAAAGGTTCAGCCGGTTGATGTTCGTCTGGCCGAAAAAGGCGGTCTTCAGCTGGGGGTGCGGGGTTATGGTCCCGTTTACCGGCTCAAGCTCTCCCGCAAGGAGGTTCAGGAGCGTTGTCTTGCCCTTCCCGTTCTTGCCGATGATCGCAATGCGGTCGTGCTTCCCTATCTGGAGGTCCAGGCCCTGTATCAGGAGCGGACCGTCCGCGTCAAAGGTAAAGCAGACATTTTCGGCGCTCAGGAGCTGTTTGCCGGTGAACGAAGCCGAATGAAAGGCAAAGTCCAGGGTCTTTTCCTCTGTGAGCTTGCTCAGCTTTTCATGCCGCTGCAGGGCCTTGATGCGGGACTGGACCGCCTTTGCCTTGTTCGCCTGCGCCCGGAACCGGTTGATGAACTGCTCAACGTCCTTCCTCTTGCGCTCGTCATTGATGCGCGTCTTTTCATAGACCTCCTCATCGAGGAGTATCTGGGCATAAAGCTTCTGGGTCGTGCCCTCGATCTTCCGTATCTTCTGGCGGTGGATCGCCATGGTATGGGTCGTCACGCCGTCCATGAAGTCCCGGTCATGGGTGATGACGATCAGCTCATTTTTCCAGGACCGGAGAAACTTCGTCAGCCACCGGATAGAGACGATGTCGAGATAGTTGGTCGGCTCGTCAAGGAGCAGCAGGTTCGGTTCGGAGACCAGGACCTTCGCGAGGTTCAGCCTGATCTGGAACCCGCCGGAGAGCGAGGAGGGATGCCGGTCGAAATCTTCTGTAGAAAAGCCGAGCCCATGGAGGATCGCCGCTACTTTATAGCTCTCGTCAGTGCCGTCCTCGGAATGAGGCAGATTAAGACAGCCCTCTTTCAGGATCGTTTTTTCGGTGAACGAGATATGCTGTGAAAGATGACCGATGCGGTATCCGTTGGGGATGGTGATGGTACCCGAGTCCTGGTGTTCCTCTCCAAGGATCATGCGAAAGAGCGTGGTCTTGCCGTGCCCGTTCCTGCCGACAAGCCCGACCCGCTCACCCGGATTGATGATGAAATCGACCTCGTCGAAGATGGTCTGGCGGCCGTAGCCCTTTGATAATTTATTTACCTGGATCATACGTGTAGTCTCTTCTCCTTCATATTACAGCCGTTCGAGCGTCCTGAGGAGCGCCTCGGCCTTTCTGATGCATTCATGATATTCCTGCTCCGGGTCCGAATCGGCGACGATGCCGGCTCCTGCCTGGATATAGGCCTTGCCATCCCTGACAAGAAAGGTCCTGATGATGATATTGAGGTCCATGTTGCCGTTAAACCCGATATAGCCGACCGATCCGGTGTAGGGGCCGCGCCTGAAGGGTTCCAGCTCGTCGATGATCTCCATGCAGCGAACCTTCGGGACGCCCGTGATCGTCCCGCCCGGGTAGACCGCATGGACAACGTCGAAGCAGTCCTTTCCGGGGGCAAGCCTGCCCCTGACGTTCGAGACGATATGCATGACATGGGAATAGTCCTCGGTCACCATCAGTTCATCCGCCTCGACCGTACCATACGCGGCAACCCGGCCGATATCGTTCCTCTCAAGGTCTATCAGCATGATATGCTCGGCCCTCTCTTTTTCATTCAGCAGGAGCTCAGCCCTCAGGCTGGCGTCCTCGCTGAGGTCCTTTCCCCTCGGCCGGGTGCCGGCGATCGGGCGGGTATCGATGAGCCCATCGATGACGCGCACCAGCCTCTCGGGTGAAGAACTGACGATCTGGTACTCCCCGAAATCGAAGTAGCAGGAAAAGGGAGACGGGTTGATATCCCTGAGGACCGTATAGATCTCCCAGGGGTCATGGTCCCTGAGCACGGCAGAGGCGCGCAGCGAGAGGTTGGTCTGAAAGATATCGCCGGCAGCAATATACTCCTTCGCCTTTTTTACCATACTGATATAGGCCTCTTTTGAGACATCGTACTGTATATCGATCTTCTGTGATGAACGGGGACTCACTTCCGCCTGAGCAGGGATCGCACGGACCTTCAGCTCGAGGGCCTGGAGCACCTCTGCCGCCTCTGCAAGGGCGGTCTCAGGGGTCCTGCCCGGATCAGAAAATCCGAGCACGGTCTCCCTCGCACCCGGACTGACCATGATCCAGGCCTTCTTTTGCTCATGGTCAAAGGCGATGAGCCGGTCTATCATGAAGAAATGGGCATCGGGCAGGCCAAGGTCATCCGTGGCAGCATGGGGCAGCCGTTCGAAATACTGGACAAAATCATAGCAGAAGATGCCTGCCGCGCCTCCCTGGAAAGGAGGCAGCCCCGGAAGCGGCGCCTGGCGGTAACAGGAGATCAGCTCCCGCAGCCGCTCCAGAGGTTTGCGGGCAGAGATGCTCTTCCTGCCGCCGGCATCTATCTCAACCGTGCCATCCTTTACCCTGAATTCAAGATAGGGATCAATGCCGATAAAGGAGTAGCGGGCAATCCGGCCTGCCCCTTTTACACTCTCAAAGAGAAAGCTCCGGGGGGTCCTGAGCGCCCCGTACATCTTGCAGGGGCTCTCAAAAGGGATCTCCTTAACGATCGGGGAAAAGGTTCTCATCTATCGTGATCCTGAGTAAGGTGATGTCAGGCCGGCTGCTGCGATCTCATAAGGCGGATATCTCCCGCGCAATGAGTTCGACGGCATTGACCGGATTGGACTGGTTAAGGATGGCGCGGCCCATAACGATATAATCAGCCCCTGCCCTGAGCGCTTCTTTTGGTGTCATGGTCCTGGACTGATCATCGACCGGCGCCCAGGTCGGCCTGATCCCTGGGGCGACGATCAGGAAATTATCACCGCAGTGGCCCTTGATCTTCACCGTCTCCTGTCCGGAAGCGACAACTCCGTCAAGGCCGGCCTTGAGGCTCATCCCGGCAAGATGCCTCACCTGGGTATGAAGGCTGTGCTGAATGCCGAGTTCGGCCTTCATGACGTCCTGCGACATGCTCGTCAGGACGGTCACCCCGATGATCCGGGGCCTGCTGAGATTCTCCTTCAGGCAGACATTGACCACCTCATCCCTGCAGCGCCGCATCATATCGAGTCCGCCTGAGGCATGGACATTGAACATGAAGACCCCCTGCCGGGCAGCAGCGACACCTGCCCGGGCTACGGTCGTGGGGATGTCATGGAACTTAAGATCAAGGAAAACTCTCTTGCCGCGCTTATGCAGCTCATTGACTATCGAGGGGCCGGCTATCGTAAATAGCTCAAGTCCTACTTTAAATATATCTATATAACTGCCTAATTTATCGACAATTTCAATCGCATAGTCCAATTCATCGACATCCAGGGCAACGATCAGTTTCTCATTGAGGTTCATGAATGCTTCTCATCCACCTTTGACATGACGATCCCCTTCTGGGCCTGATATTTTCCTTTTTTATCCGCATAGGATACCCGGCAGACCTCGTCAGCCCCGAGAAAGACGACCTGACCGATGCCCTCATTCGCATAGAGCCTGACAGGGACAGGGGCCGTGTTGGAGACCGCTATCGTGATATAGCCCTCCCACTCAGGCTCAAGCGGGGTGACGTTCACAATAACCCCGCTTCGTGCATAGGTGGATTTGCCAAAACAGATCGCCAGCGTCTCGCGCGGTATCCTGAAATATTCAAAGGACCTGCAGATGACATACGAATTGGCCGGTATATCAAAAAAATCGGTCTTAAGGTCCTCGAAGGTGCCCTCTTCGACCTTCTTGGGGTCGATAAGCGCCACCCGCTCGGGCCTCAGCACCCGGAATTCATCCGCAATACGCATGTCATAGCCGTATGAGCCGATACCGGACGATATGACACCTTTTCTGACCTGATCCGCATTAAAGGGCTCGATCATCCCTTTTTCGGACATATTTCTTATCCAGACATCATTTTTTACCATGAATTATAACCTGCCTCAGAAATTGTAATATCGTACTACTTTTCAGGCTGTATTATAACCTAATTACGCTGAGTAGTTTGGCTTTTGAGCACTGCTTCCTCATTTTATCGAAGAACTCAGCACGGTTAGTGTGGGTATGCAATTTTCCCCCCGTTTGACTGTTTCCAGGGAAGGGCTTATTTATCACTCATTGATGATATAATTTCTATTATGATGTCGAGGTCCCTTATATCCTGCGCTATGAATGTTCAGATGTCGCGCTTGACAATCTCTTCACGTCGGAAACAGACGAGCTTTACAGAGAAAGTGCCGGTGATACAGGGGGAACGATGAAAGAGAAATCTGCGGCGATCGGGGCTGTCGGGAAAAAGTCGCGGCAATGGTACTGGTTGCCGACAGCTGTTTTCTCCATCGGTATATTCTCAATTATACTGCTTCTATGGGTCAACCAGATCAGCAGGCAGCAGCACGGCGATTCTCTTATTGTCGATGCGATCATGGACATAAAGATAAATGTTGCAGCGGCCCATCTCAGATTAGAGGAGACTCTCAGCGGAGATACAACGGCAGATATCAAGGAAATTATAAAGCATATCGATGCTGCAATAATACTCAACGATTCGACCCTCAACGGAGGAGAAACCGACCATGGCCGGATCACCGAGCCGCTGCATGATCCGGTGCTGCGCGCCCTCGGTGAATCGATCAGGCAGAATCTTGTGACGTTGAAAACGACCGCTTTGGAGCGTCTGCAGGCCCCTGATAAATCCCAAATAGGTTCGGCTGCCGATCAGAAGTTTGACGCTGTTTTCGATGGGATTTTCGGAGATGCTGAGAAATTAGACGTTCTTATAGGGAAGAGCATGGCGAGAAATTGGGAAAAATCAAGACAACTCTTCATGGGGATCCTGATTGTCCTGATCTCTATCATTACCGTTGCAACCGTGGGCATTTGGAATTACGAAAAGCGGCGGGAGAGGACGGCGGCAAAGCTGCACGAGAGTGAAAGGCTGTTTGCCGATCTTTTCAACGGCATGATCGAGGGTTTTGCCTTGCACGAAATCATCTGTGACGAGAAAGGCAAGCCGGTTGACTATCGTTTTCTGAAAATCAACCCGGCCTTTGAGCGGCTGACCGGACTCCGTGCGGCAGATCTCCTCGGCAAAACAGTGCTTGAGGTTATGCCGGGTACTGAACCATACTGGATCGATACTTATGGCCGCGTGGCATTGACCGGCGAGCCGATCAATTTTATTAATTATTCGAGCGAGCTTAAACGGCATTATCAGGTCGCAGCCTACAGCCCGCGCCGGGAGCAATTCGTCGCTATTTTTGAGGATATCACCGAGCGCAAACTGGCGGAGAGTTCGCTGGCGGAGAACGAGGCCCGCCTGGCCGAGGCGTTGAGGATTGCCCGGCTGGGTGCATGGGATTATGACGTCATCCGCGATCAGTTTACGTTCAACGATCAGTTCTATGCGCTCTTTCGCACGACGGCCGAGCAGGAAGGCGGTTATGTCATGCCCTCTGCGCGTTACGCCGAGCGGTTCCTCTTTCCGGAGGATCGGGCCGTGGTCGGCGCTGAAATTCAGAAGAACCTGGAGACGACAGACCCGCACTACATGGGCCAGTTGGATCATCGCATCCTCCGCGGCGATGGCTCTACGGGCTACATCAGCGTTAATATCCGCATAGAGAAGGATGCCCAAGGCCGCACGGTAAAGACGCACGGCGTGAATCAGGACATAACCGAGCGCAAGCAGGCTCAGAATGAGCTGAACGAACGGGTCCATCAGGCTGCCTTAGGCGCAGAGATCGGTATTGCCCTTACCCGGGGTGGTGCCTTGCGAACAACCCTGCAGTTCTGCTCTGAGGCCATGGTGCAGCATCTTGATGCTGCATTTGCACGGATCTGGACGCTCAATGAAGAAGATAAGGTGCTGGAGTTGCAGGCGAGCGCCGGGATGTATACTCATATCGACGGAGCCCACGGCCGCGTGCCGGTGGGCATGTTCAAAATAGGACTTATTGCCGAAGAACGTAAGCCCCATCTTACCAACCAGGTCATCGGCGATCCCCAGGTCGGCGATCAGCAATGGGCAATAGAAGAAGCAATGGTCGCGTTTGCAGGGTATCCGCTGATCGTGCAGGACAGGCTGGTCGGGGTCATGGCGATGTTCAGCCGCAAGCAGATCACAGAAGCGACGATGTCGTCGCTGGCATCGGTGGCTGATGTCATTGCCCTGGGCATCGAGCGTAAAAGGGCTGAGGATGCTCTGACTTCTTACAGCACGGAGCTCACCAGCCTGAGCATGGCATCCGATTCCCTGATGCTCATTACGAACCTCAAAGACATCTATGCGGAGATCTGTAATATCATTTACACGGTGTTTGACCTGAAAATGGTATGGCTTGGTGTGATCGGGGAAGAACATTTCGAGGTAATTCCGGTCGCGCACGCCGGGTTTGAGGACGGCTATATTGCAACGATCAGGGCCACCTGGGACGATTCCCCCGCAGGTATGGGTCCGACCGGTATGGCCATTAAGGGCAGAGCGATCTTCAAGGAAAATATTAACGATGCCTTATTTGCTCAATGGAGATCAGAAGCACAAAAGAGGGGCTATGTTGATATTATGTCGGTACCGCTTATCTATGCACGTGACAAGTGTTCCGGAGTTTTGACCTTTTATAGTTACAGCCCCAACTATTTTACTCCCGACAGGATGAAACTATGCCAGATATTTGCCAACCAGGCCGCAATTGCTATTGAGAATGTGCGGCTTATTGAAGAGCTCGAGGGAAAGGTGAAGGAAAGGACAAGAAAGCTTGAGGACGCAAACCTGGACCTTCATAGCGTGAACCAGGAACTGGTACTGAGGCGGGAAGAGGCTGATTACTCAAGCAGGTCTAAGACAGATTTTCTGACCAACATGTCCCATGAGCTCAGGACTCCTTTGAATGCCATCATGGGCTTCTCCGATATCATGCAGCAGGGCATGGCAGGCCCTGTCACGCACAAGCAAAAGGAATTCCTCAACGATATATCCGAGAGCGGCCGTCACCTGCTGACCCTGATCACCGATATCCTTGACCTGTCAAAGATCGAGGCAGGGAAGCTGGAGTTTGAGCCCGGGATGGTCAGCCTGAAAGAGATCATTGAGACTTCTCTCGGTATGTTCAAGGAGAAGGCATTAAAACATACGATTAAAGCAACGACGGAAATCGACGATACGATAACAACCATTACTGCTGACAAGAAGAAGCTGAAACAGGTTATCGTGAACCTTTTAGGCAATGCCTTCAAATTTACGCCTGATGGGGGGAGTGTGCGTGTCGCTGCGCGCCTGGTGGACATCTCATGGCTCATAGCTCATGGCAGCACCGATGTAAGCAGTGAACTATCAGCTTTGAACTATGAACCCGGCAAAAACTTTGTTGAAGTTTCTGTCGCCGACACCGGCATCGGCATCTCGATGAAAAACCAGCAGAGGCTTTTCCAGCCATTCCAGCAGATAGAGACAAGTCTGACCAGGAAGTATGCCGGTACAGGGCTTGGCCTCAGCCTCTGTAAGCGTTTGATCGAACTTCACGGCGGAAAGATATGGGTGGAAAGTGAAGAAGGAAAAGGGAGCAGGTTTATCTTTGTCCTACCGGTAAACCAGTGAAAGGCCCGCCGGCCTGTTCATTTGATCCGTTTTGAGATCGTCTTGAACTCTTCGGTCCCGGCCTTTTCGAGCAGCTGGAACAACACGGTCTCGGTGCAGGTGAGGACTGCACCGGCATCCCGCATATACTCAAGGGCGGTGCGGTAATTGCCCTCTGTCCGCGAGCATATCGCATCACTGACAGCATGGACGGCATACCCCTCTTTCAGCAGATCAACGCAGGTCTGGAGCACACAGACATGCGTCTCCATGCCCACAAGGATGACCTTCTTTTTCCCGGTCGAAGCAAGGGCCTCAGGGAATGTTCCCATGGCACAGCAGCTGAAGGTGACTTTTTCATGAGGCTGGTGCTCTTTGAGCGCCTCCCTGATCTCCGATACTGTCTGGCCGAGCCCCTTGGGATATTGCTCGTTCAGGATGATCGGGATGTCCAGAAGCCTGCAGAGTTCGATCAGATGCAGGCAGTTTTCAACGACCTTCTGGCGTTCGCTCATGACAACCGCAAGCCGCTCCTGGATATCCACGAGCACCAGCACTGCGTCATCCTTTTTCAGTATGAATCTATCCATTGCACTCCACGCCGGAATTCTTTCGAACGATCTGTCAGGACTCTTCTTTGTTCTTCTCTGTCCGAACTATCCATGTCGCCCAGACTCCGAACAACAGGACAACGGTCCCCAGGAACGCCCAGAACAGGGCATACCCCTTTGAATCAGCTGCCTGGACCGGGTCCGTGATACTTTTTAGGGCGATAAATCCGGTTATCGCAAATCCGAAACATATGGTTGCGAAGATTGCTGCAAACACGGCGGTCATCTGGGCTGTTAACTTCAAGATTATCTCCTTGTGTGTGCGAAAATGCCCGACATTTTCATATTGATCGAGGCTTTATTATATCATAATCAGGTCTTCATGCGGGAATAGCCATAAAAACGATTGACAGAAACTGAACATCATGACTTCCACAATCCGGATCAGCGGTCAAAGCCGTTCTTCCTTTCAGGCATTATCGGGCGCCGCGATCAGTTTTGCTTCCCGGAAAGCCTTTCTTATCTTTTTCAGCACGGCTATAGACTCTTCGGAATAGGAGATGATCCGGAAGGAGACCTCATTGACGGGATAGCCGTTCTTTGATCTGAAAAGCAGTCCGCCTGCCTTGATGCCGAAGAGGTCCTGATGGCCTGTATAGTCGTCCCATTCGTTATGGTAGGTCTTAAACCTTCTTGCCATGCCTGAAATCCTGTCTGGCATATCGGGCGGCATGCCAGAGTAGTGCTGGTGGATCCCTGCGACAAGCTCAGGTTTGTATTTATTGAAGACCTTGTCGATCATCCATAAGTTGATAAGCAGCATCTCGTTGAAAAAATGGGCCCGTGGCAGGTCAGCAAAGGGCGACCCCTGACACTGCACCTCCCCCTGCACGAACTGCTCTGCACTCTCAGTGCAGAATTTATACAGAACTTCTTTTACTCCGCTGTCGCGTTCCTCCGGCGGCAGTGTCATGAGAACCTGAACGCTCTTCTGCGCCATATCCTCTTCTTTAATGAAAAGGCCCTTCTTGAGATTAGAAATTGCCATCTGCCTCCCAGCAAAAAAATAAGCGCAGGGGGCAGGCTTCACCTGCCCCTGCGCTTTGATACTGAATTGTCCGGAATGACGTATTCCGTAACGTCTACTTCATCGCCTTCCGCTTCTGCAGTCTACAGCCTCTCCTTGACGAGGCTGTCGACGACCGACGGATCAGCAAGGGTCGAGGTGTCTCCGAGTTCATCTACCTGGTTATGGGCTATCTTCCTCAGGATCCTCCGCATGATCTTGCCTGAGCGTGTCTTCGGAAGTCCGGGCGCGAACTGGAGCTTGTCCGGGGTCGCGATAGGCCCGATGACCGTCCTGACATGGCCGATCAGTTCCTTCTTCAGGGCATCAGAGGGCTCGATACCTGCGTTCAGCGTCACATAGACATATATGCCCTCTCCCTTGATATCATGAGGGTAACCCACGACAGCCGCCTCTGCAACCTTGGCATGGCTGACAAGGGCCGATTCGACCTCTGCCGTGCCGAGCCTGTGGCCGGAGATATTGATGACGTCGTCAATGCGGCCCATGAGCCAGTAATCGCCGTCCTCATCCACCCTCGCCCCGTCACCAGTGAAGTATTTACCCGCGTACTGCGAGAAATAGACCTCCTTGATCCTCTTGTTCTCGGGGTCTCCGTATGTGCCTCTGAGCATCCCGGGCCAGGGCTTTTCTATGACCAGTTTGCCGCCTTCATTGGCTCCGGCAGAGCTGCCGTCGTCTTTCAGGACCTTCGGTACGACGCCGAAGAACGGCCTTGTCGCAGACCCGGGCTTCAGGGTCATTGCACCCGGAAGGGGGGTGATCAGGATGCCGCCGGTCTCGGTCTGCCACCAGGTATCGACGATCGGGAGCTTCTCCTTGCCGACATGGATGTGGTACCACATCCACGCCTCGGGATTGATCGGCTCACCGACCGAACCGAGGACCCGGAGAGATGAAAGGTCATGCTCGTTTACCCACTTTTCGCCTTCCCTCATCAATGCCCTGATCGCGGTGGGGGCCGTATAGAAGATATTGATCCGGTGCTTTTCACAGATATCCCAGAAGCGGCCTGGGTTCGGATAGGTCGGGACGCCTTCGAACATGACGCTTGTGGCGCCGGCACTCAGGGGGCCGTAGACAATATAGCTATGGCCGGTGACCCAGCCGATGTCCGCGGTACAGAAATGGATATCTTCATCATGATAGTCGAAGATATACTTGAAGGTCAGGTTGGTATAGAGGGCATAACCGCCCGTGGTATGCAGAACCCCTTTGGGCTTGCCGGTGGAGCCGGACGTATACAGGATAAAGAGTGGGTCTTCGGCATCCATCTGCTCAGGCTCGCAGACATTCTTTATGTCAGGGGCGCTCATCTCATCAGACCACCAGACGTCCCTGCCCTCCTTCATCGCAACCTGGCCGTCGCCCCTCTTGACCACGATCATTTTTGTGACCGACGGACATTCCTCGATCGCCTCATCACAGTTGGACTTAAGCGGTACGAACTTGCCGCCTCTGACGCCCTTGTCTGAGGTGATGCAGAGCGATGACTGGCAGTCCTGAATCCTGTCCCTCAGGGCTGAGGCGCTGAAGCCGCCGAAGACGATACTATGGATGGCGCCGATCCTGGAGCAGGCCAGCATGGATATGGCAAGTTCCGGGATCATCGGGAGATAGATGGTCACCCGGTCGCCCTTCTTTATGCCGTTCTTCTTAAGGACGTTTGCAAAGCGGTTGACCTCCATGAAAAGCTGCTGGTAGGTATAGGTCTTGTACGAGCCGTCGTCCGCCTCCCAGATAATCGCGGCCTTGTTCCTGGTCGCTGTAGTGATATGCCGGTCCAGGCAGTTGTATGAAACATTCAGCTTGCCGCCTGAGAACCATTTTATATACGGTTTGTTAAAGTCATAATCGAGCACCTTGTCCCATTTTTTGAACCAGGTCAGGTTCTTTTCCGCCATCTCGCCCCAGAAGCCTTCCGGGTCCTCGACCGATCTTTTATAGAGCGCCTCATACTCGGCCAGGCTCTTGATATGAGCCTTTGCGCTGAACTCCTTTGACGGCGGAAAGGTCCTCTTCTCATCCATCAAGACTTCCATCTGCTTGACATCTGACATGACTGAACTCCTCCTTAATATAGAATAGGTATATACTGATGATCTTTTTAAAACCCGGGAACGATAATAATTATAAATCTATCCATAAGAATAATCAATAGCTTTCTGGCCGCATTTTAACGGTTCAGACCGGTTTGCAGTCAGCCGAAAAAGCCTGACCAGCTATTTCCTGTTTTCGGCTGCAGGCGCCTTTGCCGGTGTCTTTGCCGGTGCCTCTGCTGCCGGGGCTTTTGCCGGGGCTTCAGTTCCGGGCGCCTTTGCCGGAGCTTCAACCGCATGTTCCGGCTGCATTTCGAGTGCTCCACCATGTGTCAAGATGTAATATGATGCTCCGATAAAAAGTGCTGCTACCACTGCGATGATGATCCATTTCAGCATAAGTACTTCCTCCTTTGTTTATTTCTGTTTTTTTACTGCAGCTATATTGTTGATTTAACCTGTTAACACGCCTCCAGGACGAATTCCCCGGTCTGCCGTAACGCCCTGCCTGCATCTGGTTGCTTAACCATGTCCTGAATATCCGTCGCTGGTAACGCCGGAATCCCCGGTATCATGCAGTCTCACTACCGTCACAGAACAGGGGGCTTCCGCAACAACATGGGAAGACACACTCCCGAGGAAGCGCCGCAACATGGAACTCCCGCGTGCCCCTATAACAATATGTTCTGCGTGGTTTGACTTGGCATAATTTATAAGCGCCATAGCAGCATCAGGCGACTCAAGCACATGAAAGGAGACCCTGTCGGCAGGCAGTTCCATCGGCTGGGCCCATTGCTTCAAGGCAGTGAGGTACTGCACATAAAGATTCTTGCCGGCCTCATCCAGTCCCAGGTCAATACCGACGAGCCGCGTCTTCCTGACCGTAACACAGGTGATCCTGGCATTCCTCTCTCCGTGATAGATCCGCTTTACTACATGTCGAATTGCATCCGACAAGGCCTCTGCTCCGGGCGAGATATCCACTGCAGCCATGATTATCGGCGCAGTGTCAAGATGCCGGGCAACTGAACGCAGTTGAGATGGTCCGGATCGGGAATAGCGGATCCAGCGCTTAAACTCGGTCCAGAGGCTGTCGCTCTTGTCCAGTTCAGAGCGTGAGGTAAGTATTACCTGGCAGGGGTTTTCAAGGGCAAGGGCCAGTTGCGCCCCGCTGTCATATCTCTTATCCGAATCCACTTCAAGGCATTTCAGGATTATCTCCTGCAGCCAGTTGGGACATTTTTTGTTGAGCACCCGGGGAGGGACTGGAGCCAGGTAAAGTCTCCTTTTAAGTCCTGCCATACTCTTCGGATCGTCAAAGGGAAATTCACCGGTAGTTAACCGGTAAAGGATAACTCCCAGGGAAAAGATGTCGCTGCGGAAATCACTTCGTATGCCCAATACCTGTTCAGGAGAAATATAGGGGGCAGTCCCCATCGGCAGACTGAACTCCTCTGCCATCAGGTCCGGAAGCTGCTCATGGCGTGAGAGACCGAAATCTATAAGCACCGCCTCACCGCTTTTCCGGAACAGGATGTTGTCAGGGGTAAGATCCAGATGAATGACATGCTGCCGGTGGATATCATGCAGCGCCCGTGCGACCTTTGCCCCGATGACCGCGATCTCCTGAGGACTAAGCGGCGCTTCTCTCATCAGGACATCGAGCGATTTCCCCGGCAGATGCTCCATGACCAGGAAGGGCTGCATGCTGAAATCACCGGACGCGATAAATTTTGGAACGTGCCTCCCCGAGAGCCTCGGCATGATCATCTGCTCGACTTCAAAACAGACGATAAAAGAGGAATCATCACCATCTTTGAGGCGGGGGATCTTCATGGCCATCGGCATCGTGTCCCACTGCCGGACAACCCTCCAGATGGTGGCCATGCCTCCGGCATGGATCCTCTCTTCCAGCTTGAAACCTCCCAGCAGGCTGCCTTTTCCGAGCTCAGATTCTGTCAAGAACTATACCCCTCTCTCCAAACGATCACCCAGCCAGACCGGAAGCCCGCTCTCACGGACCTTCCGTGCTGCCGCAGTTACATCATAACCGACCCGGTAGTACGTCAGTATATTCTTCCCCGAATCATGCACCGCATAACATGCCGCGGGGTTGGAGTCCCGGGGCTGTCCCACGGCACCGATGACCGCGAGCCAGCGCCGGTACATTCCCAGAGGGATATCAACCCCGGCTACAGGCGTGAACTGGACCACTTTCCCTGTCGAGCCCTGGTGGTACAATAACGGCTGATGGAGATGGCCGCAATAAATAAAACGGCTGAACGTAGCTCCAAAACACTTCCTGGCAGAATGTACATCAGCAACATAGCTCCAGTCTGCAGGTTTAAAGGCACTGCTATGCACGAACAGGCGGTCTTTCTTTTCAATGCTCAGCGGCAGCCCCGAAAGGAACTTCATGTTGTCATCGGTCAGACGAGGCCGGGTCCAGTCGATCGCCTGACGGGCATCCTCGACCATCGTCAGTTCCGGCTTGCTCAGAACTGCTGCATCATGATTGCCAAGAATGACGCCGGCACCCCGGGCATGGTACTGCATGACCGTATCGATCACCCAGGAAGGATCAGCCCCATAGCCCACCAGATCGCCAAGAAAAATATGGTCATCGACCTGATTAGCCTCAGCATGCCTGAGACAGGCCTCGAGGGCTTCACGGTTAGCATGTATATCGGCAAATAATCCTGTTTTCATATGAGAGGCCGTCAACAAAAGTCCGGCGGATGAGGCAGCTCATCCGCCGGCAGCATTTGTTCAATAATGCTCAGTTGTACTGCTGTTTCCGGATTGTGATACTAGTCATGTTCAACGTTGTGAATATCGCGGTCCTTGGTCTCTTTCAGGAAGAGGAAGCCAACGACCACCGTAATGAGTGATACGATGATCGGATACCACAGACCATAATAGATATCACCCTTCAGTGCCACGATCGCTGTAGCCGTAAGCGGCAGCATACCGCCGAACCAGCCATTGCCGATATGATACGGCAGGGACATGGAGGTGTAGCGTATCCGGGTCGGGAAGAGTTCGACCAGGAAGGCCGCGATAGGTCCGTACACCATCGTAACATAGATAAGGAAGATAAACAGGATCAGCAGGGTCATAGGATAGTTCACCCTGGCTGGATCGGCCTTTTCAGGGAAATTCTTGGCCTTAAGAGCTTCCTTCAACTGTTTTTCCTGATCAGGGCCCCATCCGTCGATCACGGTATCGTCAATCCTTATCTCTATCGTCTTGCCGGCAACAGCAGGGAGGATCTTAAAGCTGATACCCTGTTTTGTAAGGAAATCCTTTGCCTTGTCAACCTGGGTAAACTTGGACCACGGACCGACAAAAAGATTGAAGGTCGCATCTTTAGGATCGTGAGCAACACTGATCTTGGTCCGGTTCTGGAATTCTTCAAGACCCGGGTTCACATAATGCGTAAGGGCCTGGAACAACGGGAAGTAGGTCACGGCTGCAATAAGACAGCCCAGCAGTATGATCTTGAGCCGGCCGATCTTGTCCGACAGCCAGCCGAATAATATAAAGAATGGTGTCCCAAGAAGCAGAGAGGCTCCAATAAGAATATAGGTAGTAAGGAAGTCGAGCTTCAGTGTGATCTGCATAAAGAAAAGGGCATAGAACTGACCGGTATACCAGACAACACCCTGGCCGGCGGTTGCGCCGATAAGGGCGAGCAGAACGTATTTATTGTTCGGGTAGCGAAGGAAGCTGTCCGTAAGCGGGGCCTTGGAGCCCTTGCCTTCAGCCTTCATCTTCAGGAAGATCGGTGATTCATGCAGTTTGAGGCGGATGTAGATCGAGAAACCGAGCAGGATAATAGAGACCCAGAAAGGAATTCTCCAGCCCCATGACGTAAACATTTCCTTGGTCATCCATACCCGGCAGCCGCCGATGATGAACAATGCGAGAAAGAACCCAAGCGTTGCCGTCGTCTGAATCCAGCTGGTGTTATAACCACGACGATGGTGCGCAGAGTGTTCGGCAACGTAGGTTGCAGCACCGCCATACTCACCGCCGAGCGCAAGACCCTGGCAGAGACGGAGGGTGACCAGGATAATTGGTGCTACCCATCCAATGGCCTCAAAGGTGGGAAGCAGACCGACGCCGAAGGTTGCGAGACCCATAACGATGATGGTCACCAGGAACGTGTACTTGCGTCCGATAAGGTCGCCGATACGGCCGAAAACGATAGCGCCGAAAGGCCGGATCAGAAAGCCTGCCGCATAGGTCGCAAAGGCCGACATCAAAGCAGCGGTCTCATTACCTTTCGGGAAAAAGAGGGCGGCAAAGAAAGGAGCAAGGGTCGCGTAAAGATAAAAGTCATACCATTCAAATACGGTCCCGACGGATGAGGCTACGATGACCATCCGTTCTTCTTTTGTTAGTGGCGCTTTTTCGAGGACTTCTTCTGTTGCAACTGCCATAATAGTTACCTCCCGTAACATGTTATGTTTTCAACATGAAAACATTAAACCGAAGATGCTGCGATCAGATACTCATGTAAATCCGGTACCTCTTATTTGTTCTTTTGCATCCTCCTTCCATAATTAAATATTTCGTACTGCTCAATATCCTTACAAACGCAAAAACAGATCCGGACATGCTACACACCTATCAGCCTGAGACGATAGTGATCCGCAATATTGTCGACGATCCTGTGTATCGCCTGAAAGGCTTCCCGCAGGTGATGCCTTTCAGAAGAACTCAGCCGCCCATATTCGATGACATTATGAGGGACCTCACCCTTCCCAAAAAGTTCAACCTGATGCCGGATCTGAAGCTGCAGCAGCAGTTCAAGGGCCTCTGACATCTCGTCGCATTGCCGTGAAACTCCCGGATCCTTTTTACTTACCGCAACGATGCGGTCTTTCGTAGTGCTTTCCGGGACCGCAAGAGCCAGGGCAAGGAGTCTCGCCGCATCAGTCAGCGGTTCGAGGCCGCTGGCAGAAATATCGACGGTCTTTTCCAGTGAGAGATGACCCGGGAGTCTTAACACCCTCAGAATTCCTGAGGGTTGTCTGTTTCTGGCTATCAGGGTGGCCATGCGAGAAAGGAATTCATCCTGTCTCTTGACCAGCATCATGATATGACCGCGCAGCGACTCGGTCAGGGTCTCATCACCCGCCACAGCCCTGAAATCAAGAAATTTCAG
>SCQH01000040.1 GCA_004321925.1 Nitrospirota bacterium | reverse complement strand
TGTGGAAACCAAGTCGG
This sequence comes from Nitrospirota bacterium, assembly GCA_004321925.1. GTDB lineage: Bacteria > Nitrospirota > Thermodesulfovibrionia > Thermodesulfovibrionales > UBA6898 > PALSA-1316. Next base: position 65,994 of record SCQH01000040.1, on the reverse strand, counting down.
AGCTGACTGGCAATTTTACGAAAATAAGGAAATGGAACTTGTTCTTCCTATTTCTGATTAGGACCGTTTTTTCTCTTGACAGCTGGGGGCCTTATAAGTGTTATGTGGTTCCCTTCATTTTGCTGATAGCCCCGTCCACAACACGGTGGACATCAGCAAGGCATCACTTGCCAAGGGGGTTGGTTTCAGGACACCGGCACTGACCAGCCTGCTTTGAAGCCTTGATCCTCTCAAGGATAGATGAATGACCATTGTGGCTTTGCACATCCTGCTCAATATCAGCCTCTGAGTAACCGAAACAATAGCAGACAAGTTTACTCATAACGACCCGAGAATAGGCTAATTACCACCTCCGGCTCTGCCTTCTCACCATATCTTCCTGATCCCTTCTTTCCCGCTCCAATCTTCTCTGCTCATCTGCAGCGCGCTGGCGGCTCAGTTCTGCCTGTCTTTCCTGCTCCATGGCCGCACGCCGGTCATTCTGCCTGATCCTGGCAGCGTCTGCCTCATAATCCATCCGCCTCATATCAGAGGCATCCACCTCTGTCGAATAGGTCGTGTTAGAGCTGTTCGCATCGTAGCTGTGATACGTACTGCCCCCACGACCGTAGCCGCCTCGACCGACATAAGAACTTTGACCATCCACGCTTCCTTGATTAACGGACTTGGTCATTACTCCCCTCTTTTGACCTGATTGCTGGGCAGGCTCTGATTGATAAGCGCGACTGGGCCCCCGGTCGTCACTGCTAGCAGTGATTTCCTTAACGGACTTGACGTCGCTCAGCGGCAGGCAAAACTTGCCGTTCTTTTTCCAGGTGCAGTAGTTGCCATCATCGATCTCAAATGATTCCCAGGTTAACGTTTTGCCGTCCTTGGTGATCAACTGGTAATCGGCAGATGAGACTGCAGCCTGCCCGGCCAAAAAAATAGAACAGAGCGATAGAACAACCCAACTGCGGCGTGACATCCTGAGTTTCATAGTGCCCCCTTGCACAACAGTAATTAGTTTTAGTATACATAATTTCAGGGGGAGTAGAAAATCAAAAAGATCCACAGTGCCAAACGACCCATTGAATATAGAGGAAGCGGAGTGTCAGAAAGGAGCGTGCCAAAGCAAGGTGAGTATGTACAGTCCATCTCGTAACCACTTAAATATCAAGTAGTTACGAGATGGACTGCGCATGTGTCACTTTTCTCGCGATCAAATACTTTTAGGTTTATGCAACTGCCTTAACGTGCAACTCTAACCCGAGGGCCTTCATGACCTTTATCACTGTAGCAAACTCAGGGTTCCCGTCAGGAGATAATGCCTTATAAAGACTTTCCCTGTTAAGACCGGCTGCTTTTGCAACCCTCACCATTCCTTTGGCTCGGGCAATATCTCCAAGAGCTACTGCTATAGATGCCGGGTCACCGCCGGATTCCTTAATCATCGCCTCCAGATATAACGACATATCTTCCTCGGTCTTTAAATAATTGACCACATCCCATTTTGTCGTTTTAAGTTTTCCTTTTTTCATATCAATGCTTCGGTACCAGACGAACCTGTAATTCACAGTCAAGTGCTCCAGCGATCTTCCGGAGCATAGAAAGCGAGGCTTTGCCATAATGAGGCGACTCAAGCCGCGAAATTGCCGTTGATTTCGTACCGACCTTGCGGGCCAGTTCTGCCTGTGTCACTCCGGCATGAAGCCTCGCTTGAGCAATCTCCATGGCGATCTGAAACTCCTGCCCCATTGAGTCATATTCTTTCTTAACCTGGGAATCCTCCAGCCATTTCTTCCGCATCTTATCAAAACTTTTAAGTCTTGCCATTTAAAACCTCCTGCATCCTCTTAAGCGCAATCTCAATTTCAGACTTGGGTGTCTTAGGCGTCTTTTTTGTGAACCCGTGCAAAATAACAATCCGCTGTTCTGTCATAGTAAAATAAAAGGCTCGGACGATGCTGTCTTTTCCCCTTGCCCTGATCTCAAAAAGCTTTTTGTAGCCTTCAATATGTTTCACATAAGGTTCATGTATGTTCATCGGACCAAGAGCCAGCATCATGTCAATAATTCTCAATATTCTTGCCTTGATATCAGGCTGAAGGCTGCAAAGCCATTCTTCCGCCCGGGTATCATATTCAATCGTCCACATGCTCAATATAACAAATTTGTTATGTTATGTCAATTTACCTTCTAGCCTAACTAATACGCAAAGTAATATCTGCTTTCCAGACCCTTAAGGATCTCATCCAGCATGGCCCTTACCGAAGAGGTGTCGGAATCGACCTTTATCACGGAATCTATGGCCGCCAGTATGCTCCGAATATTTGTTTCCATAGCCTGCCGTGTCTTTGAGCCGCGCCGGAGCATAAGCTGAAGCATCCTTTTGGCGCTGATTACTTCCGAACTATCCCTGGCATCCAGCTCGTCCAACGCGCGTAATACGTCCGACAGGGCGGCTTTAAGGTCTTTGGCCACAAGGTCCCTGGAAATACTCCTGAGCGGAATGTATGCACCATTTTCGAGATAGCTTATGTCGGTCTTTAATGTGTAAGTACCGCCACTGTCTGGCATAAGGGCATAATAAAGAACCGCCGCTGTCTCGCCCGCCCCGAGTTTCAGGCGGTTGATCCATGGGTTTGCAGTGATCCACGCGCCGGTGGTCGGATCATATATCTTGATTCCCGCCGGATAGGACTCTGAAACCTTAAGGTCGAAGGCGCTGCCGAGGCTCCTGATGCGAATCTCTATGGGGACAAGGCTGCGTGGTCCGAAGGTGCTGCTGTCTGAGACGCTGTGAACGTATGACAGTGAATTTTGTATAAGGGCTGCTACCTGGGAATACGTGTTGTCATTTAAGGTCTTCCCGATATCAAAGGCATGAAATACCGTCCTTCCTTTGCCATACCCGCTAAGAACAATGGCAGGGCTCTCGCACGATGGTTTCGGTCCGTTTTCGGTATGCCAATTTATCCGGTAATCATATCTACTTCCATCGTCACATGCACCATCTTCAAGCCAGCCGGCAACGACAGCCCCTTTTGGGGCTTCGATTTTTTCCGCTATTCCCTTCGAATAAATTCTGCCAGCCCCGGTCACCGGACTCGGGACAGTAAGGATCTCATGATCCCTGCCAGGCACTGTCCCTTTGTATCGGCATCCCAGCATCGTGTTTTCTGGCGCATTCTTCTCATCAGCTGCTTGCTTTATCCATAGTGAAGATATCAGACCTACCCCCATATTGACCTTCTCCCTTAGTTCTTCCCAAGAGTGGTCTTCCAGCGGATACTGATTGCCGAGGATCAAAATATCCGTGTAATATGGGTTTCTTATCTCATACTGGAAGTCTTGCGCCGAGTAAACGATTGCGTGACTCGTGGCCGATTCGCTCAGGACCCTATCGACAAGGTCGCGCCTGGTGCACGTTCTGCAATCATTATCAGCTCCTGAGGAATCTTCGTTGTCTCCTGAATCACCTTCTTGAGAGTTAGAATCATTTAGCCACAGCCTATCTCTTTTGTTTTCCAGGCATCCGACATCTTCTGTATTGCTGCCGAAATACCCTGACGGATACCTTGTGCCGGTCTCGGACTGGCATTCGTCGTTGATCCAGACCAGCACATTTCTGACATCTGGCATCGTCTTTTCAATCTCGATGCCCGGATTTTGCGCTGCTTTAACTTCAAATGTCGTTCTTGAGAGCTCCTTGTTGGGCAGCGGCAGACCTGCGCCGGCGACCTGAAGAACGACGTTATATCTCTTTGGTGTAAGGTCTTTCGTCGGGGCCTTTACACTGCCGGCGAAAGCCGTGTTTGCCGGGATGGAAAGTACCTGGTCGTAAGTCTGTTTAGTCACCCCGGTATCGGGATCAAGTATCAGTATCCTGGCGGTCAGACCCGGGATATCCCCGCTTGTGGCGTTCGTTATGTTGTACGAAAGTGTCTCCTCCTGACCGCTTGATACAGGATCGGGTGTCGCCTTGATAGTGCCGGATAAAACTTCTATAGTGATGGTGGTTGATATCGGGCTGCTCATAATGCCTAGCCTGTCAGCTGCCCTGAAGTTGATGGTATGTGTCCCTTCATCAGCAAGGACAGTTACCCAGACGGTCGAATACTTGTTCTGTGCAGCATCCGACACGGGCAGAGGTTTCCAGTCACCGCTGTCGATCTGGTATTCGACTCTTTCGACACCAGACCCACTATCCGATACAATTGCGATAAGGTCAACCTTGCCATTATGAGTAGTTCCGCTTACCGGCGCCGCAATAGTTACCGAAGGAGGTGTCAGATCGACAACTATCTCCCCCCTGACAGTCTGGCTTGTATTGCCGACATCGTCAGTGGCAGCAACCTCTATCACATGTATCCCCTCGCTCATATTCGACAATATTGCTGACCATGTCTCGGGCGTAGGATATGAGACTATGCCGACGTTCGCTGTCGGACATGCAATGCTGACGAATGCCCCTGCCTCAACGGTGCCAGTCACTATTTGGCTTACCATACTCGTGGGGCTTGTCACTGTGTCTAAAGTCACCATTGGGGCTGTTGCATCATATATAACGTTTCTCTGTACTATCGTCTCATTCCCGAGTTCATCAGTTGCCTTAACGTAGATCTGGTAGAGCTTTTCCGTCGTAAATCTGATCGGCAGCTCAAACCCCGCACCAGCCATGCCAGGAGAATATGTGTTGCCGTCCATCGTTATCGTAACGGCAACTGTCGAAATATCACTTACGTCTCCCTTGACAGTCATATCCGGCGTGTTCGTCTTGACATCCTGAGCCGGGTCGGTGACCGCAAGCTCTGGGGTCCTGTCATCGAATGTCAGGGTCCTCTTCGCGGAAGATGTATTGCCTGAAAGATCTGTAGCAGTCACCTCTATGGTGTTAAGCCCATAAACCAGTATTATCGACAGGCTGAAATTGTTGCCGTCCAGCACAGCAGGGACGGGATCGGCCCCGTTGATCCTGACTGTTACCGTCGATTGCTCATCGACCATGCCGGATAAATCCATTGGGTTTTGCTTCGTCTTAATGTTGTCCGCCGGCGTAAGTATCGTTATCACAGGAGCGGTCAGATCCAGATTAATCGTCCTGGCGTCCTGCGTCTCGTTGCCGGCTAAGTCCCGAGCCGTTACGTTAATCGTATTCGGACCATCGTTGAGAATTATGGGATAGCTGAATGTCCCATCGGAATTGTTCTGCACGGCGATGTCGTTAACAAAGAGTTCGCGCACTCCGTAATTGTCGGTCACTGTCCCAGCTATATTCAGCACTGAGTTATTCGTATTAGCGCCGTCTGACAGAGTCGATATGGCCAAGTCCGGAGGGGTCAGGTCGATCGTGAAGGAAGCGCTGACGGCAGCGGATTGATTCCCGGATCTATCAACGGCCCTGAAACTTACCGTATGCGGCCCTTCATCAGCCTTTATCGGCGTCCAAGCTGCTGAATACCTGCCGGACTGGGTATCTGCGACCGGCAATAGTTTCCACCCTCTTCCGTCGATCTGCCACCACACTTTATCGATGCCGGAGATGTCGTCTGCAGCGACTGCCGTAAGGTCGATCTGCGCATTGAAATATGCGCCCGAAGCAGGGGAATTAATACCGATCGTTGGCGGAACTCCGTCAATGACGGCAAAGGAGGTGTTCGCCAAGGTTTTTGTAATACTTGGGGAAACGTCCTGCAGCACTACGACATAGGTTTTCAAGCCCAGACCTTGGGTCAACAGCACGGTCTGCCTCGAAAGGGTCCCTTTCATGACAAGGTCAATGGTCTCGTCAGACGAATTCACAATGGCCTGGGTTGCGGGGTCCATTACGAGGACTCTTAACAATATCCCTGTCCTGTCGCTGTTTCCCGCATTTGTAACCGAGTAGTCAATGACTACCTGGTTCCCATAGATAACGGCTGCAGGCGTCGTTTTTATGCCTCCGGTAATCTCTGCCTTTGCAGAGATGCTGAATTTTGCGGAGTTTGTTGATACGACATTTCCGTTCATCGACACATCGATAACAGTCGTGTATGTACCGGGCACGTTCAGCCCTGCGTTCCATATCGCGTTAAAATTACTTGCCGCGCCCGGCAGTGTGTTGACAATATCTTTTTCTTCCCTGAACATCTCTTTATTGAGAGGATCCAGAATCCTCACCGTAGCCTTCATGTCAGGGACAATATAGTTTGATCCGCTGTTCTCCACGGTATAACTCAATGAAACGTTCTCACCGGGACCGTATTGGGCCTTGTCGGTAACGATTGAGGACTTCACCGCGATATCGGGCATTATGGTAAATGAGACGACGTTTTCGGCCAAAACGCCTGAGGTGTCCTTCAACAAGGAATGCACTCTATAGGGACCGGCAAAGGTTGAACCGGAGTTCCAGGTCAGGTCGAGATGCCTCTGATAACCGTACGGAAGATCAATGCCACCGGAGTACAGCACAGATACAAGATAGCCGCGCTCGTCCTCGACCGAGACCTCAAGGTTTCCGGTCTTGCGTATCCCGCTATTGACAATATAGATATCCGCACGTAAATCCTTCTTTGCCTGCATTTGATCGGAATTCAACGACGTCGTCATCTGAATTCCCTCTGTATCGACCATGACAAAGTCCAGCACTGCATAATTATTCGATTTCGTCACTTCCGATATTTTACCGAGAGGATCGAGGACAACAGTCACCAGAGCAGCGCCGGTTTTACCTGTAGTATCCCAATTAGCACCCACAATCTCGGCTGACTCAGGGTCGATACTGGGGATAACCACGGACTTAAGCAGCGACATATTCCCCTGAAAATCGGTAACGTACAGATCTGCCTGAACATCCATCGCCGCCAACAGACCCCTGTTCCAGACCACGACATTTATCGCCAAGGTCTGCCCCGCCAGGGGTACTGCGGGATAGAGATAGATATCATCAGTTGTTGTTTCAAGGTCCGGCAGCTGGCTTGTCTCCAGTATGACCGAGATCTCGTCAGAGGGCTGGCTGAGATTACCGGATGAGTCGGTTGCTACAACATTGAACAGGTTCTCCCCAGCATCAAGAGGAATGTCCTTGAAGTTGAAGTACCCTTTGGGCCGTAAAATTGTTAATACCTGTCCGTCCATGAAGAAAATATCTCCTGAATTTAACCACGAGAGGCTATTGAGACCAGGCATATTCTGCCGGAGAGCTCTGCCGCTATCCTGGACGTCCGCGGACATCATTCTGACCGAGATGCTCCCGTCGCTTTCATTCTGACCAAAAATGATACTGGTTCCGTCAGGTGACCATGATGCAAAAAGTTCAGTAGTATCCGTCACCGTTAATCTGGCCTTGTTCCTAGTTGTTACATCGTAACGGTACAGATCGGTTCTCTGTCCATCATTTTCGATAAACAGCAGCTTTTTACTGTCTAAAGACCATTTGACATTATCGTCGTCCTGATTCTCAGCAACAAGGATGATTTCTCCAGTACTGAGATCTTTTTCATAAAGAATTCCTGTTGCCGAGTCTATATAAGCGAGCTTGTTTCCGTTCGGTGCCAGTTTAGGGTAATAAGGCTCAGGACCGCTCGTAACCTGATTAAGCGCTCCGGATATAAAATCCTTGACCCATGCATTATAAGAACCCCCCTCATATCTGACAAAGGCAATCCTGCTCGCGTCAGATGACCATGAGACGGCAAACTCGTCGACAAATGGCTCGCTCGTTTCATTGACCAGAGTTGTAGCTACTCCAGTTGCAAGATCGTAGACACCAATGAAGAAGTTCCCAAACCCATTCCTGTCTTCGTAGTATTCATAGGAAAGTTTGCTGCCGTCAGGAGACCAACCCGGGGCATAACCATATGGGGTTACCTGTCTTATCTGTCCCGTTGCAAGGTCCTTTACCCAGATTGAACTATAGCTGTCGACGTTGACAAGGGTCTTGCCATCCGGTGAGGGCGATGCATAGCTCCAGGCGCTTTCAATAGAGACTGAGCTGATATTGTCGCTAGCCGAGGCTGTTGTGGTGCCAACTGGAACCCCGGACCTGGACAGCGTGACAGTAGAGCCCGCCCCGGCAAACCCGATGACATCGGTCTTGCCTTTCTGCAATACAATTGGAAGCCCTGCCACGGTAGGGTAGAAAAGCGCCGGTTTTGGTGGAACGATCGTGTCAGTCACACTAATAACAGCGGTCGCCTCATTCGACGGCAGGCTTTCATTGCCGACAGTGTCGACCGCAGCAAGTCTATATCTATAGGTTCCGTTAGGCAGCCCCGTCTCGATATACGTCGTATCAAGTATGGGGCCCGTATTAAGCCTGGTCCAGCCCTGCGGCGAAAATCTGTAAAGATTGTAACCGGCAAGATCGGCCTCTGTGTTTGCCGTCCAGTTCAGGCTGATATCGGTCCCGCTCACAGTGGCAGAAAGGTTTAGCGGTATAGCAGGCGGCGTAACATCCCCGATTTCGGCCATTGCTTCAGCAGATAGAGGGCTTTCAAAGCCGTAATAATTGACGGCGGTCACGGCATATGAATACGCGCCGTCATGAATCGCAAGATCGTTGTATGTCGGCTGGATCAGCTGAACGTCCCTGAACAACGTGATCTCGGATATATCGACCCGCTTGTAATATTCCTTATCTGTCGTGTCTGTAATATGGATCCTCAACTTGTCCGTCCTGTAGGACGGCTTGATATCGATATGATTCGTGGTCACCGTGTTTCCGGTCATTTTATGGATTGGTATCCATGCGTAGCCCGACCATGCTTGGATCTCGTAATCCTTACCGACGTTCGTTGTGAGCCACTGGATGCTTAAGCTGTTTATCAGTTCCCTTGATGCCAGGTCGATCTCGTACCAGACAGGGTTGAATGGCACAGAGCCATAATCAGACCTCCAGTAGGTCCACCATTGCCCGTCCAGTGCATTTTCAGCCGGAGAGATGGAATAGGATGAAGAGGCGCTGCCGGTCAAGGCGGCAACAGCTGCAGGGGCATTGAGCTTTTCGCCGTTCCTGAATAGATTATATCCGGCAATGTCTGTTTCGACATTAGCGTTCCAGGTAAGCGCAACGTCATGACCCTGTGCGCTTGCGACAAGTCCGGTCGGCGCAGCAGGCGGCATGCTGTAGGCAACCATGACCATGTCCGAACCCCTGCTTATGTTTCCCGACTGATCAGTTGCTTTCGCGGTTAACCTGTTCTCGCCGGATGACAGGGACAGATTTAACGTAAGTGTTCCGGCCGTACCGGCTTGAGTAGTTCCCAGTGACACTGGTCCCGAACCGCTATCGTTGAACAGATCAACGGACGAACCTGGAGTTGCATTCTCGAACTGAAGCTGTATGACACTCTTGTCGGAAGGCGTATAAGGTTGAGTAATAACAGGCGCATACACCCGGGCCATGGCCTGGTTTGAGGCCTTGCTTTCATTGCCGGCTAAGTCGGATGCCGTGACTTCATAGGTGTATGTAGCATCGGATAGACCCCTATCGTGATAGGATATTTCTTTGGTCTTCGCAGCATTGAGCTTCGTCCTTGAGCCTCCGGATATTCTATAAATGCTGTATCCTTCAAGATCGGCCGCGGTATCTGCCGTCCAGGTCAGAGCAACATCCTGCCCGTTGGTCGCGGCCTTCAGGTTCTGAACTGTAGCTGGAGGTGTCACGTCAGTATAGGTAAGGGTGATGAATGCAGGAGACGGATCACCATTCCCCGCCATATCAGTCGAGACTGACATGATCTGATAATCGGCGTATGACAGAGCAAGGGCTGCAGGGTCTATAAATGTTACGAAAGGCTGTTTTGTTATAGGGTCGCCCAGGTTTGTCCAGGTCGTGTCCACAGCCTTTTTATAGAGGAATTTGACCGTTGCAATATCGTTGTCCGGCGACTCTGCCTTCAGCATGGTCTTCCTGTCGAACTTCGCTTTATCCCGAGGTTCCGTAATGATCGTATGCGGAGGATGGGTATCAATAGTCACCTCAAGCACGTTTGACTGGCCGCTCATATTACCTGCCCGGTCCATAGCTATCAGGTAGTATTTATACTTTCCGTCCGGCAGGGCCTTGTCGGGGTATGCCGTAGCCGTCATGAGGTAGGGCTTGAGATTGCCGACAACTATGCCTGCCACATTGGCAAGCTGCTCGTTGCGGTACAGAAGGTATCCGCTAAGATCAGTATCCGTGTTGGCATTCCATGTCAGAGTCACATCCGAACCGTTCGGCACCGCCGTGACAAGCACCGGTGGAGCAGGAGGAAGGTTATCGATCACCACCTTGATCTGGTCTGTATTGATATTGCCGCTCAGGTCCTCGGTCTCGAGTTTGATCGAATAGACGGCATTTTCGGGCAGACCAAGGGTATCCCATTGGGCCAATATGCCATAGGATGTAGAAAGCGGGGATGTCCTGCTGAGCATCCATGAAGACGGAGCCTCGCCGACTCCTATAAAGACCCGATACTCCTTAAAATCGTCGATACTGTATGCGGTACCTTTGATGTCAATTATGCCACCGATCCTTGCACCGTCCTGCGGCGACCGGATCGCTGCGTCGGGCCCGGTGAGATCGATTTTGAGTTTGATCTCATTTGAGGGTTTACTCTCGTTGCCCGCAAGATCTATAGCCTTCACAACATATGCATAAACATTTTCCTTCAGGCTCTGGTCAAGATACAAGGCATCTTTGAGTAATGTCGAGTTGATCTTCTGACCGTCCCGGTAGAGGTCATAGCCCGCGAGGTCAGACTCCGTGCTGGCGGTCCATGTAAGTCTCGCATCCTTTTTGTTCTCCACCTTGCCGGAAAGCACAGGTGAAGCAGGAGGCGTGGTATCAATCTTCACACTCGTCATGACCATCGAGCTATTTTCGACCTTGTCCAGGGCGGTAAGTCTCAGACAGTAATTCCCGTCAGGCGGCAGGGCCTGAAGTGAACCGAGGGACCCGTCTTTCACGGAATTGGTTGCAATCTTAAGCGGGGCCCATTTGAAGGCGCTTCCGCATGGGCCGGCGGAGATTTCCAGGATATATTTCAGGAGGTTGGCGTCAAAGGCCGTGCCTCTGATATCTGTTGCAGCCTTGGCATAATCCCCATTTCTAGGCGAAGCTATGGAAACATCCGGCGGGGTATTATCTATTGTAACCTTGACCTTCGCCTCGCGCTCCCAGCCTGCCTTGTCCTTTGCATAAAGTGAAAGTGTATAGAGGCCATCAGGAACTGCATCGTTCTTTCCGACCTTCCAACTGAAAAGCTGAGGGTTAACGGGTACTGCATTCCCGCTCTGTAATACCGTCCACAGTGTCGGATTGTCGCCAAGGCCGCACCTGAGACTGTATCCTTCGAGGTTCCTCTCCACTATGCCGCCCGTCGCGTTGATGACGTTTTTGATGTTACCGTAGAACTCTCTGTCCTTCGGAGCATCGAGCGTGACCTTCGGCGGTGTCCTGTCGATGGTAAAAGGAATGTTCTTTTCGCTTGAGTTTTCGGCAAGGTCTTTCGCTTTCACATTCATCGCATAGGTCCCCTCAGGGAGATCGTTAAGTGTTCCAAAAACGTAGTCCCCCCTGCTCTGGCTGGCAGCATCGACAGGCGCCGTACCGGTTTCCCCGGTATTAGTGATGGAATACTCCGCCAGATTGACATCACTGGTTGTGCCGAACACTGTAACGGCATTGGATTTGATATATGAATTGATTATAGGCTGTTTGATATCTATGAGAGGCAGTGTCGTATCCACAACAACGGTAACGGTCTCTGTCTGGGTCACTGAAGGGTTCGAAGAAAGGGCAGCGGTAAGTTTAATGATATAGGCACCGTCAGGAACCAGGATACCTGCACTGTCGCGGCCATCCCACAGGTACATATATGCTCCGGCGGACGGTGCGGTTGTCGCATACGTCTTTCTGACCGTCCCGCTCGAATCGATTATCTCGATCTTCGTGCTGTGGGCACCGGTAAGATTATAATTGAAATTTGTCGTATCAAGTCTATTGTCGTTATTGGGGGAGAAAAGCTTCGGGAGAACATTAAGGTTCTTTATAAGATCCTGCCTTGTGCCCAGATCGATGCTGACACTTGTTTCATTCTTATTGCCAACCGTATCGGCTCCGGAAAGTTTCAGCGTCCACCTGCCCTGAAGTCCGAAGGTGTTCCAGATACCCAGGATCCCGTAATTTACGGGGGAAGCTTCTGATGAAATAGGGAGCCAGGCAATGGGGATGTCTCCCTCGCCCACCTCAAGGGAATACGACAGAAAATGAGGGTCATTAGCGGTCCCTCTGATTTCAACAACATTACCGATAGGATCGGTGGAACGCGGATAGGTAATAACCATTGTCGGCGGAGTATTGTCAACCTCAACCAGCACCCATTTCATATTCGTATTGCCGCAAGTATCGGTCGGGATGACCGCGATCCCGTACGATCCATCCGGCAGGGCGCTGCCGGAATCACCCATGCCATCCCACACTATAGTGCCCGCTCCCCCTAAATGCTGAATCCCAGAGGCAATAGTCCTGACAGGGGTCGAGTCAAGGACATAAGAGCCGTCGGCGTGCGTGGAGGCCTTAAATACCTTAACAGCAACCGTGGCGTATTCATCTATCTGATAGCTGGCTGTAACATCGTCCATTGTCCCGTCGCCATTCGGGGAGACAATATGTCTGTCGGAATTCAGCCCCGTGACCTCGATCAACGTGTCCACGACAAAGTTGGTCGTATAACAGCCAGCATTGCCTGCAACGTCAAGAACCTTGAGCTTCAACGAATAATCCGTGTCCTTAAGATCTGTGATATCCCAGATCCCCAGACGCCCCGCAACAGGGCGGTCGCCGGTTATGGGAACTTTTTTCCCCTTTACCTGCGTCGTTGCCGGGATCCATACAGACGGCTTCTCCCCGATGCCGTAAGACAGCTCATATCGCTTCATGGCCATATTATCTGAGGCAATGCCTTCTACCGGAAGACCAAACCAATCGCCTTTAACGTCAGGAACCTTCACAGGACAGATACGTAACGGTTTGGTGGGATAGGTTATCTCAGCAGCAGGCAGAGCTCGATCAACAATCAGCCTGTCCTGAGCTTTTGCCATCCTGACCTCTCCGTCGGACAGGTCAATATACTCGAACTCTGCCCTGATTGGATGGGTTCCCTCAGGCATGGAGATAGTATCCAGATTCTCCAGCGGGTTCGCCACCAATACATCATTGAGATATAATTTCAGAGATATCGGCGAAACAACGGCGCTACTATAACTTGCCGTTGCGCCTATTGATGCCTTCCCCGAAATCATTTGGCACTCATCAGCGTCCTTATAACTGACTGAGATCCCAAGGACAACCGCGTCGCATTTGGGCGGATAGGGAGCCTCAATGGTTTCTTTCTCGGTACCGTCTTCAAACGTGCCCACCATGCGGAACGTATATCGCATATGCGGACTAAACTGATTCATGACTATACCGACAACGCTGTCGGCCCCGACCACAAATTGACCCTGCGGAATCTCGACCCCATGATCAGGCAGAACCTTGATCCCAAATAAAGCACCACCGGCTTCACCATACAAAAGCTCAATATCAGTCCACTGGGCGAAGTGTGAATCGTCCTGGCTTTTGGCCTGGAACCTCAGTTGTTTAAACGGCTGGTACAATGAGATATTACCCTCCAGGACAAGAACGCCTTTGTCGATGTTACTGCTGCAGCCAACCTGAAGACCGTATCTCTCCTTGCCGGGCATGATGTTTGAGTAAAATACAACACCTTTATCGTCGATCGCCTTAAGGCGGATCGCATAGAGCCGCTTGAAATCTATGAGACTGTTATCCCATTCTATGAATAAATTCCCCGATGCCGGGTCGAGCTTGGGCTCACTGTCTATCCAGTTTATCCACCCTCCTTTTTTGAGATCATATTCCTGGCTGTACTGAACATAAAGCGCATGGACCGGATTCTGTATCGTCTCCAGCCCTCCAAGCATATGCCTTCCGGGATGCAGGAGATGCGCCGGCACCTCATCAATGATTGAAGTGCCATCCCAGTCATTAAAAAACAATCTTTCGTCGATCATATCCGTAACCGCAGTCTGCTGATTGCCTGCCGCGTCTTCTGCAACAACCCTGAATTTCTTCCCGACAAGGAACTCCAACCCATTATTAACGTATCCCTCCAGTAACACATCGGTTGGAGGGTTGAGGAGGGGATTCCCCAGCGGGTCGGTATCGGTCAACTGAAAAACTCCCCACCCATACGAAACCCACTGGGAAGGGTTAAGGCCTTCGCCATATTCGACTGCCCACTTTTTTAAATTCCTGTCAACAGCATGGCCGCGTAATTCTGAAGAAACAGCCGGGTACCCTGCGTCGTCTTTAGCGAGTACGACAGGGGTCAACATGAGGTTTGCGTCCGGCGGGGTATTATCGACCTCGACAAAGAATTCATAGTCAAACAACTTGATCGTATATTTCCCGTCAGGAACGATCCTGCCGGATTCATCCCTTCCGTCCCATGTAATAAAGTCATCCATGTGAGACGTATGATCCCGATTGAGCGTCCTGACAATACTATTGTCTTCAGCATAAATGAAGAAATCCAGATGTACCGGCTCAAGGACCGTATAATGGAGTTCCACCGTATCCTTGAGTCCGTCTCCATTGGGGGAGAATATCTCCCTAGTCTTATACAGGTTCGTAATGGCTGCCGAAAGCCCCCATGAAACCCTCTTTCTATCTATGGCGATGTTGCCGGCCTTGTCCCAGACGGTCAGTTTCAGGAAAAAAGCTCCCTCATGGGGCGGCACCCATGTCGTAAACAGATCATTGAGCACCGGCATATCAGATGGTGGCCCAACCAGGTTCCAGTTATCGGGGGTCTTTGCATCTGAATACTCCAGCCTGTATCCTTCGAAATTCAGATCTGCGGCGATCCCCTTCAGTCTGATCAGGGATCTTTCCTTATTTATTCTCAGGTCAGCGGTCAGATTAAGCATCGACCCGATCGCCCATACATCCGGCCATCCCCTGCCATAACAGATACCGGCAGGGTCTGCGTCACGATAATAATTTATATACCTGCCGGCGGGTGACACTGCTTCAACTCCGTCAATAGGTATGTACCCTCCCTTTTCACCCGTCGTGGTATTGAAGTCGAAGTACCCTTTATTATCAAGAAGCAGCAGGTTCTCATTATCCGGAAGCCATGACGCTATGCTTTCGACGTTATTGAGCGCATACTTACTAGGGTCAGCGCAGTCGGAATTGTACGGATAGCCTTCCTGAGCATAAGCAACTTCTGAATTAAATATTTTAAGGCCATTTCTCTTCATCGACGGAGCGTCAAGAGCGATCAGGGCAGGCTCATATATGCATTTATCAATCTTCTTATATGTCATGTCGGCAAAGGCAATCTTCCTGCCGTCAAAAGACCATATCAAATTGCTTAGGTTGCCGGTACTGCCCGAACCGCTGTTTACCTGCAGATCCGACGCTTCATAGTGCGTCGATATCGAGCCTTCGGCATTAACAGTCCTCACATAGATCTTCCTATCATTCAGTCTTTCCCTGTAGGTGATGCCTCCTTTGTCGGGGTTTTGAACGACCTGATCGGGATATTCAGATATAAAGAGATGGTGCCCTCCGCCGGTCAGATCATACGCCCATAGCTGATTGGACTGTGAGGGATGCTGAAAGGCTATTTTGGCTCTGTCGAGCCAGTACATCTGCGTATACGATGTTGTCCTGTCAAAGGTATGAATGACCGACTTGTTGCCCGCCAGGTCCGACAGTTTCAATTCGTCTACCTGCCGGTACTGCTGCAGCATGCTGTCCGATAATGCCAGGTAGGTGATATGCTGACCGTCTGGCGACCACTCGGCAGCCCCCAACCCGAAAGTCAGAAAACCCCAGTCGATCTTCGTCGTTGCCTTAGTCTCCGCATTAACTATCCAGAGTTCATAGGCTGAATATCCCTGCTGATTGCGGATCTGCCCTACAGTATATAAAAGATGTTTTCTGTCAGGAGACCATCTGACGTCATATATACCGCTTGAGGGTTCATCAAGCATCGTCAGTTGCTTCCCATCAGAATTAACCACCCACAGTCTGTCATTTGCTATGAATGCTATCTTTTCCCCGTCGGGCGAGAGATCGAACGCTTCAATAGCCCATTCATAGGGTACTGTGTTGTCCGGTACAAGGCGGATGACATCTTCCCCGTCAGGGGCCATGGAATATAGTCCTGGCGGATATCCCGAAGCGTCCGCATCTGCATCTGCATAATTTATGCTGAAGATCATTCCGCTCTCACTGGGCAGCCACTTCCATTCACTGAAATCAGGCAGCTTACAGGTCAGGTTACTATTCAGAAGGTATTTTGTGCCGAGTGCCCGGCTCAAGGGCGAGCGGTTGTTGTCGAGCGTGACGAGCAGGCTTCCGAGGATATTTCCGTTCATATCCGTCACCCTGATATGGTATTGGCCGTCGGCAGCGACCGAGCCGTTGTCGTTTAGCCCGTTCCAGACAACGTTGCCTCCGGTGGCATTCTCAAGGTCTGTCCCGCTGAACGTCCTTACGGTCTCGCCCTTTTCGTTGACAATGAGGACCCTTACTGTCTGCGAAGCATCGAGGCCGAAGAAAACCTGTGTGCTGTCCTTTATACCATCTCCATTGGGAGAGATATACTGCTCGGTTACCCAGAGTTTGGCATCCCGGATGCCGAAGGTCCTCGAAGCGGTATTGTTCTCCTTGATGCGTTCGACTATCGTATTGTCGGGATCGACTATTACCGTGATCTGGTGGGGCCCGTTCTTCCCGTTTGTGTCATACGAAAAAGAAGTTGCTGCCTGGGAATTGCCGGTAATTCCGGAGATGGTTTGAGACCCGATTACTGTGCTGCCTTCATACGCCTTCACAAGAACGTTGGAGGCGCTCTGCTCTCCGAGGTTCTTGATCGTCACGTTAATGCTGACGGGGTCGCCGTCCTTCGGAGCAACGGGGTTAAATACGATGGAATTGGTCGAGATCGCCAGGTCCGGCAGTGTAAGGATCTGGAGGGTCAGGAATGCCGTATTGTCGTCCTTGCTTGTCTCGCTTATCGCATTATCCGGATCGACTTTAACGTATATGATCTTTTTCCCAACATCCTTTATGCCGACCCAATCGATCGACGCTCTTGCACTATCCCCCGCATTCAGCAAAGGTATCGTCTGCGAGCCCAAAGGCACGCCGTCGACGCCCGGCACTCCCTCGTAAAAGTTCACCAGAACGTTTGACGCTGCCGAGAACCCTTCATTCTTCACAAGCACCAAGATGTTCGCGTTGCCCCTCTCCTGTGCGGGGTTCGGAGTTATCACAATGTCCTTATAGGAGACTGTCAGGTTCGGATCGGTCGGGCCGTTTACTGTCAGCAATATTGCGGCCTTGTTGTTCGCTTTCGTGACTTCTATAAACTCGGAAAGGGGATCGACATGGACAGTAACAGGCAGGTCAGGACCGGGCCTGCTCGTCTTCCAGGTAACCTGATCGCTGACCGACCCGCCTGCCGGGATATCCACGGTGGTCGTAGCGATATCCAAAGGCGCCCCGGGCAGGTCGAGATAATATCGTACATGCACGCTATAGGCGTTCTGCCTGCCTTTATTTGATATCTTCGCGCTTATTGTCACATCCTGCCCGAGATCGACCGGGTTCGGTAAAGCTGACAGGTTACCTTGCAGCACCTCGAAATCATAGACAAGACTGTTTTTAAGCACATTCCAGGCTGTATTGTTCGTCTCTACGGACTCCGGGACCTGATTATCGGGATCAACGGACACTATATATTTATGATCACTGGCGTCATTTACCGTGGTCGAAAAGCTCACGACAACGAAATCTTCGCCCTGGACCGAAGCAGTTGTCTCGCCGATCCTGCTTGCGTCCGATACCACTCCTTCATAAAGGGCCACCTTAAAGCTCTGCGCCGCAGTTTTACCGAAATTGGCTATTCTCGCGTTTATGGTGACGGTGGATGGGATGGCCCCGATCGTCGAAGGCGCAAAGGTTATGTCGTTTGAAGAGATTGATAGGTCCGGCTCTGTGAACGCAACCGGCTTGATTCGCTGAACCGCCATATTGTTGGTCTTGTCAGACTCCTTGATGAGGTTGCCCGGATCGACAGCCACGGTAAAGACCCTTTCACGTCCGTCTGTGATGGCTACAGGGAAGGATATTGTGGTATTTCCCCTGCCGGGGAATGCCGCGATCTGTTCAGCAATCTTGTTTGCTTCGGAGACGTCCCCGTCGTAAAGCGCCACTTTTGCCTGTGGAACCGTTGATGAACCCAAATTGGCAACATCGACATTTATGGCAAGTGTTGATGGAATGGCCGCGATTGTTTGAGGGACGAATGAAATGCTTGAAGGGGTGATTGCAAGGTCAGGCATTATGCCGGCCTCTGCCTGAAGATTCCTTGAAGCCGTGTTGTTTGCTTTGTCAGACTCGGCCACAAGGTTATCAGGGTCAACCATGATATAAAACGTGCGGCTGCTCTCGTCGTCAAATAATATTGGGAAATATACCGTCACTGTCGATCTGCCGGGGAAAGATACCGTCTGTTCAGCCAGCTTGGCCATAGATCCGGAGATGTTTTCATAAAGGGCAACTTTGGCCTGAGGCACTGCCGTCCTTCCGAGGTTTGCAATGTTCGCGCTAAGGACAACATTACTCGGAAGTGACGCGATCGTCGCCGGTGAAAAACTAAGATCACTGGCCTTCACCGCCAAATCGGGATCGACGGTGGCCTTGTAAAGGGCCTCGATTGCAAGGGCCGTCTGATAGGGGCTATCCCGCCAGCTGCCGTCACCGGACTGACCCTGGAGAATATACCCTATGGCCCTATTTCTGCTGTCCTTGGCAATATCAAGCTCGGCAAGGGTCAGCAGCGCTCGCGCGGTATCATAGACCGTGCTTGGACTGTTGCCGAACCCGCCGTCAGGATTCTGATGCTGCAGAAGCCAGGAACTTCCTGAAGCTATTCGGTCGTCCAATGCATAGGTTGCAGTATACTTCCTGAAGGCGAAGAGCACGTTCGCCGTTGTCTCCACCCTGCTGCCTTCTTCGTTGCCCCAGCCTCCGTCGGGGTTCTGTTTTGCCTTAAGATATTCTATTGCCTTCGCTATGACAGGCTGACCGGTATAGCCGGTCTTAGCAAGCATCTTAAGTACAAGACCGGTATCAGAGGGGCTGCTGGCAAAACTCTTTCCGCTTCCCCATCCCCCGTCCCTGTTTTGTCGTGAGGCAATCTCGCTCATTTGGGATGCAGTGTCCAGCCCGGCATCCGCCAGCGCCTCAGCTGTCCTTGCCAGATAATCTGTTGAACCGGACGACTGACCACCAAGCCACTGCAGGCCGGTCGAATAGTTGGGTCCGGCAGCAACGAACTCCTTCAAGGCTACAACGGCCTCTGCCGTGTCCCTTTCTGCCGTCTGCCCGAGATCCATCCAGCTTCCGTCAGACTTTTGCTCATTCTTTATCCACGTTACGGCGTCATCTATATTCGGCGGAAGTGTCCTCGGAGTCACTGTAGGAGGAATGACGCCTGGATTTACCGGCAGATTGTCTAGTGGTGATAAGGCCACCTGGACGAGTCCGGCGCCGTCGGTAAGGACCGAGTATCGGGTAAGCCAGCCGTTTCTGACATTTTCAAGACCGTATATTTCATCGCCGGTAAAAGTGCCCTGTTCAGTTATAAAAATGAACGCTGTTTTGAACGTCTTTTGTGCCTCGGCAGGTCCAGGCACTCTTTCACCCTCTGCAGCAATTATGTCGTCGATTGTAATGTAACGGGGGGTCCCGGATATGGTTACGCCCACCTGCGATACCCGCTTCGGATCGATATCAGGGTTGTCGATGAGCAGCATCGGGGGGACCTGCGATTTGTCAATGAACCCCATCAGGTAGAGGTCAAGCGGGCTATAGTATTTTCTTGCGCGAACGGATGTGAAGGTCCCGTTGCCGTTGTCCTGCCAGGTATTACCATACATGAGCGATGCATCGGTGCTGAGCAGAAAGCTCCAGTGACTGCCGTCCTTGCCAAGCAGTCCCGTGTTAAGCGAGCCGTCGGGATTCCTGAACCGCGCGTAGGCGGCCCAGCGGTGCATCATCTCGTGGCTGATCGTGTCGAGGGTGAATTGAAACTTCGGATCTGTAGGGACCATCGACAGGTTCGCGATATTTCCCATGTCGATCGTCCCCTGGAGCCTGCTGCTGCCGAAAAGAAGCGAACTATCAAACAGTTCATTTCCGATGCCCCGTGTGTCGTTCCTGGCCCCCAGATAAAAGGCGATCGTTCCGTCCGACAGCCTGAAATTGAAGTTCGAAAAGATGACGAGGAAGTCATATTCATCCTTATGAAGGCGGTAGAACTCCTTTGAGATTATCTGCCGGGGTCCGGCATTGACGGTGCCGTCGGGGGTTTTTTCGTCATAAGTGCCCGTCACCTCCATGACCGTGACGTTCCCGTGATCACCAATTGTTTTGGCGGCAAATTGATCAATCGCACCGGCAGCGGACGATACCGGTACCGCAGACAGCATGACCGCGATAAAGGTCTGTGCCAGGTTATGTACTATCCGTTTCACCTGGTCATGATAGTGATATATTTCATGCATGTCACCTGTCAGAACTGACAGGTTCTTTTTTTAGCTAATTATGCTATGCTTTTGGGTTTGCGTTGCGGGAGGGGATGGAGCGAGCAATGTGGAGCTCCGATAATTCTCATTGAATCGAACGTCCCTTTGGTCTCACAAATGTCAATAGTCAAGTCTGACCCCGTAGTCGTGATACGTAGTCGTGATATGACCCCGTAGTCGTGATATGACCCCGTAGTCGTGATATGACCCCGTAGTCGTGATATGACCCCGTAGTCGTGATATGATAAAATGCCCGGCCAAGGTATCTCAGCCAGACGTATGCCAGCGCCGCCCGCGCTTGCGTCACTTTCCTGCTTCTCCCCGCACTGGTCATTGATTCTTCACTGATATCCCTGTCCTCAGCGATACGACTGATCAGTGTTTTTAAGGTTACCTCTTCCCTTTTCTTCTCTTCCTGCCTTTCAGCTTCCCGCAAAATCCCTTCTATGAAGGTCGAGGAACCCAGCACCCATTCATCTGAACGGTATTCCTCACAGCTCATGCAGCGTGTGAGAAGGGACGAACTTCTTTTTTGATTTTCTCCTGAAGTTGATCACGGGTGACTTCCATATCATAACGGGACTGCAGGTTCAGCCAAAACTGTGCTTCCATACCGAAAAAATGACCGAGACGCAGCGCTGTGTCGGCAGAAATTGCGCGACGACCATGCACGATCTCATTTATTCGGCGCGGTGTAACGCCTATGTCTTTGGCAAGCCTGTACTGGCTGACTCCCAGGGGTTCAAGGAACTCCTTAATCAGAATTTCGCCTGGATGGATCGGAGGAAAATCACGTTTCTTCATTTTTCTCACCTCTCAATGGTAATCGACGATTTCAACATCAAAGGCATCGCTGCCTTTCCATGTAAAACAAATTCTCCACTGCTTATTGATGCGAATGCTGTACTGCCCCTTCCTGGCTCCGTGTAATTCCTCCAGGTGATTGGACG
Source organism: Nitrospirota bacterium (assembly GCA_004321925.1). GTDB lineage: Bacteria > Nitrospirota > Thermodesulfovibrionia > Thermodesulfovibrionales > UBA6898 > PALSA-1316. Next base: position 44,422 of record SCQH01000040.1, on the reverse strand, counting down.
GCGGTACCCGCAGTGTTTCGAAAACGGTTGCCGCGTTAATCATTTCAAGCTTTATTGCGGCAGAACGTTGTATTGCCTGCGGTAATTTCGAGGAGAACCGGCCCTGAAACAATTTTTCGGCCTCCTTGCTCTTGAATGATTTGATCATTTTCTATATATTATCTCACCTGGATATTATCGTCAAGAGATATTATGAAGCGTCCCCTATATTTTCTACGCATTGATTTCTTGAGGTAATTACATTATAATTACACAAAACACTGTGATGGAGGCGAAATCAATGAAGGCTAGTGTGATATCAATAGGAAACTCAAAGGGAATAAGGCTTCCGCAGGTGATGCTCAAGGAATGCAATATCGAAACACAGGTGGAACTTGTCAGGGAAAAAGATATGATAGTCATAAAGCCTATCAGGAGCAAACCTCGGGACGGCTGGGGAAAGGCTTTCAGTATGATGCATGAACGAAAAGAAGATGCCCTGTTGCTGGACGAAAAGATAGAGCCTGAACTGGAGGGTTGGGAATGGAAGTAAGGCAGTACGAGGTGTTTCTGATATCTCTTGACCCGACAATCGGGCATGAACTTAAAAAAACAAGGCCGTGCGTGGTCATCTCTCCCGATGAAATGAATCTGAACATTCAGACTGTTATGATCGCTCCCCTGACAACAAGATCTCATGACTATCCAACGAGAGTCAAGGTGTCATTCCAGGGGAAACGCGGGTGGATCGTCCTTGACCAGATAAGGACAGTTGACCAAAGGCGTCTTGTTAAGAAACTTGGCAAAATTAACGAAAGCGCTGTTAAAAGAATAAAATCAGTTATCAGGGAAATGCTGGTGGACTAATACCCGATTGGGGGTGACACGTCACTGGGTCAAAACATCAGGGTCAGAGAAGAAAAGTATATAAGGTAAAATAGAGCACCCCAACTGCATCCAGTCTCGCTTGTCTCGGCATGCCGCCATATTATCATATGTTGTTTATGTTGGCAACGTCCCCTATTATTCTTATCGAGCCCTTTCATCTTATTTGGACAATGGCATCAATAACGAGTTTTTTACTGCCATTTTTTACTGTTATTTGTGCCTTGCCTGCGCCTGTTGCGGTTATAAGACCATTTACATTGACAGTGACAACTTTCTCATTACTGCTTATATAGGTTGTCCCTTTCTCTGCCAACCAGATATCCCGTTCTATAGCGTCAGAGTAAGTGCCGACAATATAAAGCTGGTTATGGTCGCCGATTTGACTGAAAAATTGCCTGTTTCCTGTAAATGATTTCAAACTCTGCAAAGTTACTGAGGAGGGGAGAGGGACAGATATTGTAATAGTTGGCGAAACAACAGCACTGTCAACTGTTTTCCCCAACGCAGTAATTATGATAATCTGAGGGCTATATTGTGTAATCGTGAAGGTGCATTCATATCGCGGGTGGGTAGCGATCTCTTTGGGACAACTCTCATTCAATCCCTCTGAAATTAAGAAATCTACCCATAATATTTTATCATAGTCAGAACCTTGGGATAACTCTGCAACAACTTTAACTGTGTCCCCTGTTTTATAGGTGGAACCGTTTTTCGGAGATGTTATTACCAACGCCAAAACATTCTGGACTGCAAACAGTAAGAAAAAGCTAACGAAACTGATTAATTTGACTTTCATATAATCTCCAGGGGACGTAATAGGGGACGTTGCCAATTTAAACAACATATTATGAACACCAGCGTTCTATGTCGTCCACGGGAATCGGACTGTTTTCTTCCAGGCGGCACGATGACGCGTAAAGGGCCTGCGGAGTTACCTGTCTCGTCATGCCGCAATATTATCATATGTTGTTTATGTTGGCAACGTCCCCTCTGTCGCTCTGCCTTGCGGGGTCCAATGTTCTGTGCTACGCTGTTGATATAACGCACTAATAAGAAGGGGGTACGTATATGAATGAAGACAGCACGTGTCCGGTAACAGGCAAATCCGGCAGGACCACTGTTGGCAGAGGCGCATCGAACCGCGACTGGTGGCCGAACCAGTTGAAGCTCGATATCCTGCACCAGCATTCCTCCAAGTCCAACCCGATGGGTCCCGATTTCAACTACTCCAGAGAATTCAAGAAGCTTGATCTGGCCGCCCTGAAGAAGGACCTGGCCGCGCTGATGACCGACTCGCAGGACTGGTGGCCGGCCGACTGGGGACACTACGGCGGTCTCTTCATCCGCATGGCCTGGCACAGCGCCGGCACCTACCGCACCGGTGACGGACGCGGCGGTGGCGGCACCGGCAACCAGCGTTTTGCGCCGGTCAACAGCTGGCCCGACAACGGCAACCTGGACAAGGCGCGCCGCCTGCTCTGGCCGATCAAAAGGAAATACGGCAGCAAGATCTCCTGGGCCGACCTGCTGATCCTGGCCGGCAACGTGGCGCTGGAGTCCATGGGCTTCAAGACCTTCGGTTTCGGCGGCGGCCGAGTGGACATCTGGCAGCCAGAGGAAGACATCTACTGGGGCTCCGAGGAGAAGTGGCTGGGCGACAAGCGCTACAGCGGCGACCGCGAGCTGGAGAACCCGCTGGCTGCCGTGCAGATGGGCCTGATCTATGTGAACCCCGAAGGACCCAACGGCAACCCCGACCCCGTGGCTTCGGGCCGCGATGTGCGCGAGACCTTCGGCCGCATGGGCATGAACGACGAAGAAACCGTCGCGCTCGTTGCCGGCGGCCACACCTTCGGCAAGGCGCACGGCGCGGGCGACCCGAAACTGGTGGGCCCCGAGCCTGAGGCCGCCCCTCTGGAAGAAATGGGCCTGGGCTGGAAGAACAGCTTCGGCACCGGCAAGGGCCTGCACACCACCACCAGCGGCATCGAGGGCGCATGGAAACCGAACCCCACAAAATGGGATAACGGCTACTTCGACATGCTGTTCGGCTACGAGTGGGAGCTGTCAAAAAGTCCGGCCGGAGCTCATCAATGGCATGCCAAAGACGTGAAGCCGGAACATATGATCCCTGACGCCCATGACCCGTCGAAGAAGCACCGGCCCATGATGACCACGGCCGACCTGTCGCTGCGCTTCGACCCGATCTACGAGCCCATCGCGCGCCGGTTCCACAAAGATCCGCAGGCCCTTGCCGACGCTTTCGCCCGCGCCTGGTTCAAGCTGGTCCACCGCGACATGGGGCCCAAGGCCCGCTACCTCGGCCCTGAGGTCCCGGCCGAAGACCTGATCTGGCAGGACCCGATCCCCGCCGTCGATCACCCGCTGATCGACGCCAGGGACATTGCCGACCTCAAGGCCAGGGTTCTGGCCTCAGGCCTGTCGGTGGCGGAGTTGGTTTCAACCGCCTGGGCCTCGGCCTCCACCTTCCGCGGCTCGGACAAGCGCGGCGGCGCCAACGGCGGCCGCATTCGCCTGGCGCCGCAGAAGGACTGGGAAGCCAACCAGCCGGCGCAGCTGGCCAAAGTGCTGAGCGTGCTCGAAACCATCCAACAGGCCTTCAACGGCGCCCAGACAGGTGGCAAAAAAGACGGCAAGAAGGTCTCCCTGGCGGACGTCATCGTGCTGGCCGGATGCGCAGCGGTTGAAGCGGCGGCCAAGGCTGCCGGCCACGCGGTGGAGGTGCCCTTCATCCCGGGTCGCACAGACGCCTCGCAAGACCAGACCGATGTGAAGTCGTTCGACGTGCTGAAGCCCGAGGCCGACGGTTTCCGCAATTACCAGAAGAAGGTATTCACCGTGTCGGCCGAAGAAATGCTGGTTGACAAGGCGCACTTGCTGACCCTGGGCGCGCCGGAGATGACCGTGCTTGTCGGCGGCCTGCGCGTGCTGGGCGCCAATACAGACCAGTCGCAACATGGGGTCTTCACGAAACGGCCCGGGACGCTGACCAACGACTTCTTCGTCAACCTGCTCGACATGGACACCCTGTGGAAGCCCATGTCCGATGCCGGGGACACGTTCGAAGGGCGCGACCGCAAGACCGGCGAGCTCAGGTGGACCGCCACCCGGGTTGACCTTGTATTCGGCTCCAACTCGCAGCTGCGCGCCCTGGCCGAGGTCTATGCGCAGGACGATGCGAAGGAAAAGTTCGTGCGTGACTTCGTCGCAGCCTGGAACAAGGTTATGAGCCTGGACCGCTTCGACCTTATCTGATCGCGGCATGAATGGCTAGCTCCTGAAAGCTGGATAGTTCCTTTCTTTTCACAAGGTTAGCGGCTTGCTATTGACAGAGAACGTTCGTTCTCTTATAATCAGACCATGAAGACGAAAGACAAGGGACATATCCTCACGACCAGGATCAACGGACTATCCTCTTTTTATCACCGGGAAGGCAGGATGCCGAGCTTTTCAGAGATGGAAGGGATATTCAGGCTCAGGTCAAAGAGCGCGGTGCATAAAGTGGTCTCCAAACTTGAAGCCGGGGGCGTGATAAGGAAGGACGGCCGGGGAAGGCTCATTCCTGTCTCCCTTAAGTTCCCTTTCAGGGTCCTTGGCACCGTAGAGGCAGGGTTCCCAAGCCCGGCCGAAGAAGAGCTTGCGGATTCGATATCGCTGGACGATATGCTCATAACCAACAGGGAAGCGACGTTCCTGCTTAAGGTGTCCGGAGACTCAATGACAGAGGCCGGCATTATGCCGGGGGATATGGTCATCGTGGACAAAGGACAGACCCCGAAGAACGGAGATGTGGTCATAGCAGAGGTGGATGGGGCATGGACAATGAAATTCCTTAAAAAACGGGGGGAGAGCGTTATCCTCATCCCCGCAAACCCAAAATATAAGCCGATAAGACCGAAGAAAGAGCTCAGGATAGCAGGGGTCGTCACCGCAGTAGTAAGAAAATACCGCTAGGCTCCAGATGGAGACCCAGCCCTTAACCATACATTCATGGCCCCAGGCGATCCTTCACGTTGATGCGGATGCCTTCTTTGCCTCCTGTGAGCAGGCGATACATCCTGAACTGAGGGGTAAGCCTGTCATAACGGGGAAGGAAAGAGGCATCGTTGCGGCAGCAAGCTATGAGGCAAAGGCACGGGGCATAAAAAGAGGCATGAGGCTGTTTGAGGTCAGACAGGTCTGTCCTGATGCGGTGATCCTTCCCTCTGATTATGAGACGTACAGCATCTTTTCAAGGAGGATGTTTGAGATAGTACGGAGGTTCACCCCGGATGTGGAGGAATATTCGATCGATGAGGCCTTCGCCGACCTGACAGGCCTCAGAAGGACCTATCACGGTCCTTACCGCGTGATAGCTGAAAAGATACAGCAGCAGGTCGAACAGGAGCTGGGCTTTACCGTTTCCATCGGCCTGAGCCTCACAAAGGTCCTTGCCAAGATAGGGTCAAAACATAATAAACCGCACGGCCTGACCGTTATATCCGGAAGGGACATACATCTCTATCTCGAAGATCTCCCGGTAGAGAAGGTATGGGGCATAGGTGCCAACACGTCGGCCTTCCTTAACAAGCAGGGGATAAGGACAGCCCTTCACTTTGCAAAGAAAGATGCGGGTTTTATAAAGAGCCACCTTTCAAAGCCTTATCAGGAGATCTGGCATGAGCTTAACGGCAGAAGCGTATATCCCGTAGTGACCGAGGCAAAGGACAGCTATCAGTCCATAAGCAAGGCAAAGACATTTACCCCTCCTTCTGCGGATGAGACCTTTATATTTGCCCAGCTTTCGAAGAACCTTGAAAATGCCTGTATCAAGGCGAGAAGATATATGCTCGGGGCCACACGGTTGATCGTATTCCTCCGAAGACAGGATTTCGGCAGTGCAGGAGTAGAGATAAAGCTGAGCCTTCCCAGTGCCTTTCCCGTGTCACTGATGGAGCCGTTGAGAGAAGGTTTCAGGCGCGTTTTCCGGGCTGATACGCTCTATCGCCAGACAGGGGTGGTGCTTGCAGGGCTTATGCCCTGTAACAGGATCCAATACGGCCTTTTTGATGATACGGCCAAAATAGAGAAACTGACCAGGATCTATGAGGTCATCGACAGTCTTTCGTCCAAATACGGCAAGCATACAGTACAGCTCGGCTCAAGCCTTCCGACAAAGCTGCAGGCACAGCATGATGGTGACCGGGGAGATATCCCGGCAAGGAAATATGAGACTTTCAGGGGAGAGAATAAAAGGCAGAGGCTTGGCCTGCCGATGCTGCATATCAAGGTATAAGCGATGACCTGAGAGCCTGCGTGAGATATGAAGAGTATCTTCAGAGAGGAACAAATTAAAGGCTGGAGCCCGGCTCGTCCAATACCGTTCGTATCTTGGCTAATATCTCTTCCGGTGTTGAGGCCTTTGAGATGAAGTTTAATCCCTTCTCCCTGAAATCGCTGTTATCGATCACATCTGCCGTGTAACCGCTCATGAACAGGCTCCTGATGCCCGGCCTGATCTTTTTGATCTCGGCATAAACTTCCTTTCCATCTTTTTTAGGCATTCTGACATCAAGCAGCGCAATATCTATCCTTTCCCTGTTTTCCCGGAATATCCTTATTGCCTCCTCGCCATCAGCCGCCTCCAGGACCGTATACCCTTCAAACCGCAGGACCTCGGTCATTATTTTCCTCGTGTCGGCTTCATCTTCGGCGAAAAGGATCGTCTCCCGGCCACCGGTTACCGAAGGCGGATCCTGAACAGATACTTCTTCAGCTTTCTGCTCTGCTATCGGGATATATATGCTGAAGGTTGTGCCCTCCCCGGGCCTGGTATCCAGATCGATATACCCATTATGCTGTTTTACCAAGCCATAGGCTATTGATAGCCCCAACCCGGTCCCTTTGCCTACCTCTTTTGTGGTAAAGAACGGCTCAAAGATCCTTTCTTTCGTCCTTTCAGTCATGCCGGTGCCCGTGTCAGTGACCCGGACCAGGGCATAGTGGCCGGGGGCGCCAAACCCATGCTCTTTTATGAAGTCCTCGGTCATTTCCGCAAGATCCGTCTTCATGGTCAGGCGCCCGCCTTTCTGCATGGCGTCGATGGCATTTGTTACAAGGTTTATCAGGACCTGTTCCATCTGATTGCTGTCAGCTATTATGGTCAGGTCTCTGGCGGTCAACTCCACGGTTAACTCTATATGTTCGCCTATAAGTCTGGATATAAGATCCTTAACCCTTATAACGATCTCATTTATCTTATGCGGTTTCAGGTCTATGATCTGTTTTCTGCTGAACGCAAGAAGACCATGGGCAAGGTCACTCGCCTTGTTGATCGAGGCGGTTATCTGATCGGCGTATTTATTTAACGCGTCGTCCTTCTGCAGTTTCTTCTGTATGATATAGGCAGACCCTTTGATGGTAGATAATATATTGCTGAATTCATGGGCCACGCCTCCTGCCAGGATACCGATCGCCTCCATTTTTTGAGATTGGCGAAGCTGGTTGTTCAATACCGAAAGCTCCTCTGTGCGCGTGCCCACCAATTCCTCAAGATGATCCCGGTATTCAATAAGTTCGGCTTCGAACCGTTTACGGTCGGTTATGTCCTTAAAGCACCAGACCCTACCGACAATTTTATCGTCGATCCTCTGGGGTTTCGAATACCGTTCATAGACCCTGCCGTCCTTAAACTCCAGAACATCAGAGCTCTCAACCCCAGGGTTGTTGTAAAGTCTCCTCACCAGGGCGATAAAGGCGTCCGGTTCTTTGAGTTGATCGAGCACATACTCAATAAGCCTGTTGTCGTCATGCAGGGCCATGAGGGATTCGGGGATCTTCCACAACGCCAGGAAGGTCGGATTGTAAAGAGTGACCTTCCCCGTTGTATCAACGACCAGAATGCCGTCTGCCGTTGATTCTACTGTTGCTTTAAGGAGGGAAAGTGATCTGACCAATTCCTGATATGTTCCCTTGTGGCGTGAGATCTCATCTTCCAGTTTATTTACGTTATCCTTGATCACCCGTGTCTGCAGAAAATTCCTGCGGAAATACTGTTCAGTTGAATAGCCGGCAAGCATCCCGACGATATTCGCCGAGATAAAAAAGAAATTGTTGTTTATAAGGATCGGGAGGGGGATATGGCCTTTCACAATGGCGACGATATTATAAAAAATTAACAGGACCATAGAGACGGATACGGCATAGATGAATCTCAGATATACCAGGGTAAAGGTAAACATGATCACCAGTATCAGTCCTGAGTAATATAAAGACCCGCCGACCGGTCCCGCAAAAGATATCATCAGGATGAGCCCAAATCCGCAAACAAGCATAGTAACTGCAACAGACAACTGCATGACCTTCCTGAAATAAGGCGAATACGTGAACAGCATAAAAAACGCAAGATAGGGACAGACAACGACATAGCGAATTATCCAGGCCTGGTTCTTGGCCTCCGGGATTATCCAGCTGTCCAATATTCCGAAGAGTCCATAGAGGATAAAGCCTAAAACTATTGAGTATCGAAGCCGCTTTATTGTTTTATCAAAATAATCTGCTGCAAAATCATTTTCAAGATCCCTGTCGAGGAATTCTAACGTGACAGGATTTGTTTCCCCTGCAGCAGTTTTTGATCTGTCTGTATCATGCGACATAGTCGATTGATCCCCTCAGGATTTCGGGTTGATCCTGCCCTGTTTTATGCTCATTTAAATTGCCGGGATTGTTGCACGGTTTTTCCGAACGACCCCATGTCGTATTTTGACATGGACTGATAAAAAAAGCATTCTGAATCGCATAATGCCTGTCCTGTGAGTAAGTCCCTGCCAAAATCTCTCCATACCTTCAAATTATATTCACAGTTGAGTGTTATTCTTTTTTATAAAATTATCTTTATCCGGTTTTACGGGAGGTGTGTATGAGTTGTCCATATTTTGATGAAGGATGCATCGGCACATGCAGTGCGTCAGTATCTCAGTATATTCCGAGCATTGATACCATGGAAACATACTGTTTTAAGGAGACCTACAGACTCTGTCCTGCCCTATCGGAATATCTTTTCGAAAATGATATGTCCATGGCCAACCGCAAGCCAACTACAATGAAGGTGGTTCAACGGTAAACTCTTGGCCTGTCTGTTAGCTCAATAAATATGTATGAAGGTTGCAGAGCCATGGTACCTTCCCCTATCGGATTCCCTAATTCCCATACCCGAGGTCGCCCACAGATACCTTAACTCCCAGGCTGCGTTTAAAGGCCCTGAAGCCCCTGTCAGGCTGACCCGGGATGCGGACCGAGTTCTCCCGGGCATCCCCTAAGACTATCTCGGCGATCCCGTCCAGCGTAAGATCCCCGGCAGCTATAAAATCAGACCCCGCTGGTCCGGCCGGTATAGCCTCGATCAGTTCCCCGTTGCCGGAATATATCCTGACCCCGGCACCCGGACAGGCAGCAAGTATCTCCGCAATCCCATCCCCGGTTACGTCGGCCGCAGCCAGGTTGATAGCGGTATCAGCCGCCGAGGTCCCCTCTGAAGCGGCATCTGCCGGACAAACACCGAATTCTGCTACCGGCTCAGTTACTGCCGTCCATTTACCAGCCCCTTCGGCTGTGTTTATCCGGAATACCTTCAGCTGCCGGTTTGCCGGTCCGCTGCGCTGCAGGGTGATGATCTCCGGGAGCCCGTCTGCGTTAACATCGGCGACTGCCAGGGTAACTCCGCCTGACTGGCCGGGATAGGCCTCGAAAGATGCCCCGGTGTCCCGTACCGTTTCTCCTGAGGGAGCATAGGAGAATATCCGCACAACGGTCGAGCCGTTCGTGCGGCCGGTCACTATCTCGTCTTTTGCATCCCCGTCAAAATCTCCTGCGGCAACAATGACCCCGGTCCTCTCTTTATAGGCCTTAAAGGCAAGGCCGCTAAGGGGACTGCCACCCCTTTTAAAGCCCTTGACCACTGCCTGAAGGTTGGTCCCTCCCCCGCTTCCGGCCATGATATCCATGATGCCGTCCCCGTCAAAGTCCCCTACTGCGGTATTTGCCCCGTACATCTGCCGGGGAGGAAAGGGGCTGAACTTCAGCTGCAGCTGTCCAGCGCTGTCAAATACGGCGATCTCGGACGGCTCGGACGGACCTGCCCCATGGCTTGCGATTATATTCATTTTCTTTCTGAGATCCCTGTAGCGGCCATGAAAGGTGATGGTCTCATTGTCCGCACTGAGCGTTTTGGTCTGCGGCGCAGGTGTTTTATAGCCTTTTACCGGACTGAAGGTTATCCGGTAATCACCGGCTGCTGCGGTCGTGGTATACTGTGTGCCTTGCCCTTCATACACTCTGTCGGGGCCGGCTATGCTGAATTTTGCATCTGCGTTGTCCGTCGTGACCAGGATCTTCCCCGCGGCAACGACCGTCACGTTGACCCTCAGAAGGGCGGGGCTGCCTCTTACACCTTCCGACGAGAATATAATATGCCCGGTATATGTCCCGGCTGTTGTGTTGATCGGGGCTGCAGGATCGCCGCTCAATACTATCTGCGCCACCGAGGTGGTCGTTGCCGGACCGTTGACAGGGGCTCCCCCGGCTGCTTTCTGCGCTATAGCGAGCCAGGGGACGTCTGACTGCGCAGTCCATGTCTTTACCCCGCTGAGGTCGTTGCTTATTGTTATGGCTATATCAGAAATTGCTCCTGCCTCAGATATGCGCTTGGTTATATTGATGATCTCCGGTGTCAGGGTCATCACCGGGCTGTCGTTCATGACGAGGGTGACCGGCACTATCACCGTGCCGCCGTTATAAGAGATGGTGATGCTGCCGCTGTACGCTCTGCCTGCTGTTAACCCTGCTGTTTCTGCCGGTATAACCCGGACCGCTACCGTCTGCTGCGCATCCCTGTCTATTTCCCCTGAGGCCGGCAGCATTGTCAGCCATGGCATATTGAAGCTGGCCTGCCATCCGGTCGTGGCGCTGCCAATGTTGCTCAGGATAAGGGGCGCCTGCAGAGCACCGGCTCCGGCCTGATACTGGATGGTCAGGGAGGCAGGCTCCACAGAGATGTTTGCGTAGGCGTCGATCCCAAAGACCGAAAAGGTCTTCCCGGAGCCGGATATGACCGACAGGCGGTTTGTTGCCCTGTTGATGCTTGCATACAGCGGGTTGAGTGTTGCCGTTGCATCAAAGACGGTCCCCAGGTATATACCGCGGGGATCATATATCCCGATTATGTTCTGCAGGTTGTCGGTTAGATATAGCCGGCCCATGCTGTCGATCGTCATGGAAGAGACAAAGCCGAGTGAACCGTCAGCTGACATGCCGTATTTCGAAAAAATGCCGGTGACCCCTGATGGTATGTCCGATAATGAAAAGGTCTGGACCCGCCAGACATTGGTCTGGCGTCCGTCCACGTTTGCCATAAAGCCCATGTCCAGGACATACAGCTCACCCGCCTGCTCATTGACCGCTACGGATCTGGGGCTGATGAATCCCCCTGAGACCGTCTGCCGGACCGTATGGCCTGCATCGACGACCCGGAGGGCCTCTGCATCTATGACGTAGAGCGTCCCGTCCCGGGCAAACGCTATTGAGGCCGGCCTGATAAAACCGGGGACCCTTTCTGTGAGGATGCCTTCGGATGTATATATATCAATAAACCCCTCTGCGCCGGTGGTCTGGCCCACATAGACCGTATTGGCCGGGGATATCGAAAGCGAAACAGGCCGGGCCTCAAGTGCAATGGTCTTTCTGAAGGCACCGCCGGCAGAATAGAGATGCAGGTTGTTCCTGCTGCCGTCAGCTATATATACCGTGCCGTCGGCTCCAGTGGCAACGAAGGACGGGGTCTTTGTCCGGGCTGATGCTGAGACTGTAAGAAGCTTCGTTATGACGGGTGCCGCCGTCTCACCAAGCGCTGCCGCAGAGGAACTGAGGCCAAGACATACGGGTAGTGCAACCGCCAGGACCAGCTTCCTGCTTTTTTCAATAATCGCTGCGATCATGGAGTCCCCCTGTTTCGCATCCTTACGGGCATTGCCCTGCCCCCTTCATCGCTTCACAGCGTGCCCGGACCTCCGCATCGGTCAGGGCAGTGCCATGGATCTTTACCTCATCCACATTGCCCGCAAAAGAACCGTATGATGAATCATCATAGCAGAGTGAGGTCGTGGCATAGACATTGGTTCTCGGCGAAGCAAGACCGATCTTGGCCAGATTGCCGTTGAGGTATATCCGGGGCTGTTTATTGGTGTATGTTACGACTATATGGTGCCAGACCGCCGGGGTTATGGCTGCATTATAGACTGCCAGGGCAGGCATGTACCCCCCGCTGTGTTCATACACAGAAATACCGTTGGTGCCAAGAGAAACCCCCATGCCTGCATCCGGGGCCCCGTAGTAATTTGCACCGAACAGATATTTCTGACCGGAGATCCCGCCAGAGTCGGTCGTATTTTCGGTATCCTGCTGATGGGTTGCGCCTGCGGGTACTTTCACCATAGCTTCAAGCGAAAAATTATTTGCAGAACGGCCTTCTGTATATCCCCAGGAGACCCTGTCATCTCCGCTGCAGGAAAGGCCGGTCCCGGAAAAACCGGCTGCCCAATAGCTCGTGCCGGTAATAGTTGCGGTATTGCTGCCGCTGGAATCAGCAGCGCTCGCACCACTGCCCTCGTCAAAATGCCATTGACTGATAAAGCCTGTGCTGGCAAACGAAGTCTCACTGGAATAGTCAGACCAGACCCCCTTGCTGTCCTGATACCGCACCTTCCAGTAATAGACCGTATTCAGGGATAAAGGCAGACTGACCGAATGGTTTGCTGAGCCGGCGACTGTTCCGCTGTTATAGGCAATATTAGAGTCAAAGGCGGCCCCGCTGCCGCGGCTTATAAGCCATTGGCCGGCAAGGTGGGTGTCGCCGGGGTCGCTGTCGGCAAAGGCCGAGGCTGTCAGTACAGGGAAGCGGGAAACATCTGTCGCTCCGGTGGCCGGAGTTATATTTGCCGGCCTGGCCGGCTGCGTGTTGCTGATGCGGAATGAGGTATCGTCCGAGTAAGGAGACCACTCACCCTTGCTGTCCTGATAACTGACCTGCCAGTAGTATGTGGTATTGACCTGAAGCGCAATTGTCACTGTATGGGAAAGCGTTGCCGCTGCAGCTCCGCTGTTGTAGACCAGATTGGCATCAAAGGAAGGTCCGCTCCCCATGCTGATCCTCCATTGACTCGCATAGTGGGTATCTCCTGCGTCAGCATCTGAAAAAGCGGATGCAGTCAGGGTCGGGTATATAACAGTAACATCTGTTGCGCCATCGTCCGGCGTCAGGTTTGAGGGCTTGCCGGGCAGCGTATTGCCGACCGTGCTGAATTCGATCCGGGATGCATGATTCACCCAGTTGCTGCAGGTGCCGGACTTCATCGGATAGACCTGATAGCAATAGGTGCTGGACGGTGCAAGACCGTTGTCTTTATAGGCCATGCTATTGGCATAGACAGCTCCGACCTGTTCCGCCGAAAGAGCCCGGTCAAAAATGCGTGCGTCGTCAAGGCGTCCCTTGAAACTCTGCCCTATTGCGTAGAGTTCGGTGCCGAGATCGAATAAGGTGCCGGTGTAGGTATTCACGCCCTTTGCCAATCCATCCACATAAATGGTTATTGTCTTGCTTGTGTCATCAGCCACCCCGGCGAGATGGTGCCAGACTCCCGGCTCGTAAGGCCCGGGATCGGTAACCGTCGTCTGCTGCGCTGCGGTATTGGTAATACTGAACTGAAACGCCTTATTGATGTCATACTGCAGAGCTGTCCTCGACGGAAACCCGTACGGCCGGCGGAGCAGCGTGTAAGGATTGCCCACAGGCACTGCCGCTGCCTTTGCCCAGCCGGCAAACGTAAAACTGGTACCGGTAACCGCCTGGAGGGTCCCGTCGCCCGGAACGGCAATATAGTCATTGATCCCGGTAAAGCTGCCGACCTGGCCCCGCTCGCTGTCGCTGACCACTGCGGGCAGCCAGGTAGAGTACATGGCCGATCCATGGTTACCGTCAACCGCGCTGTCTTTCATCACACCGGCTGTGCTGTTCCAGGCAGTCTCGTTCATGGCTATGTCCAGTTTTGCCACCGGCAGGCCGCCAACTGTATTGAACCTGAAGTTGTCGATGAGCGTCGTAAGGACCTGACCGACCGGCTCGTCACGCTTGGCTAATTGATAGATAGTAGCCTTGCTCGGTGTGAGGTCAGTTGTAAAGGGCTGACTATGCCTCTTCAGCAGACTCCACCCTGTGCCATTCCATATATATGCCGACAGTTGCCGGTTGCTTCGGACAAGGCGCAGGCTGCCTGAGAGGTCAGCGGTGGCAAGCGAAGCCCCCTCAAGGACACCGTTGACGGTTATACCAGCGTAATATTGACCGCCCGAACTATTGCCTGAACGCTCAAGATAAAACTCATTCTTGTTGCCGCCCGTCTGAGGGAAGTAGAAGATCAGACGGGCGTAAATATGATATTTGGTGGCAGATATTGCCCCATCCGGAAGAGTGAGATCAAACTGGAGATCGAAATCCTTGTCCCCTATTACACCGGCCGCATTCATTATATCGATAGAAGACTGGTTATAGCCCGCCATCCCCGTGAAGTTGGAGACCGTATGCAGCCTGACCGCTCCATTTGTCCAGCTTACCTCTGCCGAACCGCTGGCATCCGAAACAGAGACCGGGACAGTGGTCGTGCTTGAGGTCTGGACCCTTCCAAACTGGCTCCAGGCAGTCGGATCGATCCCCTGGCTAAAATCGTCATGCCGGTAAATGGCCCCGACCGGCGCGAAACTGAGCGTATTTGCACTGCAGGATTCTGCTTTTCTCTCTATCCGATAGCTCTGCTCACCGGTCATGATATCATTCCAGGAGAGCATAACTTCAGTGAGGAACTGCTGTGCGGTGGCAGCCATTGCGGCAGGCTGATAGTAAACTGGCAGGCCACTACAGGCATCGCCCTTGCCGTCACAGTCCGAATCTGTCTGGTCAGCGTTGGCCACACTTGTGCAATTGTCGCAGGCATCGCCGATCCCGTCTCCGTCGGTATCGAGCTGGTTCGCATTTGAAGTCGAGATGCAATTATCACACGCATCGCCAACCCCGTCTCCATCGCTATCGAGTTGGTCCGCATTTGCTGCATGCGGGCAATTGTCGGCAGCATTGATGATATCGTCGTGATCGGCGTCCAGCGGGCAGGGCCCTGTCTTCATAATATAGAGGTCGAGTTCCTGAAAAGGATCGCTGCGGGTATCATAATAGCCGGTAACATACACTCTGCCGGCAGCATCGACCGCGATGCCTTTACCTGCGTTATTGTAGGCAGACCCTCTCTGCCCCTCCCATAAGAGATTCCCGTCAGTGTCATAGCTGCTTGTGACGATCTTCCCGTAATACTTTCCGGGCTCCGGGTTTATCTGGTCAATGAACCCTGTAATAAATATTGTGCCTGAGGAATCAACCGCGATCGCGTTGCCCTGGTCGTCATTTTCCGTGCCGACCTGTTTTGTCCAGAGGGGATTTCCTGCTGCATCATATTTTCTTATAAAGATGTCCTTGCCGCCTTTATTGTCCCACGGCACCAGAGGAACTATGGTAAAATTAGGCGGGACGACGCTCTTGGTATAACCGGTGACATAGAAGTTGTACGATGAGTCAACTGCAATGCCTAAGCCCTCATCATCAAATGTCGCCCCGAACTGCCTTAACCATACTTCGTTCCCCAGTGTGTCATACTTTGCAACAAAGACATCTTTATTGCCTTTGTTTTGTCCTGAGACCATGACACCTTTGGTGTACCCGGTCACATAACTGGCACCTGTCGCATCAACGGCAATAGCCAGTCCATAGTCGTCAGCAGTTGTTCCGAACTGTTTTGTCCAGAGCTCATTTCCATTGGCATCATATTTTCTTATGAATACATCAAATAAGCCCTTGCTCTGGCCTGCAACAAGTTCTCCGTTCGTAGAGCCTGCTATATAGATATTGTCGGAACTGTCTCGGGCAATGCCGCTGCCATACTCTGTCCCTGCAGTGCCGAATTCTCTGACCCATTGCTGGACGCCATACGTATTATATTTCACCGCCCGGACGCCGGACCCTCCCAGATAATAAGGCCCGACCGCATAGCTGTTGCCATAGGCGTCCACCGCAATGCCGTTTATCTCATCATTATCGCCGCCATCGAACACGACCTTCCATTTCTGTTTTCCATTCGGGTCGTATTTTGTGACAATGAAATCCGCCCAGTTTCCGTTTATGGATTTTATGAACGAACCGCCCACGTATATGTTGCCTTCCGGATCCAGGGCTATTGCATTGCCGTTATCATCATAGTCCGTAGTGCCCATTTTTGCCTTCACTTCCCAGGATGGCTCCGGCTCTTTCCCGCACACCGGCTGGACGTCACACACATCACCGATGCCGTCGAGATCAATATCCGTCTGGTCCCTGTTGGCAGCGGCCGGGCAATTGTCGCAGGCATCCCCTATGCCGTCACTGTCCGCATCAAGCTGATTGCTGTTGCTTACCAGGGGACAGTTGTCAAGGGCATCTGAAACTCCGTCGCCGTCCATGTCGAAATTAACGGCATATCCGCCGGAAAGGTCTATATAAGGCCTCAAATACCAGTTGTCCGGCATGGAGTTGTTCCACTCGAATCCTTCAGTGGTAGGCAACCCTGCAGCCAGCTCCGCTGAAGTAAGAACCGCTAAATCACCGTGACAGACATCACAGGCAAAATCTGTTGCAGCGCCACCCTGATTTAAATAAGTGTTCCATTGGGCCTGATCAGAAAGCTCGAAGTATTTGCCCTGGCCGGTATCCCAGGTAAGCTGCTTGAATCCCAGGTTCTTCTTCCCGAAAGTATTGGTCGCGGTCATACGTGGTGCAGTAGACCCGTGGGCATTATGGCAATAGCCGCAAAACACATCATTGCTTGTAAGCACATGGGTATAGTGAAGGTTCCTGTCAATATGGGTACTGGTATACATCTTATAGGAATCTTGCCTGAAATTGGTTGAGGTTATCGTCCCGCTGTTCATGGTTATGGCAGTCTTGTCATGGCAGGACATGCACAACGCATAATTGCTGATCTCAGGATAAGCCAGTTTTTCTGTCTGCATCTTCTTGCCGTCATAATACCGGTAGTTCCTCGGACTGGTGACATGGTCGAGATGAGGCTTTCCCGCGGAATGGCAGTGAATGCAGGTAACAGCAGGGTTCCTTCCGTGACCGGTGATATTGAAGCCGTAGGTCACATTGTCCCCCATGACATTGACGGCCTGCACACCGGAACTGAGAGGCCTGGACCACGCAGTTCCATTGTCATGGCATCCGGCGCACCACATTTCCTTGCCGGGCTTGAGACTGTATGTGTCGTATATGCCGTCCTTCCAGTTGTCTTTGGCGCCGACAGAGGTCCCGGACGAATTCACACCGTTAAAGGCACCATCAGGACTATGGCAGCCGTCACAGACATCCGTTTCCGAAAGGGTATATTTGCCGTCACCGTTGAGATCTGTTCCTGACTTAAACAGGGGGAAATGGTCAGTATCATGACAAGCGCCGCATGAGACATTCGGGCCTTTCTGATCATCCGCATCAAATTCAGTATGGGTAGAGTGGCTTTGGAAGGAACCTTTGCCCTGACTGAACTTGCCGGCTTCATATTCATACCCGGCATCATGCCCGTGGCACTGCTCACAGCCTGTGCCCCCTCCTCCCCACCCGGCATCCCCATGGCACGAAATGGAAGAGCAGCTGCCGCCGAACGTGCTGTATGCGTAGGTAAAACTGTAGCCGCTCTTTGGCTCCAGACTGTACTGCTTATTCACATGGTTGGCCTTGCTCACAATCGTCGTATTGTCTGCAGTGGTCCCGTAATGACAGATGGAACAGTCGGTCACAGAATGTGCTGCATGGCTTTTGTGACTGTTTGCTTTCGGAGATCCGTTGGGATAAGAAGGCGGAAGTCCGTGGCAGGAGTCGCAGACCAACTGTCCTCCCGTGCCCCAGGCAGGGGACGTATTACTGTTCACCGTCCCCGAGGAGACTGATGTCCCGTTGCCATGGCAATAGGTGTTGGAGCAGTTACTGTACCCCGTCCCCGGAGTAAAGGACGGGCTTTTGCCATAGGAGGCATCGCGGTTAAAGGCCGGGTCGAATATCACCTCAACTTTATGATTGGCATGATTTATATATTCGGTCGTTATGTAGAAATTGTGGCAGCTTGAGCAGGACAATGACAATGATTGATCTCCGGTATGACAGATGACGCATTTATAGAAATCGGTCGTTGTAAAGCCATAGGCAAGGTGTGCCGTATGACTCCCTGTGTTCAGCAGCGCTCCATGACCTCCGGCGTGACAGGAACCACATGCAACAGTGCCGGAGGCCCATGAGGGATTTGAATAAACGGTCGGTTTGCCGACACCCCCCTCAGGCTGAACATTGGAATGGCAGTAAATGTTGCTGCAGGTTCCGAAGCTCCGGGGAGCCCCATTTGACGGTGTTGCCGTCCCTGAGGCAACACTGTATGTACCCCCGGCGACCCTCGGGTCAGCAGGGTCGAAATTATAATCGACAAGACCGTTGACATGCCTGTTCCTGTCTGTGATCGCATAACCGGCAGGAGAGCTCCAGCCAACGATATCCTTATGACAAATCGTACAGGCAAGGCCATGGTACGTCAGATCAGTATGTGCCCAATGCTTCCCGGTTCCGGGCGTCGAGGTGTTTGAAGCCCCATGACAGGTCCCGCATGCACCGCTTGCTGAACTGCCCCATTTCGGGGAAGCATTCCTTCCGCTGCCGGGATAGTTGCCGTGGCAGTAGATGTTGGAACAGGTCTTGGTGCCCCCTGCAGTGACCGTCGTGCCGTTGGCCGCCTCATAGGTATAGGGAGGGCTCAGAGTCTGGCCGTCATAGGAGCCGCCGCCTGTGCCGAACATGTTAAAGCCAATCTGGACCTTGTTATTGTCCGTTACCGGCGTGACCGGCATGCCGCTTGTGTGGCAGTTGCTGCAGGCATAGCTGTAATTTGCTCCGCCTGTGGCATGCCTGGCATGGGCCCCGGCAGTCACTGACCCGGTCGGTGATGGATTTGATACCAGGGTTGCAGGGTCCACGGGAGGATACCCGTGGCAGGCATTACAGGATGCCCTGAAGCCTTCGTCATGAGAATGGCAGGAAGAGCACCGGGCAGAGGGGACCTGCGCATGCTGCGCAATGGAGGGTGGCGGGCTCGCCAGGGTGTGGCAGATGTAACAGACGCTTTCAGACAGGTTCGTGAGATCGCCCGGTCCGTGTGCGCCTTCAGGTCCGAACATCTTTACCCCTGCGGAGCCGACTGCTGCCGGCAGCGGGTTGACATAGGTTATGACGTCCTTTATGTTCTTCGCATAGACAAAGGCATACCCGTTGGGTTTGAAGAGTGACGCATAGGTGTATGCATTGCCTTTTACCTGTATGGTTGTTGTGTTCCAGGTGCCTGACATGACTTTAAAATAGACCGGCATCTTTTTATCCGGCATAAAGTAGTAGTTTCTGTATTCAGCAGCCACGGGCGCGGCAAGCGTCACCCCGGTCATCCCTGCGGCCGTGTTCCAGGCCCCAAGCACCGGCGCCGGCCCGGTGGCAGCATGCGAAGGAGTGCCCCAGACCCTCGGCTGGCGCTGCTCATGGGGGTTATGACACGTTATACACTGGATTGTCCACCCACCCTGAGTGGTCCAGTATTTTGAAGAGGTCGTTGTCGACGAATGGGTCGCCTTTTTCAGTCCGACTGAGCCATCGTGGCAGGTATAGCACCTTCTGTTGTTGATCGTATCATCCTGCGGATCAGGAGAGGTCACCGAGCCCCACGGCGGATTCGCCGTCCCGGTCGTCCAGTGGCAGTTGCTGCAGCCTACCGGATAGGCGCCGGGGATGTTGCTGTGGGGTGCGTCGAGGGCATACGCGCACAGAGGCATCAGCGTCACCATGACCAGCAGGACTGTTATGCAGACACCCGCAATCTTCATCTGAACTGTCACGGCCATTGTATCTTCCTTCCCAAGAGCGGCTTCCCAGTGTTCAGGCCGAATTTAGTCCATATAGACATTACGCCAATCATATCATATTCATGCGAATTGTCCACCTCGTTCAAACATGATTAAATTTTATGAACTTATTCATACCACGCTTCTGAGGGCGCGTGCCTTTCAGTCCCCGCGGGCCCTCAGGGGATTTCGCTGAGTCATGCACGATTCATGCTCCATATGCTTCAAATTTGTCATTATCCGTACAATACTGTTTTCCCTGAAATTGTCTGAATGTCTACCGATGGCTTATCCACGCCATCGGTAGACCTGGCATGGAATCTGCGATAGGGAGTATCAAATATATTCCCAAGGAGGCTTCAGATGAGACAGATAGCAATTTACGGCAAAGGCGGTATCGGCAAATCAACAACGACCCAGAACCTGGTCGCGGCCCTCGCAGAGGCGGGCCGCAAGTGCATGATCATCGGCTGCGACCCGAAGGCCGACTCAACGCGGCTTATCCTCAACCGCAAGATGCAGAACACGGTCATGGACATGGCGCGGGAAAAGGGCACGGTAGAGGACCTGGACCTGGATGAAGTGCTGCTTTCGGGATTCAAGGGCATCAGGTGCGCCGAATCGGGCGGCCCTGAGCCGGGAGTCGGCTGCGCCGGTCGCGGCGTTATAACCGCCATCAACTTCCTTGAGGAAAACGGCGCCTATGGCGATGACACCGAATTTGTCTTCTACGATGTGCTCGGCGACGTGGTCTGCGGCGGGTTTGCCATGCCCATCCGTGAGGGCAAGGCAAAGGAGATCTATATCGTGACCTCGGGCGAGATGATGGCCATGTATGCTGCCAACAATATCTCGCGCGGTGTTCTTAAATATGCCCAGTCCGGCGGAGTTCGCCTTGGCGGCCTGATCTGCAACAGCAGGAAGACCGATATGGAGTTTGAGCTCATCTCTGAACTGGCGAGCAAGCTCGGCACACAGCTGATCCATTTCGTTCCCCGGGACAACGAGGTGCAGCGCGCGGAACTCCGGAGGAAGACCGTGATCGATTATGCCCCGGATCACCCGCAGGCGAACGAATACCGTGAACTCGCCAGGAAGATAGCCGACAACAGGAACTTCGTGATCCCCACGCCGATCACCATGGACGAGCTGGAGAAGCTGTTGATGGATTACGGCATCATGGAAAAGGAAGAGGCAGCGTAAAGAAAGCGGTCAGCTTTAAGCAATCAGCCAAGACAACAACAAAAGCAGGCGATTTGAAATCGTCGTTAAGCCTGATTACTGACAGCTACTACAAAGGAGGAACCAATGAGCACGGCAATAAAAGAGACCCAGAAAATGATAGAGGAAGTACTTGACGCCTATCCCGAGAAATCGAAGAAGGACCGGGCAAAGCACCTTGCGGCAAATGACCCCTCAGGGCAGTGCAGCACTTGCCAGGTGAAGTCGAACATTAAATCCCGTCCCGGCGTCATGACGGTCAGGGGCTGCGCCTATGCAGGGGCCAAAGGCGTGGTCTGGGGACCGGTAAAGGACCAGATCACGGTCAGCCACGGCCCCATCGGCTGCGGTCAGTACAGCTGGTGGTCGCGCCGCAACTACTATAACGGCCAGACCGGCATCGACACGTTCGGCACCATGCATATCACGACCGACTTCCAGGAAAAGAATATCGTGTACGGCGGCGACAAGGGCCTGGATGCCGCACTGCATGAACTGAAGGAGCTGTTCCCCCTCGCAAAAGGGATAGGGATACTATCGGAATGCCCGGTCGGTCTCATCGGAGACGACATCGAGGCCGTATCAAAACGGGTGGCAAAGGAGTTCAAATTCCCGATCGTGCCGGTGAGGTGCGAGGGGTTCCGGGGCGTGAGCCAGTCGCTCGGCCATCATATTGCCAACGACACCATCAAGGATTATGTCCTCGGCAAAGGAGAGCTTGAGACATCCACCCCTTACGACGTTGCGCTTATCGGTGACTACAACATCGGCGGTGACGCCTGGGCCTCGCGGAAGATCCTTGAGGAGATGGGCCTTCGCGTCATCTCACAATATACCGGTGATGCGACGCTCAATGAGATCGCGATCGCAACCAAGGCAAAGCTTAACCTGATCCATTGCTACAGGTCGATGAACTACATATGCCGGCATATGGAAGAGGAGTACGGCATCCCCTGGATGGAGTTCAATTTCTTCGGGCCCACGAAGACCTATGACAGCATAAGGAAGATAGCTGCCAGGTTCGACACGACGATACAGGAAAAGGCCGAGGCTGTGATCGCAAAGTATAAACCGCTCATGGATGAGATCGTAGAGCAGTACCGGGCGAAGCTCGAAGGCAAAAAAGTGATGCTCTATGTCGGCGGGCTGAGACCCCGCCACACGATCGGCGCATACGAGGACCTGGGCATGGAAGTGGTGGCGTCGGGCTACGAATTCGGACACAGCGACGACTATAAGCGCACCTATCCCGAGCTGAAGGAAGGCGCAGTGGTCATGGACGACGCAACGCTGTACGAGCTCGAAGAGTTCACCCGGAGACTGAAGCCCGACATGGTCGGTTCAGGCATAAAGGAGAAATATTCATATCACAAGCTCGGGGTGCCGTTCCGCCAGATGCACTCCTGGGATTACTCAGGTCCCTACCACGGGTTCGACGGGTTCCCGGTCTTTGCGAGGGACATGGACATGACGGTCAACAGCCCTACCTGGGACCTGATACGGAGGAAAAAATGATAAAGATAAAAGACCATAATGAGCTGTTCTGCCAGCCTGATTATCAGGAGCAGTTCGGGCGCAAAAAAGAGTTCGAGAGACCCTGGCCTGAGGAAAAGGTCAGGGAGATCTCTGAGTGGACCAAGACCCCTGAATACCGGGAGCTCAACTTTAAACGGGAGAATATCAAGATAAACCCCGCAAAGGCCTGCCAGCCCCTCGGCGCTGTTTTCTGCGCCTCAGGCTTTGACGGCTGCATGCCTTTTGTCCAGGGAGCCCAGGGCTGCGTCGCCTACTTCAGGAGCCATCTGAGCAGGCACTTCAAGGAGCCCTTTGCAGCGATCTCGACCTCCATGACCGAGGATGCAGCGGTATTCGGCGGCCTGAACAACATGATCGAGGGGATGGAAAATACGTATGCCCTCTACAAGCCCAAAATGATCGCGGTCTCGACGACCTGCATGGCAGAGGTCATCGGCGACGACCTGAATGCCTATATCAAGACCGCAAGAGAGAAGGGCGTTATCCCTGAAGACCTGCCGGTGCCTTTCGCGCATACGCCGAGCTTTGTGGGGTCGCATATCGTGGGCTACGACAACATGCTCAAAGGCATCCTGAAGACGCTTTCCGAAGGAAGGAAGGGCGAGACAAACGGAAAGGTGAATATCATCCCCGGGTTCGATACCTATACCGGGAACTACCATGAGCTCAAGAGGCTTATGGGCCTGATGGGAGCCGCATACACTCTCCTTGCGGATGTGAGCGATGCCTTTGATTCACCGAACACGGGTGAGTACAAGCTCTACCCCGGCGGCACCCCGCTCCCTGACGCCATGGACGCAGTGAACGCAGTTGGTACGATCTCGCTTCAGCGGTACTCGACCGCAAAGACCATGGATTATATACAGAAAGAATGGGGCCACCAGAAGACAGCGGTCAGGTCCATGATCGGCATAAAAAATACAGACAGCTTCTTTGAAGAGCTCAGCAGACTCACGGGCCGGCCGATCCCGGCTGCGATCGAGACAGAGCGCGGCAGGGCGGTCGACGCCATGGTTGATTCACATCCCTATGTCCACGGCAAGCGCTTTGCCCTGGTCGGAGACCCTGACCAGCTGCTGGGCATGATGAGCCTTATCATGGAGATGGGCGGCGAGCCGGTGCATATTGTCTGTACGAACGGCGACAAGCACTTCGAGTCAGAGGCGAAGGAGCTCCTCGCATCCAGCCCCTTCGGGGCAGGCGGAACCGTCTACATTGGAAAGGATATGTGGCATATGCGGTCTCTCCTGTTTACGGAGCCGGTGGATATCCTTATCGGGAACTCCTACGCCAAGTTCCTGACACGGGATACCGGGACCCCGCTCATCAGGATCGGCTTTCCGCTCTTTGACCGCCACCATCTGCACCGGCAGCCGATAATCGGGTACCAGGGCGTTATAAACCTCGTCAGTCTGCTCGTCAATACGGTGCTGGACGAGCTCGACAGAAAGACGATCGACACAACGAGCTTTGATGTAATACGGTAGGGAAATAACGTCAGGAGATGCAGACAATGACAACGAGCATGGACAGACTGACAGAACATGGGTGTGGAGCAGAAAAGAAGGACAAGGTATGCCGTTCCCGCGGCGGAGAGTCATGCGCCTTTGACGGGGCCATGATAGTCCTGCAGCCTATTGCCGATGCAGCTCACCTGGTCCATGGTCCCATTGCCTGCTGCGGGAACTCCTGGGAGGGCCGCGGCACGCTGACCCATCAGGGCTCTCTGCACCGGATGGGCTTTACCACGGACATGAGCGAATTGGATATTATTTACGGTTCGGAAGAAAAACTCCGTCGCGCCATCCTGCAGACCTTTGAGGCTGTCAGGCCTAAGGCCATATTTGTCTATGCTACCTGTGTCAGCGGCCTGACCGGTGAGGACATTGAGGCCGTCTGCAGGAAAACCGGGGCTGAGATCAGCTGCAGGGTCATACCTGTCATTGCCCCGGGGTTTGCGGGGCCGAAAAATCTCGGCAACCGCATAGCAGGCGAAGTGCTGCTCGATCATGTTATCGGGACAGGAGAACCACCGGCTGTAACAGGATACGATATCAATCTTATCGGCGAGTATAACATCGGCGGCGACCTCTGGCTGGTTGAGCCGGTGCTCAGGAAGGCCGGTTTCTCGGTCCTCTCAAGGATATCGGGCGACAGCACCTTTGAAGAGATAACATATGCGCACCGCGCACGGCTGAACGTCGTTGTCTGCAGCCGGGCACTGATCAATGTAGCCCGGGAGATGGAGCGCCGGTACGGCATTCCTTATGTCGAGGTCTCGTTCTTCGGGAAGACCGAGATGTCGAAGGCACTGAGGCTTATAGCAGCAAAGGGCATAGAGCACGGAGCATGGGGCTCAGACCTCATCGAAAAGACCGAAGAAGTGATCAGGAGCGAAGAGAAGGTACTTCAGGAGAGATTGCGGCCATACGAACATCTGAAAGGGAAGAAGGCGGTCCTCTATACCGGAGGGGTCAAGAGCTGGTCTTTCATCTCGGCCCTGCTCGACCTCGGCATGGAGATCGTCGGTGTCGGCACGAAGAAGAGCTCGTACGAAGATGAAATAAAGATGAAGGAGATCCTGGGTGCTGACGCCCCGCTCCTTGAGGACGTGACCCCGAAAAATCTGCTGAAGACCCTCAGAGAGCGCCGGGCGGACATTCTGATAGCCGGAGGAAGGAACCAGTACCTTGCGGTCAAGGAAGGCTATCCGTTCGTGGATGTGAACCAGGAACGTCATATCGCCTATGCAGGATACGAGGGGCTGCTGAATCTTGCCGCTCAGATACATAACAGCATAATGTTCTATGCAGGGAGCAAACCAAACCGGGCAGAGGCAGCAGGGCCTGAGGAACCGAAACCGGTGAGAGACGTGGTCATCGATCCCCTGAAGCACTCCCCTGCTTTGGGTGCGGCACTGGCCTTGCAGGGTGTCGATCGCGCGATACCGGTCATCCATGGGGCACAGGGCTGCACCTTTCTCGGGAAGGTGCTGCTTACCAGGCACTTCAGGGAGCCGATTGCGCTTGCCGGGTCGAAATTATTTGCCGAGGACGTTGTCATGGGAAGTGAGGATGCCCTGTCCCGTGTCGTTGAGGGTCTGATCGAAAAGAACAGCCCCGGGGTCATCGCTGTACTCACCTCAGGACTGTCCGAGGTCCGTGGAGACGATGTCGCCTCCACGCTAAAAGCGATCAGGGGAAGAGGCAATAAAACCGAATTGCTGCATATCCCGACCCCTGACTATGACGGAAGTCTTGAGACAGGCTATGCCCGGGCAACGGAAGCCCTGCTCGCCCTGGCTGAGAACAGGCGCGAACTGTATACGCCCTCTGCCCTCCCCTTTGAAGAGGTCGACGGCCGGCGGGATATACAGGTCAATGTGTTGGCCGGATCGCATCTCACCCCGGCAGATGTCACCGAACTCCGGGA
This sequence comes from Nitrospirota bacterium, assembly GCA_004321925.1. GTDB lineage: Bacteria > Nitrospirota > Thermodesulfovibrionia > Thermodesulfovibrionales > UBA6898 > PALSA-1316. Next base: position 18,313 of record SCQH01000040.1, on the reverse strand, counting down.
GATCATCGGGTCCTTCGGTATAAGACCGATCATCCTCCCTGACCTCTCCGCCCTTGACGGCAGCAGAGAGGGAGTCTCTCCGCTGGCAGCCGGCGGGACGACCGTTGAAGAGATACGGGCGATGGGGTCGTCAGAATTTACGCTTGCGGTCGGTCCCAGCATGGAACGACCGGCACAGATGCTCAAAGAACGTTTCGGCATTGAATACCGCGTCATCGAAAGTCTTTCAGGCCTTCATCAGGTCGACCGGTTCCTGGAATTGCTCAGCCTGCTGAGCGGCTGCCGGGCCGCCCCGAAATATGAAAGGCAGCGGCGCATTCTGGTCGACGGCATGAGAGACGCCCACTTTTTTACCGCCGGCAGGAAGGCGGCAATGGCGCTTGAGCCGGACCATGCGCTCCAGAGCGCTGCAGTGCTGGGGGAGATCGGCATGGACATCAGCCTTGTGGTCACCCCGGTCGGATCGGCAGCAACGGCACGGATCGCTGCAGAATGCGTCAGGACCGGGGACCTTTTTTCCATGCGGGGAGAGTTCGACATCATCCTTTCGAACTCGCACGCCGGGGACAGGGCAGAGGAACTCCGGGTACCCCTCCTGCAGACAGGATTCCCGGTTTTTAAGAAATTGGGCAATACCGCGAAGATGACCATAGGTTATCGGGGGACTCTGGAACTTATTAACGACATAGCCAATATATTGGCCCAGGAGGTGCACGCATGAAAATAGCCTTCGCAACAACAGACGGCACAAAGGTGGATGAACATTTTGGAAGGTCAGGGAAGTTTGCTGTTTACGATCTGACCATGGACGGCTACTCCTTCATCGAACTCAGGAGGTTTGCCGAAGGCAGGGACAGCGCCGTCGAAGCAACCAAGGGGCTTGGGCAGCTGCATGATGCACAGGTCGACGGAAAGATCGCCCGGCTCTCCGACTGCCGGATCATCTATATGACCGAGATAGGCGGGCCGTCGGCAGCGAGGCTGATCAAAAAAGGCATCATGCCGGTCAAGGTAAATGAGGCGGTGACGATCGAAGAGTCGCTGAAAAAACTCCTTGCAACCATAAAGGCGTCCCCGCCGCCATGGCTCAGCAAGGCATTGAACAACAACGGATAGCTGACAAGCCTGCAGGCCGGCCAGCTTAAATAAATTAACAACCAGGAGGAAGAGAAAATGAAGATGATCAGAGCTTTTATCAGACCTGAAAAAGAGCAGGAGGTTGTGCTGGCACTGGAGGGTGCGGGGTTTCCGTCTCTCACCAAAATGCCGGTATTCGGACGCGGAAAACAGAAGGGCCTGCAGGTAGGGCCGGTGCATTATGACGAACTGCCGAAGATGCTCATCATGATGGTCGTCAATGACGGAGATGTCACCAAGGTGGTCAATCTTATGATGGACAAGTCACGGACGGGCTTTGTAGGAGACGGGAAGATCTTCGTCAGTCCCGTTGAGACGACCTATACCGTACGGACAGGAGAGGCAGTGCTATGAAAGAGATCACCGCCATCATACGGAGGGACAAGCTCCCTGAGACCAAGAAGGTGCTGGAGGACCTGGGATTCCCTTCGCTCACGATCCAGAGCGTTGACGGCAGGGGCAAACAAAAAGGCATGGTATGCGACAACGACCTTGATCCGGATATGCCCGAGAAATTCTGCACCTCGGTGAAGCTGACACCGACCCCGTCAACCTATGCGCTCGAGCATACGCTGCCGAAGGTGGCTCTTTTCGTGCCGAAGCGGATGCTCACGATGGTCGTTCCCGACGACCTGGTGACGAAGATCGTCAAGTCGATCATGAGCGTGAACCAGACCGGAAAGACCGGAGACGGCAAAATATTTGTCTCTCCTGTCGAAGGAGCTCTCAGAGTCAGGACAGCAGAGACCGGCGGAGAGGCAATAGCGTAAAAAGTGCAGGGGCAGGTCTTGTGCCTGCCCCTTTATCAGAAAGGAGATACATATGTCAGTCGTGGGTTATACACGGGGCGGACAGACATGGACGCCCCGGTTCATAGAGTCGATCGATATAAACAAATGCATCGGCTGCGGCCGCTGTTATAAGGCCTGCAGCAGGGATGTGCTCATGCTGATCGAAAAGCCGTTCGAAGGAGAGGACGAGTACGGAGACGATATGGGCAACAAGGTCATGTCAGTGGCCCATCCTGACAACTGCATAGGCTGCGAGGCCTGCGCCCGGACCTGCACAAAGAAATGCCAGGTCCATATCGAAATGTGATGAACCCTTTTCATCTCATCCCGTAAAGGAGCTGACCATGAATGCCTTTGACAGTTTATTTCTCACTGTACTGATCTTTGCAGCCGCGCTTTTATACTCCTCGGTCGGTCACGGAGGGGCCTCGGGGTATCTGGCTGCCATGGCCCTGGTCGGTCTTGCGCCGGGGATGATGAAGCCTACCGCCCTTTCCCTTAATATTCTTGTCTCACTTATCGCCACCGTCAGGTTCTACCGTGCAGGAGGGTTTTCATGGCGCATCTTTCTTCAGTTCGCTGCCACCTCTATTCCCTTCGCGTTTATCGGAGGGACCTTGTCCCTTCCCGGCACTTTCTACAGACCGGTAATAGGGCTTGTGCTTCTCTTTGCCGCTTTCCAGCTCTTTCGCCATACACAAAAAAGAGCAGATATCGATAGCAGACCGGTCCCGCTTTCTGCAGCCATCCTTTGGGGTGCAGGGATAGGTCTGTTATCCGGACTTACCGGTGTAGGCGGCGGTATCTTCCTGAGCCCCCTCCTCCTGTTTAAAGGCTGGGCGAACCCCCGGGAGGCTGCCGGTATTTCGGCCGCATTCATCTTCGTGAACTCAGTGGCAGGGATACTGGGGTATTACTCGAAGATCCAGGCGCTTCCGGACACGCTTGTTTTTTTCGGGATAGCTGCCGTTGCCGGCGGCATCATCGGCTCCGGGCTCGGAAGCCGCCACTTCTCAGGAGTGGCGCTCCGCCGCCTCATGGCATCAGTCGTGGCAGTCGCCGGGTTGAAATTCATCCTGTCATGAACGATGTTTCAGTCAGGCCGGCGCTTGCAGATGAGGTTCCGGCGCTATGCAGGCTTCTTTCAGAGCTTTTTGAAATAGAAGCCGACTTCAGCCCAGATGCAGAGAAACAAGCCAGGGGACTTGAACTGTTGCTGAACGATGAAAACGGGTCATCGATCGTGCTGGTGGCTGAGAAGAACGGCGAGATAATCGGCATGTGCTCAGCGCAAACAGTGATCTCAACCTCTGAAGGCGGACCAGCAGGTCTGCTTGAAGATTTGATCGTAAGCAGGGCACACAGGGGGAAAGGAACAGGAGCAAGACTGCTTGCCGCAATCAGCGCCTGGGGTGCGAGCAGGAATATTTCAAGGATACAGCTTCTGAGAGATATGGATAACGCACAGGCGCTGGACTTTTATCATACTAACGGCTGGAACAGCACCAAGCTTGTCTGCATGCGGAAGTTTCTATGAGCAACAGATGGACCGCATCGTCTCTAAATATTAGTCCGGAGGTCTAGCTTCCTTCACGATTGATTGAAAATCAAAACAAGTCAACTAATTCATCACCGTCCCCCAAAAAGTCCTCTAACCGCTCTTACATCGGGGATGGTTTTTTATTGTTCGTGGGCTCGGCTTCGTTATTCCTCAACTGACCTGTCTTAGACGGCAGATAATACAGTATATTCTTAGGCCATTTCTCGGCATCATAATAGGCCTTATCGGTAAACCCATCTCCTTTCATCCTCATGGAGTTTGACCACAGAACCTCCCCGGTGGCATTATCGACAAGTACTGCATACGTGTCCAGAAATGATACATTATATCTGGCCACTGAAACCATCCCCAAAGTAAGGGCGGTGGTCAGCAGACCGGTTGTCAAACCTTGAACAAACTGCTTCCCGCCAGAAACAATTGAACCGTGTCCGATGAGAAATAGTGTTGCATCTCCACCCGTATTTTTGTCGATAACGGTTAAATGATTCTTCATCTCTGCATTAGAACAACAGACGGCCGGGAGACTTGACTGCGGGGCTTGTACGGCAGGGATATTCGGAATAACCTGCAGCAGTGACTCTTTGTATACCGGGTCGTTTGCCAAACTTTCAGATTCAAATAGCGGAGGATTTATTTCCGCCACCTCTCCCTCGCTCGTGGCGCGAACCCTGAATGGCTGTGTCCTGGATTTGAAAGCTCCAACAAAAGGCGCCTGTGCAGAACTCACCTCATATCCCTTGCCTGCCAGATAGGTCCCGGCAGCATCCAACATTTGTTCCGCGGCTGATCGAGACTCTTGAACAACCCAGTAGCCGTCACCGAGAACATCTTTCATGAGGCAAACGTCTGCTATGATTGCCACGCGCGCAACATTACCGATCATTGATTCGGAATTTGGATTAGTGTAGACGGACTGTTTTGATGGCAGGCCCGCACAGGCTGAAAGAGCAAGCAAGGTTACCAGAATTACTGCCAATCGATATTTCATTCTTTCCCTCCGGTAATAGTCTCGATTCCAAGATACATTTCGATACTATCTCTGGACAACGATAAGAACGTCTCCTACTTGCCCTTCCAAACATGGTTGGACTACAGCACTTTCATGCCTATTCTGTTCCATCGAACAGCAAACTTTTCCTTGTCCCAAGACCAATAAAGGTTTTTCACAGTGCCTTTAACTTTATCCTTTGAAACAGCACCCCAAAAGCGGCTGTCATAGCTTTTGTCGCGGTTATCTCCCAAGACAAAATATGAATCCTTTGGAATGACTTGTGGCCCATAGTTGTCACGAGGATTTTGACTCGCAGGGATCATGTTTGCTTCTTGGTGGGAAACATAGGATTCTTTAACTTCATTGTCGTTTACGAACAAGACCTTGTCCTTGATTTCAACCCTATCGCCACCAACAGCTACAACCCTTTTGACAAAGTCTCTAGCTGGGTCTTCAGGGTATTTAAAAACGATCAAATCTCCTCGTTTCGGAGTTCTTGCCGATTTGCTCCTGTCTACAAGTATATGATCACCGATCAGCAAAGTCGGCTCCATGCTCCCAGATGGGAATCTGAACGCTTGAATTATGTTGGTCTTTACAGCTAAGCCTATGGATTGGCTCAATATCACAACCAGAACGCCGATTCCAATGTATACGATTGCTTTGTTGTATTTTTTGAGGGTGTATTCATTTTTGAATTGTCTTGCTGTTCTAACTGCGTCAATAAAGACTAGACCATAATATGCGGAACCAAGGATAGCATAGGCTGCAAGAAATATTCGTATAAACTCGCTGTGCAGGCACAAAATCATTCCTGGTATGAGTAATATCGGAATAATGTAGATGGGAAGAGCCTTGCGAATTTCTCCGTTATATACTTGACCAAGCCCAGGCTGGATCAGGCTCAATAAGCCTGCAAGCCAAGGCTTTCTCGGTCTGTTCTCCATTTTTTGCTCCTTTCAGTTTAACGCGCAGGTAAGCCGCTTGCCGGTCTTGACCTGCTGGTTAGAAATAAACAAGTCTACTTACTTATAACAGCCCCCTCAAAGTCTTTCTCTGTCAAGTCTGACCCCGCTGGCTCCCGCCCTCGGGTGGATGCTATGGCGTGGAATCAAATACCGACCGCTGATCATAACTATACCTTTTCAGTTTTCTCAGATCCTTGGCCAGCGGCTGTTCCGGTTTCGACATAAATTCCTTAACACTGGGTGCTTTTCTGAATCCCGTATAAAAAGCATAATCCAGCATATACGCTTCGTACTTCTCCCCTGCTGCTTCAGGCGTGATGCCAGGATGTAGAATGTGAATAAACCTGAGATCACTTACCTTCTTCAGTAGTCGATATCTATCATCAGCACTATCAAGTCGAACCAAAAAAGCGTTACATCGAATCTCCCTCAGGCAGTAATCCTTGATATCACTAACGATCTTCATAATGATTGCAGCATTTTCAGCTACGTCATCAGATACATATCTTTCCTTTTCCGTCAACGAATCTGCTGCCGCCATATTTATGTCAGTTACAGCGATAGCTCGTCGGCCAGCAGCAATCGCTTTTGTTATCGCATTATTAAAAATGTACAGTGCATCCCGCGGCACACCAGCAGCAACCCACACTAGACGATTAAAAACGTTCTTATCTGCCAAGCTCGCTATACTTGGAATGCCAACATATCTCACGTAACTGTCAAGAATCATGCGCAGATGATTGAGGGCGTCTTCTGGATTAACCAGATTGTAATCCAGCCGAATGACCTGTGCATCTCCAGGTGTCTGAAGTCCTTCCTGGGAACCTTCATGGAGCAAAGTAGTCAAATTTTCAATGGCAGTTATCTTAAGGTAGATGTTGTTTCCCCGCGCAAAGGAATACAGTGCAGATAAGAAGTACGGTTGAATCGCCGGATGTAGTAAGTGAACATCATCAAGGAAAAGATAGAAATACTTACGCTTTCGCACATAGGGAAGAAAATCACGAGCAAAAACAGGCAGTTTCTGGTTAATTTCCCGCTTAGTAAGCTGTTCTCCTCGTTCCTCTAGTGAATAGATTAAAGTTTTAAGGCGATCTATCCTATCCGCGCCGATCTCAGGGTCTCGGGCTAAAGCTTCCACAATTTCATAAAGTACTTGAGGGATAACGAGCAAGTCATCCCTGCCACTGTACTGTTGGAGTGCAATCCAGGCATATGGTCGCGCGTCCCGCTGTGCTTGATGGCAGGCATATAGAACCAGACTTGATTTCCCGGCCCCTCGTCGCCCGAAAACGACGTGGTTCGCCTCACTATAGATTCGCCGTTCTTCTCCACCTAAAAAAGGGATAAATTTTCTATGAAATACCGAATCAAGTGTTGACTTCCCCACAGTAAGCGACTCGGTGAGGATCCGCTGCAGGAGCTGGACCTCTGCAGCCTTAAGCCAAGATTTTGGAGTGACGGCCTTAAGGAATACGCGATCGGCGTACTCATTACTCGCGGCGAGCTCGCTACGGACTTCCGAAAGCGCCTTTGTGTAAATGTCGTTAATTTGTCCTACGTGGATAGTTAAATATATCTCCCCTGCCTTATCGCTCAGCGAGTACTCTGGCAAAGTTATATTGCAGGCAGCTGCGAAGTGTTCAACAAAGCGAGCGGCGGCACTATTCATCTGATCGCTCCTTTCTCAATCAAGTATTTGCGTGCGGTCTGGTAAAACGCCCCAGCTTTTTCCATGTATATATTGCTTCCAAGTTCCAAAGCTTTTTCAGATACTGTATGGTCATAGTCAGCGAGGTTTCGATCGGCCTTGAATTTCATCAGAAAGTCTTCCCAAGTCGCCTTTGACGGGAAATCCGAGGGTAAATCACCTATTTTTTTATGGTCTCCTATGTCCTGACTGTAATGCCCGTTGATTGCAAGACGGACTGCTCTACTCGTGCAGTAAGCACAGTAGTATCCTCGTGATACTCGTTGTCTCCAACTCGAAGGGCCGGCTGCTCTTTCAGCGAAACGAAGATGCGTTAGCCCTAGTCTAAGCATCTGCTGAATATTGGCGCGCAACACTTCCTTTACTTTGTCTATCTCAGCCGCCGGTAGGATGGGTCCGAGGCATCGTATTACCTTCTGCGGATTAAGATTTAAAATGTGTTTTTCATCCATGCTGTTATTGTAAATTCCCAGTTGTTAAGCTTTTCTTGTCCCTGGAAATATTAGCATACACACAGGGCCATATGTAGAAATCCTTTCTTCCGCTGCACAAGTTTTAACCATAAACATTCTCACTTCCGGCCGTCGCCTTTTGCTTCCATAACTTGGCTAACCAGTTATTAGATAGTTTCTCGCTAACTCCAGATTTTCACATCTTCCTTCATACAACAAGAACCTACATCTTAATAAGTTCTTGAATTAATTGTATTAGCCGAGTTGACTAACATTCCATTGAGCGTGTTATCAAGTTTTCTGCTCAACATGCAGTGCCCCTTATTTCGGGGCGATTTGAGGTCGTTATTTGAAGAAGGCTGCGGCTGGATGCGGAGACAGGCAGGGGGCAATATTCCGGTATTGCTTTCGTCTTTGAAATCCCTCACAAATTCCCCTTCCACAGCGTTACCTCCAAAAAGAACTGTCGTTACTATATCAAGCCGGTTCTTCAGGCGTCAATGCAAATATGGTCACGCCCGTTTCAAGCAATTCGTAAAATTGACTCCGCGCCAAGTCTCGCGTAATCGCTGGTAATAAGGCTTTCCGGCGCATCAATTTAGTCCTTCTATCGCATTTCCTACAATTTTGTCTCTATATCTACATTAGTGCAAGCTTTCATTAATGGGTATCACCGCGCCAACCCGCTGATTATAAAGTGAAACCAAGGTTTGCTATCTCTGGCACTGCTCTTGCAAATATTCCGGTAAATAATTCATTGAGCGAGGTGCACGATGGCAGAGGCAAAAGTTTTCACACCGAACAGCTTTATAAAGAACCATCCCTGTTTTTCGAAAGAGGCGCATCACAAGTTCGGCAGGATCCACCTGCCGGTTGCGCCTGCCTGCAATATCCAGTGCCGCTACTGCATCAGAAAATATGACTGCGCCAATGAATCGCGCCCGGGCATCACCAGCAAGGTCATGCGGCATGACGAGGCCCTCGAAAAGGTCAGGACAGTCCTTGACCGCAATGACCGGATAAGTGTCATCGGCATTGCAGGCCCGGGTGATCCGCTTGCCAATGACGCCACGTTCGAGGTCATGGAGTCCCTGCACCGGGAGTTCCCCGAGATAATACTCTGCGTCTCGACGAACGGTCTGTATCTTCCCGACAGGCTGGATGAGCTTATGAAAGTGGGTGTCCGGAGTCTTACGGTGACGATAAATGCCGTGACCCCGGCAATAGCTGAAAAGGTATATGCCTGGGCATCCTACAAAGGGAAACGGTATACGGGGAAAGAGGCAGCCACGCTCATCCTTGGAAATCAGTGGCGCGGACTTACCAATGCCATCGATGCAGGACTGGTCGTCAAGGTCAATACGGTGTATATCCCCGGGGTGAACGACGTTGAGATACCTCTTATTGCCTGGCATGCAGGGGAGCGGGGTGCGGATATCATGAACCTTATGTCGCTGATCCCTCAGGCCGAATTCGAAAACATAGAGAGGCCCACCCGCGAGATGATCGACAAAAAGCGGTCGGAATGCATCAGGCATATCCCCCAGATGACGCACTGCAGGCAGTGCAGGGCCGACGCCTTCGGGATCCTCGGCGAGGACAGGGACATGGAGCTCGAGATCCTGAATGCGCGTATCGGCGAAGAATATTGCGAAACGGTCTGAAGGACCGCGGCAAAGGAGGAGGCAATCATGATCGAGACAGGTGTCGTTCTATTCAGCTTACTATCGGCCGGGCTCTGTTTTCTGGTCGTCAAAAGATATGAGCAGATAGAGAAGTCTGAACTGACAAGCTACTTTCTGCTTTTCGGCTGGGGTTCATTCCTTTTCGGCCTGTCCCTGACCCGTCTCACGACGATCATACACCTTGCCGGCCTGGTTTGGTGACGCTGACATGGACCTGCTTCTGGAATCTTCAGTCGATATGATGGAACGGTACAAGCGGCAGTTGATGCTTGAGGGCTTTACGCGGGAGCATCAGGAGCGCCTTGGCAGGGCAACGGCCCTTGTGGCCGGCATCGGAGGTCTCGGCGGAACAGCGGCCCTCTACCTTGCCGCGGCCGGGATCGGGAAAATGGTCCTGGTCCATCGCGGAGACCTGACGCTTTCGAATATGAACCGCCAGATCCTCATGAGGGAAGACTGGATCGGCAGGTCCAGGGTGGTCATGGCAAAGAAGAGCATCCAGGAGGTCAACAGTAATGTCACGGTCGATATATTCGACCGCTGGATAACGGAATCAGGCATTGCCGGCCTTTTGAAAGGCACGGATATCGCCCTGTCCGCCCGCCCCAATTTCAGGGAGCGGCGGACCCTCAACCGGGCGTGTGTTCAGCAGGGGATACCGATGGTCGAGGCGGCCATGGACGGAATGGAGGCTTATCTTTTCAATGTTGTCCCTGGCAGGACGCCATGCCTTGACTGCGTATTCCCCGGGGACGACCCTCAGTGGCAGGAACTCGGGTTCCCGGTCCTCGGTGCTGTATCGGGGGCGCTGGGATGCCTGATGGCGATCGAGGCGATAAAACTGCTCACGGGCTTTGGAAAGCCGCTTTTCTCCAAAATGCTGACCTTCAGTCTGCTGGATATGCATTTTACGAGCCTCAATATCCATCGAAATGAGCAGTGTCCGGTCTGCGCTCCCTATGCTTCCGCAGCGGAGGAACCGCGATAATGAAACCTAAGGTCTATCTCATAGATGTAACGAACAGGGACGGCGTCCAGACCTCTAGGATCCTTTTGCCGAAGCTGTCAAAGACCATGCTGAACATATATCTTGATGGGATGGGCATCTATCAGAGCGAGATAGGGTTCCCTACCCTGAAGCATGAGATCAACTATATCAACGGGAACCTTGAGCTTGCCCGGGCAGGCGCAATAAAAAATTTACACCTTGAGGGATGGTGCAGAGCGGTCCCTGAAGACATCAGGCTTGTCTTTAAGAACTGTCCCGGCATCAGGGACCTGAACATTTCCCTGTCGACCTCGGAGATCATGATAGAGGGAAAGTTCCAGGGCAGGAAGATCTGGAAGGATATTGTCGGGTCGATGACCGAAGCGGTCAGGACCGCAAAGGAACTCGGGGCCAAAACCGTAGGCGTTAATGCAGAGGATGCCTCAAGGACAGATATCAGCAGGCTGATAGACTGTGCACTGGCGGCAAAGGAGGCCGGGGCAGACCGCTTCAGATATTGCGACACTCTCGGGGCCGATGATCCGATAACTATCTATGAGAGGATCAGGGCCCTTGCGGCCGCGACGAACATGCCGCTTGAACTGCACTGCCATAATGACCTCGGAATGGCAGAGGCGGTCTCCTGCGCCGGAGCCCAGGGGGCGATCGAAAGCGGGGTCGATGCCTACATCAACACCACGGTCAACGGCTATGGTGAGCGCTGCGGAAACTGCGACCTGGTTTCGGCGATCCTCGCCCTGACGTATTCACCGGGGTTGAGCAGGAAGATGCAGCTTGATGAACAGGTGAACCTCAGCGAAGCCTGGAAGCTCGCAAAGTATGCCTCATACGCCTTCAATCTGCCGATACCGATCAGCCAGCCGGGCGTCGGGGCCAATGCCTTTGCGCATGAGTCCGGCATCCATGCCGACGGGACGCTGAAAGACAGGCGCAATTACGAACTGTATGCCCCTGAAGATGTCGGCAGGGGAGAACCTGAGCTTTCGCAGACAGGCAGGATAATAACAACCGGCGAATATGGCGGTATTAAAGGATTCCGGCATGTTTATGACAAGCTCGGCATTCATTTCAGCACTGACGTTGAGGCACGGGCCATCCTTGAGCTGGTCCAGTATGCGAACCTGCATACGCAGAAGCCCCTGACCGATGATGAACTGCGGCTGATAGCACAACATCCTGATCCGGTGAGGAAAATACTGACAATGGAGATCTAGACAGCCAAAGACCGGCTGTCAGACAGATCCCCTTTCCGGGATAGCTTTTACCCTACCACTTCCCCGTTACCGGCATTGCTCCGGGCATGCCGCCATAGGCGAATATCGAATCGGTCGGCGTCCCGTCCCAGGCACCGTTCCCGTCCAGGTCAAGATACCATACGCCGTCTGCATAGATCCCTATCTTCGCTGTACCGCTCCCGTTCCAGTCCCCGGTTACCGGTACACCTCCGGCCATGCCGCCAAAGAAGAGCAACGAATCAGTCGGTGTCCCGTCCCAGGCGCCGTTGCCATCCATGTCAAGATACCACACCCCATCGCTGTATATGCCGATCTTTGTGGTTCCGTTGCCGTCCCAGTCTCCTGTCACCGGCAAACCTCCGGGCATGCCGCCATAAAAGAACATCGAATCAGCCGGTGTCCCGTCCCAGCCACCGCTTCCGTCCAGGTCAAGATACCACAGGCCGTCTGCATAGATACCCAGCTTTGTCGTGCCGCTCCCATCCCAATCCCCGGTCACCGGTACCGCTCCGGGCAGGCCGCCATAGGAGAACAACGAATCAGCCGGAGTCCCGTCCCAGGCTCTGCTTCCGTTGAGGTCAAGATACCATACGCCCTCTGCATAGATTCCGACTGCTGCAGGGGGAAAGGGGTCCACTGTCGTCTCGCCGACCAGGCTTGTTGCCCAATTATGCCCGCCACCGCCCTGTCCGAGATCGGAAAACGCAAATTCAATGAGATGATTGATCGGAACTCCTGAATATGTTTGAGAGATCGTGGTCTGCCATATGCCGCCGACCGTCTCGATCCAGTTGAACCCGCCGCCCGCAATGACGCTTCCCTCATCTTTGACCGCCCAACTGTGCCCGACAAGGTCGTTTGGATAGGCCGCATCGGTTACCGTTGCAATGACGTCAAACGGGGTTCCCAACAAGACCTTGCAGGGCGCCTCAAGCTGGTAGGTCGTCTGTGTAAAGTCATCGGTCCACTGGACCACCCAGGTATCCGTATTAGGAACGCAACTGCTCGTGAGTGTGCAGGGGCATACGGCAAAGGCCGGACTGCCGGGGGAGGATACCAGAAGCAAAACAGCAAGAATGATAAGCATCTTTTTCATGTCACATCCTCCTCAGGCGCAAGGTCAGGGCTTCGGAAGACTAACGAGCCCTTTAAGGGTAGTCAGTCTTATATATTATATTATACCACGTAGTTGAGCTCACTGAATTGCATATTTTCTCAGGAAAACGATCATACACCGACAGTAGTTTCAGCAGACCCTAACCCTGATGGAAATCTGATCAGGGAGAATATTCTGCCAGCCGTTTTGCGCCGATCTTCATCGGCAGCAGCAACGCGGCTGCGTTGATGGCAGCAATAAGAAGGGTGCAGATACCGATCAGGACCTTTCCTTCAGTCTCCGGTCCGGCATGCCAGAGGAAGAAGGCCCAGGCTTCGAGCGAGAGGGTGACGATCACCACCAGGAAGGCCAGCAGCATGAAGACCATGCCGCCGAGGCTCATCGAGACCGCGGCGATATTTTCGTATCTGAATTTCGGGTAGATCGCACCCAGGCCTGTGCCGAGGCCGCAGACCGATATGCAGAGCAGCCCCGTGGTCCCCACGGATATGCCCATCAAGGGTCCTGTCACCCCGATAGCACGGTTGGTGAAAAAGACAACGAGCACGATAAGCGCGGTCAGGGCAGCGCAACCGTAGAGGAACTTTGACCAGAGGAACCGGGAAATATTCACCGGAGCTGTCCTGATGATCCAGAAGGCCTCTCCTTCGAGACTCACCGCCGTATAAAGGAACCGGGCGGCGACTGCCGAAAGCACGAGCCCTGCCAGCAGCATATTGACCAGGAGCATCAGTTCCTTTATCAGCGGGGTGAGCCCTGCCATGGCATCCATAGGAATGGTCTTGAAATTATAGATATAGACCAGCACAAGCAGGCCGGTTATGGAGAGCTGCGACCACTGGCCGGTGTCCCTGAAGAAGACCATGACGTCCTTATACAACACGGCCGTCGCGCGGTCAGGATACGCTCTGCCCGATATCCCCCTGCCCGGTCCCGGCCCTGAGGGCTGCAGCCGTTCGATGTTCCCCCTGAAAAAACTCCTGCCGGCCGAAAAAGAAAGCAAGCTGAAAAAGGCGGCATTGCTCAGCAAGAGCAGCAGATAGAAGACATCCGGGGCCTTCCCCCTCAGCAGCGGCAGCAGGGTCTCTGTTATCCAGTACCCCGGCAGGAAGGGGGCATCGGTCCTGAAGGAAATGAGCGAACGGAAAAGGTCCTCCGGAGCGGCGGCTGTCTGGGGTATGACGGACTTCGTCATAAAATAGAATATGAGAAAAAGGAGCATGCCTGCCCCCAGGATAACGATCCGTATCCTTCTTGCGGGAAAGAACCTTGTCAGAATATGGGCTACGCATATGCCGATGGCAGCGGCCAGGAGGACGAGCAGGAGAAAGGTTAGGGAGACCGCAAGGTAATAAACCGCAGGCGCATGATAGCTGATGCCATAGGCCAAAAAGAGGGGCGGGACAAAGGAAATGACCATCCAGGAGGAATTGAGGCAGGTTTCGAGGGCTTTAAGCCTGAGGATATCCCTCACCTCAACAGGCTTTGTCAGAAGGAAGGGGAGGTCTTTCGAAAGGTAGAATGAAGAGAGTGCGGTTATCACATTGCTCAGGATCAGAAAACCCGTAAGGCCGAAGAAGGTCATCGAAAGCAGTTTCGCAGAGAGCATCTCTCCGAGGAACGGTATTTCGCGGACAAAGCCGAGGACCTTTGCTGTCCCCAGGTAGAGCAGCATCCAGAAGCCTATGCCCGCGGCAATGAAAGGGGCCCTCTTCAGCAGGACCCGCCTGGTAAGGGTATTCTTCAGGGAGAGGACCTTCGGCCTTACCAGGGTCAGGAGCCTCAGCATCAATCGCCCAGGGAGAGGAACAGGCCTTCGAGGCCGCCTTCGCTCTTTCCGATCTCCTCCGAGGTCATGACCGCAGTGAGCGCGCCCTTGTTGATGAAGCCGACCCGGTGGCAGAGCTCCTCCGCAATATGCAGGCTGTGTGTCACGAGGAAGACCGTGACCCCGCCTGCGCTGAGGTCCCTGATGAAGTCCTTCAGCATCCTTACGCCGAAGGGGTCCAGCCCCATGAACGGTTCATCGATGAGCAGCACCTTCGGGTCGTGCATGAGCGCTGCCGCAAAGAGAAGCCTCTGCCTCATGCCCTGGGAAAAACCCTCGATCAGTTCGTCCATGATATCCCCGATCCCGAAGGTCCCGGCAAGCGCTTCAATCTTCCCTGGCGTCACAGATCTTTCCATTCCATAGAGTGCGGCGATGAACTTCAGGAATTCCCGGGCAGTCAGTTTTTCATAGAGGAATGCCCGGTCAGGCACATAGCCGAGGATGGACTTCGCCTTCACCGGCTCTCTGGTTATGCTGAAGTCGCCGATGGTGACATCACCTTCATCCGGCCTGAGAAGACCGGTCATTATCCTGATCGTGGTCGTCTTTCCGGCCCCGTTCGGCCCGACAAGGCCGAAGACCTCTCCGCGTGCTATGTTCAGGGAAAGGTTGCCGACCGCACGGACCCCGTCAAATGATCTTGTTATGTTGTCAAGGATGATCACCGGGACTCCAGCCCCTCAAGCCGGACCCTGCTGATCACCGAAAGCAGCAGGACCTGCCGGTCGAGGTCGCCCGTGATCAGCCTGATATGGGAGGCGTCTGCAGGGAACTGGCCGAAGGTCGGGTCAGCGGCGATCCACCTGCCGGCAAAGAACTCAGGCCAGGCGTGATAATAAAAAAAGCCGTCCTTCCAGGTCAGACCCACCGCGATCCGTGCCGGGATCCCTGCTGCCCGGGCAAGGCTGACAAAGAGGGTCGTATGCTCGTTGCAGTCACCTTTCTTCGTCTTCAGCACATCAACTGCCATAGGCAGGGTGATCGCCGGGGTCTTTTCGATATTCCGGTATACCCAATCATGGATCAGCCGGGCCGCGAGCAGCGGGTCCTTCTCCTGCTGAACGATCTCTTTGGCAAGACCGGTGACCATCGGGTGTGTTGACTGGATGAAGATCGTGTCCTTCAGATATTCATCCAGGGCCTCTTTCCTGACCTCGGGCTTTTCTCCTGCAGGTTTCAGGCCGCTACCTTCCACTCCTATTTTCTCTCTGGTAATTTCGAGAATATTTCCCTGCAGTCTCTGCCGCCCTCCATCGAGTTCAAGTTCCTTAAGATCAATGCCGGTTATCCGCACCCTGAGATAGTCGGTGCTGCGGGGAAGCTTCAGACTGAATGGGACGGCAGCCTGTGAGATAAGGTCGTTGGAGGGCTTCGTGAGCCTCAGCGCCTCCTCTTTGGCCTCCCGGACAAGGGAAAAACCCATTGGACTCTCTTCCCGCAGGACCTCCCCCTGCTGATTTACCCAGAGTGTAAACTCAAACCCCTTCATGTTCCCGATGACCTTATAGGCCTCCTGCAGTTTCCCCAGGGACATGATCCTCTCTTCTGAAAGGACCTTCAGCTCAAGTTCTTCAATACCGACAAGGGAAGGATCAAAGACCGGAACGCTGAGCCGGTCACCGGGCTTCAGCCCTCTGAGCATCCCGGTCACAGCAGAGCCCTCCAGTGTGGGTTCTTTGGGGAGATGGATCTTCTTTGCGGTCCTTACCCCGGAAGAATCGAGCGTCAGAAAAAGCTCTTTTCCCGTGACCACACCCGAGATACCGATATCGAGGTCTGCCTTTATCTGCGCAGCAAAGGAGACGAGCCTGAGCTTGGGATCGAGCCGTGCGTTCATGACCGTTTCAACGTCCTTCGCCGTGCTCATAACGATCATGCGTATCCTGAAGGTCTCGGCCAGGGTATAGCCCTCAGGAGACGGAGAGAGCTTCCGCGACATATACCCTATTTTTTCGCCCTTGAGATATACCCCCATCCACTGCTCTTCAGAGGCAACCGTTATTCCGGACGAACTTGAGCGATTGCCCTGAGGGCTGCTGGAGGGACTGAAGATGCCGTAATGCCTCTGCAGGAGGAACCCCATCGTCACGAGCCAGAAGAGGAGAACCAAGAGAGAGAATGCCCTATTGAGGGTGACTGTCACCGCCGCAACCTTTTACCTGATGCAGCAGGTCTTTTCTGAAAGACAGAGTCTCATCCGGCGGCTGCAAAGTACCTGCAGGTCACCGCGGCCACCTGATATAGTCGGTAAGGTCGAGCACGGCCATGTCCACCACCGTTATAATGCCGGGGGGGAAGCCGTTCAAAGCACCACGCGCGCTCAACATCTCTGCTATCTCCTTGAGAGCCCCGGCATCGCGGGAGATGAGCAGCGGCGAGAACCTCTGCGGGCTCTTGCTGATCATCGTCATCAGGTCGTTCACAACACCCTCCCGGGCGTTAAAGCAGAGCACGGGCCTGCTGCCGGTATAATATTCGGTGATCGGCATGATCTGGGGATAGCCCGGAACATATTTCGGGTCCCAGAAGAGCTCAAAGCCGCTTATGCTGAAGATGACCGGGTCATAAGCGGTCTTTATATTCCTGAGTCCCTCGGCGACAAGCACATCGGCCCTCAGGGTGCGAAAGCGCTGCAGGTCATACTTCCGCATCGTCTCTATCTCTTGCGCATACCGGGCATCGGTCTTTGCATCAGGTATGTAATAGACAGGGGTCCTGTCGTTGAGCATGAAGCGGTACCAGAAGAACATCAAAAAGACAGTGGCAATGAGGAGATATACAGGCCGCGCAACCGCCCTGAACCGGCCGGTCCAGGGACCTCCGGCCGGTGCCTCGGCCGCAGCAGGACCGTGGATACTGACGCCGAACTCCCTGCCGAACGAATAGGTGACCCCGGCTGCCAGGAGCGCCACAAACGGGATCATCTGGCGTGCCTCATAAGGCATGCGCGCCGCATGAGGAAGGATCATGACGAACGCAAGGCCGCAGACGAAAAGCAGAAGGACCAGGAAGATCGACGGCATGGTCCTGTCGTTCTGCTCTTTAAGAAAAAGGCTGTAGGCGCTGTAAAGCGCCAGGAGATAAAGGACCATGGCCGCAGGGCTGTACAGGTTATTGAACAGAATATAGATCGTATCGCGGATGATGGTCAGTCTCGTCTGTCCAAGGTTGTAACTGGCATCCGCCGCATTTTTCAAGAGGAACGCATCCTTGATATCGATCAGGGCATCGCTGAATCCGAGATACCAGACATTCTGCATGAACTGCAGGCCATGGGCAGAGAGGGGCGCCAGACTGAAGAGCAGATACCGTTTCAGCCTGAAGCCCTGCCTGTCGATGAGATCCCAGCCGATCAGCCAGACGTATATGAAAAAGACCGAATCAAAAGAAGAGAGCGAAAGCATGAATTCAGCCAGCCAGGCGCTGATCAACCAGCGATGGCGGTGGACCTCTGAGTCGGCACGGGTCGACATCACCACCGCAAGCATGAACCCGAATCTCAGCAGATCATCCAGGGGCTGGTTTGCGAGCGTATCGGCGTATCCCAGGAACGTCGGCGTCAGGCCGTAGAAAAAAACAGAGAGGAAGCCGATCCCGGGGTTCGTTATCTTCGAAAATACCATATACATCAGTATCAGCGCCCCGACCGAAAAAACGACCGAGAGCATCCTGACGGCAAACAGGCTGTCGAGGCCTACCCTGAAGAGGACCGCATAAGGCAGGAGATAGCCGGCCGGATAATGGGTATACAATAGCCTCGGTCCGACCCTCGGGGAGCTGCCCGGGCAGGTGCCGTGCGCATGCTGCCTCAACTGCGGGTCGTCA
>SCQH01000039.1 GCA_004321925.1 Nitrospirota bacterium | reverse complement strand
GTTCTTTTTTGAGCTCCTCAGGCATGATGGTCTCGGACAGGATCGCTTCAAGGTCGCCGCTTTTGCAGAGCATCTCATGCAGCCGGTCACTCTTCCTTCCCAGGTAGTATGCACGGTTGTCCTTGCTGATAATAAAGGTCGTCGGGCCGCACCCCGCAAGGAATGCGGCGACCAGGACTGCTGCAACGGTCATTCCATATCGTTTCATTTGGGCCTCCCGGCTGTCATAAGTTCCTGTATCTTCTTTGCAAAGCCTGCAGTGCTGAAGTCCGTACCCCCGATGATCTTTTCGACGATGAGACCGTTCTTGTCAATGATGAAGGTCATCGGCAGACCGATGACCGTATACTTCCTGATAAAGACAGCCCCTTTTGAATCCATGAGGACCGGGTATGAGACCGGTGTCTTTTTCAGGACCTCAGCAACAGGCTCACTGCGCCTGTCCGAGGTGATGCCGAGGACCACCAGGCTGTTCTTTTTCTGCTTTTCATAAAGGGCATTCAGTGAGGGCATCTCCGTGATGCATTCAGGACACCAGCTTGCCCAGAAGTTCAGTATGACGACCTTTCCCCGGTAATCGGAAAGAGTATGCACCTTCCCGCTGAGGTCGGTCAGCTGGAAATCGGGTGCGATATCGCTATGCGGTTCAGCAGACAGTCCGCACTGAAATGAGAACAGGTGCAGCGCTATCAGAATAAGGCAGGTGTATAAGGGCAGTTGTTTCACAGTCATTGAACCTCTTGATTAATTCTAACACAAAACAAGCGTCTTCCCTTCACCGGATCTCCCCGGCAGGCAGAGATAAAAAAAAAGGCCCCTGCCGAAACAGGGGCCTCTTGTAAGGATGACCTAAGGCTCTGGGGTCTAGAGTCCCTGATGACCCCTGACGACCTTTTCGATCTCACGGCGGGCTGCCATATCCATAAGGACCTTCTCTGTCCCGAACTTGCCCGGCTCGTATTTCTTGAGCTTCAGGTTCGCCCTGGCCTTATCAATATAATCCAGCGCAAGTGAGAGCATCTTCTCGGGATCAGGCTCAAAGACCAGTGCGCCCTTGAACCGCTCGAACCAGACCTCGGTCATTATCCTGGTGACTTCCTTCGACGCCTTGACCGGCGACTCTCCGCCGAAGATGCAGGGGACGCCTGAGGCCGCAAAATAGACACCGATCGAGATGGCCTTCTCGGTTATGAACTCAGGGGCAATACCGACCGCAGGCATACCGCCTATCTCATCAGAGAGGCCGCCTTCGGCAGCCATGGCGCTCGCGATCGTGAGGATACGCGAATTGTCGACACAGGCGCCCAGGTGAAGGATCGGCGGAATGCCGATCGCCTCGCAGACCTCCCGGAGACCCGGTCCGGCCTGTTCGAGCGCCATTTCAGGGGTCAGGTAGCCGGCACCGCCGCAGGCAGCAGAACTGCAGCCGGTCGAAACGATCAGGACGTCATTCTTGATCAGTTCCGTTGCCAGGTATTTGTGAACGCTCGTCGAAGGCCACCGGGGGTTGTCGCAGCCGGCAAGCCCCACGACCCCGCGCACACGTCCGGCCATGATGGCATCGTTAAGAGGCCTGAAGGAGCCTCTCCACTTGCCGCCCTGCATATATTCGATATACTCGTGAGAGAAGCCGCCGATGAGCGGGAACTTCTCGGTCACGTGGCTTCCTTTTTTCGTCCTGTTGGGGAAATTGTCGATCGCCATCCTGACGATCTGACGGGCCTGGTCCTTCGCGATATGTTCATCAAAGGGTATGTGGGTGGCGCCCGGTATCTTCACCTTGTCGGATGAGGTGATGACAATGGTATGGAACTTCTTTGCCACATCGACAATGGCCGGGATGATGCACTGGACATCAACGGTGAAGGCATCGATCAGACCGGTCATGATGGCAGGCTCCTGGTTCGTAAAACCTCCGGCCGTCGCAATGCCGTGCCTCATCAGCACTTCATTGGCCGTGCAGCACATGCCGCCGAGGTTGATGCCCTTGGCGCCCTTTGTCTTTGCGTATTCGATCAGTTCCGGCTCAAGGACCGCTTCCACGATCATCTCAGCAAGCGACGGCTCGTGGCCGTGGACGATAATGTTGACCTCATCCTCCTTGAAGATGCCGAGGCTTGCCTCAGCCTTGATCGGCATCGGTGTACCGAAAAGCACATCGGTAATATCTGTGGAGATCATGCTCCCGCCCCAGCCGTTTGCAAGGGCGCAGCGCACAGCCGCGGTCAGGATAGAGTCAGGGTCCGCATCCATACCCATCGTGGTCCTGTCCATGACCTCGACCGTGTCCCGGTCAAGCCCGCGGGGGGTAACGCCGTATTTCCTCCAGCGCTCCTGGGTCTTTTTGGGGGCGCGCTTTACGAAATTCATCTCGCCCTTCTGCCTGCCGAAGTCCTCGATGAGCATGGTAGCAACGTCCTTTGCCACATCATGGACCTCCCTGCCCTCGAACTCGATCCCGAGGATATCAGCGGTCCGGTAGAGCTTCTTCACATCCTTGACCTTGAAGTCCTTGGCATGCCCCTCGGCAACGGCAAGGAGCGTAAAGACCATGTCCCGGCCGTGGTCTCCATGGGCGGCAGTGCCGCCGGCGACCATACGGGCCATATACCGTGCGGCGACGACCCCGAGAGTTGCCCCGCAGACGCCGCGGGCCTCTTCCTCGGCATTCTTGCCGACAAGCCGGCAGGGGCCCATGTAGCAGTTCTTGCAGCAGGCGCCCTCATGCCCTATCGGGCAGGGCTTCATCTTATCGGCCCTGTCAAAACAGGTCTCGATGCCGATCATATTCTCTATAATCTCCGCAGCAGCGGGTTGTGCTGTTCTTATTCTCTTTTCCTTAGCCATGATCTTTTCCTCCTTTAGCTGTTAAATGATCGAGGGCATCTCAAGCGCAGGGTGGCCTACGGCTGTAAGATGTTCCAGTAGTTTTTCAGAATCCTCGCAGATCGACTCATCGGCGATCTTGTCGAGAAGGTCGGGCACTCCCTCCTCCTCGCATCTCTTCTTGAACTCTTCGCCGATCCTCTCCTTCAGGTTCTTCGGCATCCAGACGATCCGCTTGATGCCGCCGTCACCGTAGAGGAACTTCTTGCTCGTGGCAAAGTTCACGCCGACTCCCATAAAGCCCGGGGTCTGGGCGCCTCCGCCGACCGTACCGGCAAGGGTCGAGAACTTCATGCCCATCGGGGTCATCCCGGTGAAGCCCCGGTTGACGAGCATGACCCCGTTCGCCTCGGGGATGATCGCGATGATGCATTCAAAGCAACCGCAGGAGGTCATCGGGTTTTCCATGATGGTATAGAGGTTAAGCGTCTCTACCGCCCCTCCGGTCGCCTTCTTCAGGTATTCGTCAACCCCGCCGTACCTGCCGTACTTGGCGTCAAGGGCATCGCCCTTGGTGATCGGCTGGTTTCCGCCGGTCGGGTCTATCTCATAGGCGGCCTTGCCGTCAAGCCAGTTGTAGGCCCCGCAGAGACCGAGTCTTTCCGGAGTGATGACACATACATGGGCCGGCGCAAAGGACTGGCAGAGGAGGCAGGAATAGAAGGTATCGACCGCCTCGTCAGTCATGCTGCCGAGCCGGTGGTCGCGTTCTTTATAGGCCACACGCGCCTCATCGAGCTTATCCTTGACATCTTTTTCATCAATGAAGAGCGTCACCTGGACCTTGTCCACGATCGACTTGAACCGGTGGTGGGCCATCGCCGCGTTCAGTATCCCGAGGTGCTCAAGCGTAAAGCCCTCATTCTTGGCGGCCTTGCTGATACGGATCCAGTTGATGTCCCTCTGGCCCATATGCCAGACGCCCTGGGCCTCGTTGATGTTCGAATGGATCTTTCTTTCGATGACCGATTCAAAATCCTTCTGCATCTTTCTTCCGGCGCATTCAATCAGGAGACCCAGCGGCAGCTGTCCGCCCTTCTCGTACCGTTCCTGCCAGTTATCGCCGACGATGATCACCTTGTTGTCCTCGATCTCGTCCATCTCGCGCATCCTGACCCATTCAAAGGCCGCTGTCCTCTGACCGCCGAACTCGATGAAGGTATCTTCCTTCCTGATGCGCTCACCTTCGAAGGCCGGACCGAAGGCGACCGGGATAGGCGGCTTCTCGACCGTGATCTTCAGGCCGCGCAGCTCGATGGCCCGCTGCACGATCTTCGAATGGTCGAATTCCTTGTCGACCTCCTCATAGGTGCAGACACCGGTCGGGTGGATAACGGGAATATCGGTATCGGCTATGGCCGGGAAGCCCATATTGATCGCGCCGGCGCCGGTGCTCCACTTGATGTCGTCCAGGGGTCCCAGGACGATCGCAAAGGCAAAGACCCTGTCCTTCTGGTATTTCAGATGCTCTTTGAAATCAGCCGGCTTCTTGCCGCCGAAGATCAGCGACGCCCTGATGGCCCAGTCAAGGGCATACAGGGTATGCATGGTGTCGGGGCCAAGGGGGACGATACGTGCATCCCAGCCAAGTTCCACCCCTTTTCTCAGGAGCTGCTTGGTCACACTGTCGCCGTTCGACTCGCCCGACAGGAAGGTGAGGATGTTCTTCTCCTGGAGCTCGCGGCAGATGGAAACAGCAATATCGTCGGTCGGGGCCGCACCGATGATGGCGGCAAAGCCGG
>SCQH01000038.1 GCA_004321925.1 Nitrospirota bacterium | reverse complement strand
GGCCGGGTTCACCAGGGTCAGTCTCTTTCCTGAGGGTGTGGTAAGGTCCCGCTCCGGGAGATGGGCGAGCAGGGGATTGGGTGGCGTCTCTTTGGTCACCGGGACATAGACCCCTCCGTGCATGGCGCTCCAGCGGCGGTAGAGGATGTCCTTTTCGAAGGCTGCCTTTGCCTCGTTCAGGACGGTTGCCCTGTTGTCCTGCCAGTGTTCGTAGGATTCATACCCCAGAAGAAAAAAGGTCAGAAGGGTCCAGAGGATCAGAGCAATGACCCTCTGCTGCCTGAAGAATGACGGGTTAAGTCTGTAATTTTTTCCTGTCATGTTGTATGCCCGATCCCCAAGAAAAGTACTCAATGATACTACAGATACCCTGCCGGCATCAATAAGAAGAATTATAGGTCATTCGAAAAATATTGATCAAAAGGGGGATCTTTACGGGTCAGTTATGCAGAAAAATATGAGGCCGGCTGCGGGATATGTCCGCAGCCGGCCTGAAGAGAACAGCAGGCTATTTCTGTGCGTAGCCTATCCTCCTGAGGGCCACCTTTATCTCATCGAGGATCGCCGGGTCGTCGATGGTCGAGGGGGCCTTGTATTCCTCGCTGTCGGCGATCTTCCGCATCGTCCCCCTCAGGATCTTCCCTGAACGGGTCTTCGGGAGCCGCGCAACAACGGCAGCCTCCTTGAAGCAGGCGATAGGACCGATCTCGCTCCTGATCAGCTTGACGAGTTCCTGTTTGATCTCATCTTCGGCCCGCTGGGCGCCGGCCTTCAGGACAACAAAACCGACAGGCACCTGCCCCTTCAGCCCGTCACCCACACCGATGACCGCACATTCCGCAACATCTTTGTGCGTTGATACGATCTCCTCCATCTCGCCGGTCGAGAGCCTGTGTCCGGCCACATTGATGACGTCATCGACACGCCCCATGATATAGACATACCCGTCCTCATCGATATTTCCGCCGTCGCTGGTGAAGTAATAGCCGGGGAAGGTCGAAAGGTATGACTGCCTGAAGCGGTCGTCCGCCTGCCAGAGCGTCGGAAGCGTGCCGGGAGGGAGCGGGAGCTTCACCGCGACAAGTCCCTCCTGTTTCGGGCCAAGCTCTTTACCGCCGGGGTCGAGGATCTTGACATTGAAGCCGGGGACCGGCTTCGTCGACGATCCGGGCTTTATCGGGAATTTCTCGATGCCCATGCAGTTGGCCGTGATGGGCCACCCGGTCTCTGTCTGCCACCAGTGGTCGATGACCGGTTTTTTCAGCAGGTCATGGGCCCAATGATAGGTGTCGGGGTCGAGACGTTCTCCGGCCAGGAAAAGATATCTGAACCCGGAAAGGTCATATTTGGAGACAAATTCGCCTTTGGGATCTTCCTTCTTGATAGCCCTGAAGGCGGTCGGGGCGGTAAAGAGCACCTTGACCCCATGCTCTGATATCACACGCCAGAAGGCACCGGCATCAGGGGTCCCGATCGGCTTGCCTTCATACAGAACGGTCGTGCAGCCGCTCAGGAGAGGCCCGTAAATAATGTAGGAATGGCCGACGACCCAGCCCACATCAGAGGCAGACCAGTAGACCTCGCCGGGCTTGGTATCATAGATATGCTCAAAGCTCCAGCGGAGGGCGACGGCATGACCGCCGTTGTCGCGGACAACACCCTTCGGGACCCCGGTCGTGCCCGAGGTATAGAGGATGTAGAGCGGGTCTGTCGCAAGGACCGGCACGCAGGCGGCGGGCTCTGCCTTTGAGAGCATCTCCTCCCAGTCATGGTCGCGCCCGGGGACCAGTTCGGCCTTCACCTGGGGCCTCTGGAATATCACGCATTTGGTCGGTTTATGTTTTGCCAGCTCTATGGCCTTGTTCAGCATCGGCATATATTCGATGAGCTTGCTGCCCTCGATGGCGCCGGAGGCTGAAATGATGACGTCCGGTTTTGCGTCGTCGATCCTGATTGCAAGCTCATGCGGAGCAAACCCGCCGAAGACGACCGAATGCACTGCCCCGAGCCGGGCACAGGCGAGCATCGCCATGGCAGCCTGGGGGATCATCGGCATATAGATGACGACCCGGTCGCCCTTCTTCACCCCGAGCCCCTTAAGGACTCCCGCGAAACGCGCGGTCTGGTCAAGGAGTTCACGGTAGGTATAGCGCTTCACCGTCTTTGTTACCGGGCTGTCATAGATCAGTGCGGTCTGCTCTGCCCTGCCGCCTTCGACATGCCGGTCCAGGGCGTTATAGCAGGTGTTGAGCTCCCCGCCGCTGAACCACCGGTAGAATGGTTTATTCGAATCGTCCAGGACCCGGTCCCATTTTTTGTACCAGGTTATTGCCTCGGCCGCCTCTCCCCAGAATCCCTCCGGGTCGTTGATGCTCCTCTGATAAAGTTCCTCGTACCTTCCCATCGTCTGCCTCCTCGTCCTGTCTATATTTATTTATGACTGCTGTATCCGCCGATCTTATTAACCCGGCAATTGAATAGTCCAATCTGTCATCCCCGCTTGTCGGGGATCTTTCTTTGTTTTCGGAGAGATTCCGGATACCCAAACATCGGGCACAAGCAAGCCGGAATGACAAAGCTAAACTGTTTACTTGCCACGCTAATAGCTGCCGGCCTTTTTGAAGCTGGCCTTGATGAATTCCCTGTTCAGTTTTGCGATGAACTGCACGCTGATCCCTTTCGGGCAGACGGCCTGGCACTCGTAATGGTTGCTGCAGCTGCCGAAGCCTTCCTTCAGCATCGCCTCGGTCATCACGCAGACGCGGCGTGCCGCCTCAACCCTCCCCTGCGGCAGCGTAGCCAGGTGCGCCACCTTGGCTGCGGTAAAGAGCATGGCCGAACCGTTGGGGCAGGCTGCGACGCAGGCCCCGCAGCCGATGCATTCCGCGGCATCCATCGCCGTATCGGCATCTGCCTTGGGTATGAGGACCGCATCTGCATCAGGCACACCGCCGGTATGGACGGATATATACCCTCCGGCCTGGATAATGCGGTCAAGGGCGCTGCGGTCGACGATCAGGTCTTTGATCACCGGGAAGGCCCGGCTGCGCCAGGGCTCGATATAGAGGGTATCGCCGTCCTTGAAATGCCTCATATGGAGCTGGCAGACCGTGGTCTTCTTCTGCGGCCCGTGCGGCACCCCGTTGATGACCTGCGAGCACATGCCGCAGATGCCCTCACGGCAGTCGTGATCAAAGGCTATCGGCTCTTTGCCGCTTTTGATCAGGCCCTCGTTCACCACATCGAGCATCTCGAGGAAGGACATGTCCGGGGTTATCTCCCAAGCCTCGTACTGCTCAAGCCGGCCCGGTTCATCAGGTCCGCTCTGGCGCCAGACATAGAGGGTGAGGTTCATTTATAGCACCGTTCGCAAAGCCGGACGTTCTCGAAGTCAAGCTCTTCTTTATGCAGCTCAGGCTGCTTTTCGGCCCCCCTGAACTCCCAGGCCGCGACATAGCAGAAGTTCGCGTCGTCGCGCAGGGCCTCGCCCTCGGGCGTCTGGAAATCGACACGGAAATGGCCTCCGCAGGATTCATTGCGATGCAGGGCGTCCCGGGCCAGGAGTTCCCCGAACTCAAGGAAATCAGCGACCCGTCCTGCCTTTTCAAGCTCCTGGTTCAGTCCGGCCTCGCCCCCGGGTATCCTGACGTTCTCCCAGAACTCTGTCCTGAGAGCGGGGATCAGGCTGAGAGCTTTGGTCAGACCCTCTTTGCTGCGGGCCATACCGACATGCTCCCACATGATGCTGCCGAGCTCACGATGGAACTCGTTGACGGTCTTCTTCCCGCCTATGGCCAGGAGCCTCCTGATCGAGGTCTCGCACTCTTCGACCGACCGGATAAAGGCCTCGTTTCCGGTGCTCACTCTGCCCGGTTCTGTCCTGCCGAGGTAGTCCGCGATCGTGCTGGGGATGATGAAGTAGCCGTCGGCGAGTCCCTGCATGAGGGCGCTTGCGCCGAGCCGGTTTGCGCCGTGGTCAGAAAAGTTCGCCTCGCCCAGGACAAAGAGCCCCGGGACCGTGCTCTGCAGGTTATAGTCCACCCAGAGGCCGCCCATCGCGTAGTGCGGCGCCGGGTAGATGCGCATCGGCTGCCGGTAGGCATTCTCGTTCGTGATCTTTTCGTACATGTCAAAGAGGTTGCCGTAGCGCCCCCGTATCGTCTCTTCGCCAAGGCGGCCTATGGCCCCGCTGAAATCGAGGCAGACGCCCCGGCCGCTGACGCCCACGCCCCGGCCCTCATCGCATACCTCTTTGGCGGCACGGGAGGCTATGTCGCGGGGGGCAAGGTTGCCGAAGCCCGGATACTTGCGCTCCAGGTAGTAGTCCCGCTCCTCCTCCGGTATCTCATGCGGGGCGCGGTTGTCGCCCCTGATCTTCGGAACCCAGACCCGGCCGTCGTTCCTGAGGGACTCCGACATCAGGGTGAGCTTGGACTGGTGGTCCCCGGTCACCGGAATGCAGGTGGGATGGATCTGCGTGTAGCAGGGGTTTGCGAAAAAGGCCCCTTTTTTATAGGCCCGGTAGGCAGCCGTCACATTGCTGCCCATGGCGTTCGTCGAAAGATAAAATACATTGGCGTAACCGCCGGTGCAGAGGCAGACCGCATCTGCCGCATGGCTGTATATCCGGCCGGTGACCAGGTCCCGGGCCGTGATCCCTTTGGCCTGGCCATCGACGACCACGAGGTCGAGCATCTCCATGCGGGGGTGAAGCTTCACGCTGCCTGCCTTCACCTGCCGGGAAAGTGCCGCATAGGCGCCGAGCAGAAGTTGCTGGCCGGTCTGGCCGCGGGCAAAGAACGTGCGGGATACCTGCGCCCCGCCAAAGGAACGGTTCTCGAGGTAACCGGCATAGTCGCGCGCAAAAGGGACGCCCTGGGCCACGCACTGGTCGATGATGGCATTGCTGACCATCGCCAGCCGGTAGACGTTCGCCTCACGCGCCCTGAAATCCCCTCCCTTGATCGTGTCATGGAAGAGCCTGAAGATGCTGTCGCCGTCGTTGGGATAGTTCTTCGCCGCATTGATGCCGCCCTGTGCCGCAATGCTGTGGGCCCGTCGGGGACTGTCCTGGTAACAGAAGGCCTCAACGTTATACCCGAGCTCCCCGAGGCTGGCGGCGGCCGACGCGCCTGCAAGCCCGGTCCCGACGACGATGATCTTATATTTGCGCTTGTTCGCTGGACTGACCAGCTTCATCTGACGGCGGTGGTTGTCCCAGGCCTCTGAGAGCGGTCCGGATGGGCATTTCCCGTCGAGGATCATGTCTGCTCCTTTGGCTGCGTTTTGGCTGTCATCTGCAGGTCCATCCCCTTCACCCTTACCTGATGATCCCGGCGAGCACAGACAGCGGGAAGGCTGCATAGCCGAGCGAAATGAGCAGGGCGGCAAGCGCCCCTGCCCTCACGATGACGGGGAGTGTCCTGTCGCTGCTGAGCCCCATTGTCTGAAAGGCGCTCTGCAGGCTATGCAGGAGATGCAGGCCCAGGGCAGCCATGGCGCAGACATAGAGGGACGAGACGGCCAGCCTGCGGAAGTTCAGAACTACCATCATGAACACATCAGGCCTGCCCAGGGCATCTGCGTGGCCGGAGGCCGCGGTCCCGGGGTCGATGACCTGGAAGGTAAAATGCAGCAGGTGATAGATGATGAAGGCACCGATGAAAAGACCTGTCCAGATCATGCTGCGGCCCGCGAAGGTGCTGCGGACATTCTCCCTTACAGCATATTTGCCGGTCTTTGCCCCGCGGTTTTCGAGCGTCAGGCTGATACCGTAGAAGACATGAAGGGAGACCATGATAAGCATCACAAGCCGGAAGCCCCAGAGAAGCGGGGGTAACCCATGCAGCGCCTTTGCATAGGCGTTGATGCTGTCGGCGCCGTAATAGAGGGAGGTATTCCCCAGCAGATGAATGATGACGAAGCCGATCATCGAAAGACCGGAGACCGTCATCACGAGCTTTCTTCCTACGGGGCTTTCCAGAAACCTCATCAGCTGTTTATCCCGCTCCTTTTCACGCCAAGAGTTCACGAAGCACACAGGGAAGTATCCCCCCCTGCCGGTAGTAATCGACCTCAACAGGGGTATCGATGCGGGACAGGACGGTTGACGTCTGCTCTGTCCCATCGCTTCGCCTGATGAGCAGGGTGAGCTCCTGCTGCGGCCTGAGATCATCTAACCCTATGATATCAAACTCCTCGTCTCCCCGTATACCCAGGGACGCCACGGAGTCATCATTGCGGAACTGAAGCGGCAGCACCCCCATGCCAACAAGGTTCGAGCGGTGGATGCGCTCGAAGCTCCGTGCTATCACAGCTCGGACGCCAAGGAGACGGGTGCCTTTGGCAGCCCAGTCCCGCGAGGAGCCGGTCCCGTACTCCTCGCCCCCGAAGACGACCGCCGGGGTGTTCAGGGACAGGTACTTCATCGCCGCGTCGAAGATGGACATCTCCTCCCCGGAAGGCTGAAACAGGGTGCGGCCGCCTTCAACAGGTCTGCCATCCTTCTGAGGCAGCATCAGGTTCCTGATGCGGACATTGGCAAAGGTGCCGCGTATCATCACCTCATGATTGCCCCGCCGTGTCCCGTAACTCTGGAAGTCCTGCTTCGCTACGTTTTTTTCTCTCAGGTATATGCCGGCAGGGGAATCCTCCCTGATGGATCCGGCCGGACTGATATGGTCGGTCGTGACCGAGTCCCCGAAGATGCCGAGGGCCCGGGCAGCGGTGATACCGGCGACGGGCTCAGGCTGCAGGCTGAACCCTTCGAAGAACGGGGGTTCCGCAATATAGGTTGAGGCGGGCCAGGTATAGACACCGCCTGAGACCGGCGGCAGACCGTTCCAGAGGTCATTGTCCTTTGCGAGGTCGGCATACAGGTTGCGGAAGGTCGCCGGGTCAGTCGCATACTGCATCACCGCGGCAACTTCGTCGCCGGAGGGCCATATGTCCCTGAGATAGACAGACCGTCCGTCGATCCCCAGGCCGAGCGGCTCTGCCTCTATATTGATGAGCACGGTCCCGGCGATCGCAAAGGCCACGACAAGGGGCGGGCTCATGAGATAATTTGCACGCAGGTTGGGATGGATGCGCGCCTCAAAGTTGCGGTTCCCTGAGAGCACCGCCGCACAGACAAGGTTGTTCCTGACGATCACCTCTTCAATACCTTCATCCAGCGGGCCGGCATTGCCGATACAGGTGCTGCAGCCATAGGCGGCCACAGAGAAACCGAGCCTCTCAAGATAGGGCAGGAGGCCCGCCTTTTCGAGGTAGGCGGTCACGACCCGGGAGCCCGGGGCAAGAGAGGTCTTGATATGTTTGTTTATGGAGAGACCCTTTTCAACGGCCTTCTTTGCAAGGAGCCCTGCTGCCAGGAGCACCGCCGGGTTCGAGGTGTTCGTGCAGGAGGTGATGGCGGCGATGATCACATCCCCCGAGCCTATCCCAAGGCCGTCGCGGGTCCTGAAACGCTGGAAGAGTTCGTCCTGTCGCCTGCCAAATCCACCCTCTGCCGCAGACCCGGTAAAAACACCGGAAAACCTGCTCCCGAGGGCAGGGAGATCAATGCGGTCCTGCGGCCGCTTCGGTCCTGCAACTGAAGGTCTGACCTCCGCAAGGTCGAAGTCGATGACGCGGGAGTAATCGATCTGCCCCTCCTTCGGCATGCCATAGAGTCCCTGTGTCCTGAAATATGCCTCGCAGGCTGCGACCTCTTCGTCGGTGCGGCCGCTTCCCCTGAAGAACCGGATAGTGACATCATCGACAGGGAAGAAGCCCATGGTTGCGCCATACTCAGGCGCCATATTGGCCACGGTCGCCCTGTCGGGGAGCGCAAGGGTCTCTGCGCCTTCTCCGAAGAATTCAACGAACGTGCCGACCACCTTTTCCTTCCGGAGTCTTTCGGTTACGGTCAGCGCCAGGTCGGTCCCGGTCACGCCCTCGCGCAGGCTGCCCCTGAGGTTGACTCCGACAACGTCAGGCGTGAGGAAATAGAGCGGCTGGCCGAGCATGCCTGCCTCTGCCTCGATGCCGCCGACGCCCCAGCCGGCCACACCGATACCGTTGATCATGGTGGTATGACTGTCGGTGCCGACGAGGCTGTCGGGATACCAGACCCCGTCCCTGTGGTGCAGTCCCCGGGCCAGATATTCGAGGTTCACCTGGTGGACGATGCCGATGCCGGGAGGGATCACCCGAAAGGTCTTGAAGGCATTCATCCCCCATTTCAGGAACTGGTACCTCTCGGCATTGCGCTGAAACTCAAGCTCCATATTCTTTCTGAGCGCACCGGGCTCGCCAAAACAGTCGATCTGCACCGAGTGGTCAACCACGAGATCGACCGGTACCAGTGGCTCGATCACTCCCGGTGCCTTTCCCATGGCCATGGCAACCCCGCGCATGGCGGCCAGGTCGCAGAGCAGGGGCACCCCGGTAAAGTCCTGAAGCACAATGCGTGCAGCCACAAAGGGGACCTCGTCGACCCGCTGGGCCTGAGGTCTCCAGCCGGCAAGCTGCCTCACATGCGCCTCAGAGATCTTCTTGCCGTCGGTATTTCTGAGCACGGATTCAAGGACGATCCGGATCGAGACAGGCAGGCGGGAGATCCTGCCGAGCCCTGCCTCTTCAAGGGCGGGGAGGGAATAGAAATTCCCTTTTCTGCCGCTGCCGGTATCGAACTCCCTGAGCGTATTGAAAAGGTTATGCAGTGTCATGGTCACCCTGGCAGCAGGATCATATCACGAACATATCGACATATTCATGCACCGGCATCGCCTCAAGCCTGGACCGGTCGACCGAGATATCGAGGATGGCCCTCTGCTGCTTCGGCGGAAAACGGCGTGCAAGGTTGGTCCTGAACTTCTCGACCAGGACCGGCATGCCTTCTGACCGGCGGCGCCTGTGGCCGATCGGGTATTCGATGACGACCTCCTTTAATTTTGTCCCGTCATTGAACTCCACCGTGATGCCGTTTGCGATGGAGCGCTTCTCAGGGTCATGGTAGTCCTTCGTGAACTGCGGGTCTTCCGTGCAGGTGATCCTGTCGCGCAGGGCATCGATGCGCGGATCAGAGGCAACGCGGTCCTCGTAATCTGCTGCCGTGAGCCGACCGAAGATCAGGGGGACCGCTACCATATACTGGATGCAGTGGTCCCGGTCAGCAGGGTTGCTGAGCGGGCCTTTCTTATCGATGATGCGGACCGCGGCCTCGTGGGTGCGGATGGAGATCGCCTTGATATCGTCCGTTGTCCTGCCCAGCTCCTTGAGCCTGCCGTGCAGCTGCATGGCGCATTCAACGGCCGTCTGCGAATGGAACTCAGCGGGGAAGGATATCTTAAAGAGCACCTGCTCCATGACATACGAACCGTACTGCCGCTGGAACGCAAACTCTTTGCCCCTGAAGAGGGCGTCATAAAAACCCCAGCCTTTGGCCGTGAGCACCCCCGGGATACCCATCTCGCCCTTCATCGTAAAGAGGGCAAGCCGGACAGCCCGGCTGGTGGCGTCGCCGGCCGCCCAGGACTTGCGCGAACCGGTGTTCGGGGCATGGCGGTAGGTCCTCAGGGACTGGCCGTCCACAAAGGCCTGGGACACTGCATCGATCACCTCTTCCCTGCTGCCTCCCATGAGCCGCGTACAGACGGCTGCCGAGGCCACCTTCACGAGGACGACATGATCGAGGCCAACACGGTTAAAGGCGTTCTCAAGCGCGATCACCCCCTGGATCTCGTGGGCCTTGATCATGGCGGTAAGGACGTCCTTCATGACCAGCGGCTTCTTCCCGGAGCTGAGGGCCTTGCGGGAAAGGTGATCTGCCACGGCGAGGATCCCGCCAAGGTTATCTGAGGGATGGCCCCATTCTGCGGCAAGCCAGGTATCGTTGAAATCGAGCCACCTGACCATGGCCCCGATATTAAAGGCGGCCTGGACAGGATCGAGCTGGAACTGGGTGCCGGGAACCTTTGCCCCGTCGGGTACGATCGTGCCGGGGACTATCGGGCCGAGCAGCTTGGTGCAGGCAGGATAGCCGAGGGCCTCAAGCCCGCAGCCCAGGGTATCGATAAGGCAGTAGCGGGCGGTCTCATAGGCCTCGTCGGACGTGATTTCTACATTGCAGACATAGTCGGCAATATCGGCCAGGACCTTGTCGGGGTCGGGCCGGACATTCGAGATAGGTGAACCCATTGGTTATTATTCCTCTTGTCTTTCCTGAGATTTTTCTTTTAATGCGCTCCTGCTACCTTTCCTCTATCGGTATGTACCTGCGGTCCTCGATCCCGATATAGTTGGCCGACGGCCGGATGATCTTGTTGTCGAGCCTCTGCTCGATGATATGGGCGCCCCAGCCCGTGGTCCGGGAGATGACGAATATCGGGGTGAACATGGCAGTCGGCACGCCCATCATGTGATAGGAGACGGCAGAATACCAGTCCAGGTTGGCAAACATGTTCTTCTCTCTCTTCATGACCGCTTCGATGCGGTCGGCTATGTGGTGGAGGTTCAGGTTGTCCGCCTCCTTGCAGAGGTTCCGGGCGATCTCCTTGATGATCGGGTTCCTCGGGTCGCTCACCGTATAGACCGGATGGCCGAAGCCGATGATGATCTCCTTGTTCGCAACGCGGGCCATGATGTCAGCCTCTGCCTCGTCAGGGGTGCGGTAGCGTCTCTGGATCTCATAGGCCGCCTCATTGGCTCCCCCGTGCTTCGGGCCCCGGAGGGCCCCGATGGCGCCGGTAATGCCGGAGTATACATCCGAAAGAGTCCCGGTGATGACCTTCGCCGCAAAAGTGGAGGCGGTATATTCATGCTCGGCATACAGGATGAGCGACTGGTCCAGTGCCCTCTCATGGAGCGGGGTCGCCTTCCTGCCGTGAAGCAGGTGAAGGAAATGGCCTGCCACGGTCTCGTCGTCCGTCTCCACATCGATCCTGCGGCCGTTCTGGCTGAAGTGCCACCAGTACAGGAGCATCGAACCGAAGGAGGCGACCAGGCGGTCGATGATGTCCCGCGTGCCCTGGATGTTACGGTCCTCTTTTTCGGGCAGCACCGTGCCGAGCATTGAACAGCCCGTGCGCAGCACGTCCATCGGGTGGGCGGCGGCCGGGATATGCTCCAGCACCTTCTTCACCTCGGCCGGGAGGCCGCGCAGGCTCTGCATTTTCCTTTTATACTCCTTCAGCTCCGACTGGGTGGGCAGCTCATCATGCACCAGGAGATAGGAGACCTCTTCGAACGTCGAGTTCATCGCAAGCTCCACGATATCATAACCGCGGTAGTGGAGGTCGTTGCCGGTACGGCCGACCGTGCAGACCGCCGTGTTCCCTGCACAGACGCCTGAAAGTGCGACCGATTTTTTGGCCCTCGGGACTGCGGGCTCTGCTGTTGCTGTTGCTGTGCTCATGATTTTTCCTCCCTGGAAAATATTTGATCAAGTTTCTGCTCGAAGGCATGGTAATCGAGATAGTCATACAGCTCTGCGCGCGTCTGCATGAGGGGCAGCGTCTTTTGCTGGGTCCCTTCAGTGCGGATCGCATCGTAGACGGCAAGCGCTGCCTTGCTCATCGCCCTGAAGGCCGAAAGCGGATAGAGCACCAAAGAGACATCGGCCTTCCTCAGCTCCTCGACCGTGTAGAGCTGTGTTGCGCCGAACTCGGTGATATTGGCAAGGACCGGCACCTTCACTGCCCGGGCAAATTCCTTGTACATGGCGAGGTCGGTCATGGCCTCCGGGAAGATCATGTCGGCACCTGCCTCGACACAGGCGCAGGCCCGATCTATCGCGGAGCTGAGCCCTTCGACCGCCAGGGCATCGGTCCGCGCCATGATCACAAATTCAGAGTCGGTCCGGGCATCGACCGCCGCCTTGATGCGGTCGACCATCTCTTCGCTGCTGACGATGGCCTTGCCGGGACGGTGCCCGCAGCGCTTCGCCTGCACCTGGTCCTCCATATGCACGGCTGCTGCGCCGGCTTTGATCATGGACCGGATCGTGCGGCCGATATTAAAGGCTCCGCCCCAGCCGGTATCGATGTCCACCAGCACCGGCAGGTCGGTGATGTCGGTGATGCGGCGCAGGTCGGTCAGCACATCGTCCATGGTGCTGATCCCGAGGTCAGGCACGCCGAGGGAACTCGCCGCAACCCCGCCGCCCGAAAGATAGAGCGCCCGGAACCCGGTGCGCTCGGCCATGCGCGCGGCATAGGCATTGATGGCCCCGACGACCTGGAGCGGCTTTTCTTCCCTCACCGCGGCCCTGAACCTGCTTCCCTGAGATACTGGTCCCATCATATAAACATTCCTCCTGAGGCATTAATCATCACGTCTGCGGCAACTGAGGCAGTAACAGATCCTCACTAAACAATAATCGATAAAGCAGAATTCATCAATACGGCAGTGCTCATGTTCGAAAATGTTCGGACCACGTGGCAGGCATATCCATATCATCTAACTTTTCTGCTGCCGGCCTCACTGCTGCTGCCTCCCGAAACAAACGTGTCTATAATAATTTATCTTTATAATACACGTTCCATGCCAGCCAGGGAAGAGACTTAACCGAAAGGGTATATGAGGGTATGTATTCTTATTTATTAACGTGTTGCGATTAGTTACAGAATTGGTATGGTACTGCTTCATATGCAATTTGTTGCAGTATAACGCACATTATTGCATGCATTATTGTGCATTGTTGTGCAGTACCATATGGCGGAGACAAAATCGCCAGCCGAGGATTCGTACGGCTGCTGCTTCTTTCCCCTAAAGAGCCTTCGGCCATGCTTGGGAAGCATGCAAAACGCCTAATATTTCTATAGACGCACCCTTCACCCGGTAAGGCACAATATATGGAAGACCTGGTATCACCAGCTCACGCGTTCCCGGGATCCGGCCTATCCTGCCGATCTCCGGATGATCACGCAGATAGGTAACGGTATCGAGAATGCGTTTAGCCACTTGCATAGCTGCATCTGGATTATCCGTTGCTATGAAGCGCCGAATTTCAACGAGGTCCTGAACTGCCTCGCGTAACCACGCTATACGCATTTAGGGGGCTTTCTCTCCTTTTTTGTTCCCCATGACTTCAACCATGCTTCGATATCCTCATGAGGAATGAACGTGGCGCCGGGCTTGTCCGCAAGTTCAACTCTGCGTTTTATTTCGCCTATTTGCCATTCTTCCTGCTCTATGACCTGCTCAAGCGCATGGCTGACAAAATATGACATTGATCTGTCCGTAGCCTGTGCAAGTTTTTCGAGACGTTCTTTAGTTTTGGGATCGATGCGAATGGTAATTGTCGTGCTCATGTGATTTACCTCCTGATTGTAAGACAGTTTACACAATTTAGGACAATTAGTCAAGATTCGCTGCCCTTACTGTCAAGCCCACACAGAAAGAACAACAGACGGGTACAACCCGGCCTTTTCTGCCTTGCGACCGTTGAGCCGGATGAACCCGTCGGACGTGTCATTGGGGTCAGACTTGACAGGCTGTTGAAAAACTCTCCTTAAACTTAGGCGCAGGAATTGCAATGCAAATGTCAGCCAGATTATTAAGGAGGACACATTGTTAGGAGAGACACAGCGCAAGGAGCCGATGTT
>SCQH01000037.1 GCA_004321925.1 Nitrospirota bacterium | reverse complement strand
CAGAAGGAGAGGGCCGCAGCACGCCAACAACTGTTTGCCCTGAGACAATATTTTTGATAGACAGTTTCGCCCCCGCATCCTCTTTTCCTTCCCTGTGAATAGAAACCACTGCATTCCCGTACTGCCTGTATGAACTTCCTGTTTTCCCCTTTTTCCGTTATCAATATAGCATATTCGACAATAAACAGGTAAAAATGGTTTTTCCGGCACCTTGACAGAAGATCTGTTTTTTACTATGGTACTCAATATGAGTGATGCTATTTCAATTGAGTATATTTTCACCTTTGAGGACGGTCGAATAGAGATATTTACGCTGCTTCTCGACCGGCAGACGCTCTCTCTCATTGGTGAAGATCTTCAGGAAAAACCGGGCTGGACGGAACTGCTCAGGAACCGCTGTTCCCTCTGCTCGCTGGATGAACAGTCACATACGCACTGCCCGATCGCCCTGAATATGGCCGGCATTGCCAGTGCCTTCAGGGACTGCTACGCCTACGAAAAGGTGAAGGTCACGGTCGAGACGGAAGAAAGGACGTATACAAAAGAGACGATCATCCAGGAGGGGCTAGGTTCCCTGATCGGCATCATCATGGTGGCAAGCGGCTGCCCCACGATGGAATATCTCAAGCCGATGGTCAGGTTCCACCTCCCCTTTGCATCGCTTCACGAGACGATCTTCAGGATGGCATCTGTCTATCTCCTGGCACAATACTTCATAAAGCAGGAGGGCCGGGAGCCTGCCTGGGACCTCGCCCGCATACAAGATATCTACGGCAGGGTCGGGGAGCTCAACAGGGACTTTGCACAACGGCTGGCACAGGCTGCCACAAAGGACGCCAACGCCAATGCTCTCGTCAATCTCGACTGCTTCGCCTCGATGGTGCCCCTGGCGGTCGACGACATCCTCACTGAACTGAAACAGTATTTCTCAGCCTACCTGCGGCACGGTAGTGCCTGAGACAGGCATACGCCGGGCAGGTCTCCTGACCTGACGTTCCATCATGGATCCTGCTGAGACACGCTCCTTCAACCTCAAGGCCCTGCTTATCCTTTCACTGGGGCATCTGGTGACCGATATCTATCAGGGGGCACTCCCGGCGATCATGCCGTTCCTGAAGGAGAGGCTCAGCCTCACCTACTCAATGGCCGGGGTCATCATACTTGCATCGAACATCGCCTCCTCGGTCATACAGCCCCTCTTCGGAATGATCTCGGACAAAAAGGAGAAACCGCTGCTCATCCCTGTTGGCTGCCTTATCTCAGGCATCGGCTTTTGCCTTATCCCTTTCATGTCGCAGTATGCGGTCATTGTCAGC
Source organism: Nitrospirota bacterium (assembly GCA_004321925.1). Classification (GTDB taxonomy): domain Bacteria; phylum Nitrospirota; class Thermodesulfovibrionia; order Thermodesulfovibrionales; family UBA6898; genus PALSA-1316. Next base: position 8,015 of record SCQH01000037.1, on the reverse strand, counting down.
CTTGTCGTTGTAAGCGGACTCGGCATAGCCGCATTCCATCCTGAGGGGTTCAGGACCGCTCACCGCTTCACCGGAGCACGGGCTGCTGCGGGAATGTCGATATTCTCGCTCGGTGGCAATCTCGGATTTGCGCTCGGGCCCGTCCTCAGCCTTTTGATCGTCACCCGCCTCGGCTTTTCGTATCTGCCGGGCATGATCGTCTTTGCCTTTCTTTTCCTCGCTGCCCTTTCCTTTCTCTGGAAGACCCTTGCAGTACCTGAACGACCGGAAGAGGAGCATCCTTTGACCGGACAGAAGGGAACAGGCAATGGGTTCCCCCCTGCCATGGTCATCCTGCTGGGGACCGTGATCATACGCTCCTGTATCCATGCAGGCCTCACCTCCTATATCCCGTTCTATTATATCGACTACCTCAAAGGAGACCCTGTCTATGCAGGGAAACTGGTCTCGTTCTTTCTCCTTGGCGGTGTTGTCGGGACGGTGACCGGAGCCCCGCTTGCCGACCGGTGGGGCCACAAGAGGTATCTTGTCGTCACGATGCTCATGTCTTCCTGCATCCTGCCGCTGATCTTGTTCGTGAAGGGGATCATGCTCTCTGCAGTGCTCGCGGTATTCGGCATGGTCCTCATCTCGACCTTTACGGTCACCATTGTCATGGCACAGCGCCTGCTCCCGAAAAATCTCGGGGTCGCTTCGGGTCTGATGGTCGGTTTTGCGATAGGGACCGGAGGTATCGGGGTAATGTTGCTGGGTGTCCTCGCTGATAACTTTGGCGTCCCGGTTGCCCTGAAGTCGATCACCCTGCTGCCGATCGCCGGTTTCTTGCTGAGCCTGATGGTCAGGTACCCTGACCGGCAGGCCTGAGCATCCGCCCCGCCAGATCAGTAATTCATCCGCCCTCTTCGGGGAACCGCTCGCTGAATCACGGTGATACTGCTTGTTTCGCCGGCTGATTCCTGATAGACTTGAAGGTACGCCGATACCCGGAATTGATCCGTAATACTTTCTGATAAGGAGACTGTATGAAAAAGATAGTGCTCTTGCTGGTTGTCATGTCGTTTATGCTGGTATCCTCAGAAATTGCCTCTGCAAGGCCCAAGGCAGTGGGCAAAGAGGTCGAATATAGCGCTGACGGGGTGATGATGAAGGGCTACCTTGCCGACAATCCGAAACTCAAGGGCAAGAGGCCTGGGGTCCTGGTCGTCCACGAATGGTGGGGGCATAACGACTATGCCCGCAAAAGAGCCCGCATGCTTGCCCGAATGGGATACACCGCTCTTGCCGTGGATATGTACGGAGACGGCAAACAGGCCAATCATCCGGACGACGCGGGCAAGTTCTCGTCCGAGCTGATGAAGAACGCTGACACGGCAAAGACCCGTTTCATGGCGGCCCTTGAATTTCTGAAGAAACAGCCGACCGTGGACCCGGATAATATTGCCGCGATAGGCTACTGCTTCGGCGGCGGAGTTGTGCTCAATATGGCACGGCAGGGGGTCGATCTCAGGGGTGTTGCAAGCTTCCACGGGAGCCTTGCTGCCGTCAAAAAGGCCGAGCCGGGGACGGTGAAGGCACGGGTCCTGGTGCTGCACGGTGCTGACGACTCCTTCGTAAAGCCCGAGCAGATAGCGGCCTTCAAACAGGAGATGAAAGATGCCGGGGTGAAATTCCAGTTCGTCGAATACCCGGGGGCGATCCACAGCTTCACCAATCCTGATGCCGACAAGTATGCAAAGGAATTCAACCTTCCCTTGGGCTACAATGAGGCAGCCGACAAGAAATCATGGAAGGAACTGCGCTATTTTCTCAGGACGGTCTTCACGAGATAATTACTTTCACGTAAGCGCAGCCAGCTTCTAAACAGGACCCCGCAGGTCATTCTCCCCGGGGTTTTGCTTTTCGTGTCGGAGCAGCCTTCCAGGGGTCATCCGGCCAGGGGTGCTTCGGGTAGCGGCCCTTCAACTCCTTCTTCACCATCTGATAGCCGCTGTCCCAGAAGCCTCTGAGGTCCTGCGTCATCTGCACCGGTCTGCGGGCCGGGGAAAGAAGCTGTAAAAGGACCTTCGAACGGCCTTCTGCTATCACCGGCGTGTCGGCCAGGCCGAACATCTCCTGCAGTTTGACAGACAGGACCGGGGTATCTCCGGCGCAATAATCGAGCTGGATGCGACTGCCGCTGGGGACCCTGATCTGGGTCGGTGCACGCTCATCGAGGGTGCGGTTCTGCTCCCAGGTCAACCGGGCCCTCAGGGCGGGCAACAGATCAAGACCCGAAAGTGCCCTGCTGCTCCGGATACCTCCAAGCCGGGGGGGCAGCCATTTCCCGGGATCTGCGGCAAGTGCCTGCAATGAAAGCTCAGGCCAGGGCTCTTCAGGAAAGGTCCTTCTGATCAGGCTCACCCTCGCCATGAACTGCAACGCCTCTTTACTGAAGTTGAGCATTTTGGGCCAGGACCGTATCGCTTCGCAGAGAACCGGGACCGCCTCCTCATCCGAAGGAGTAAACGGTTTTATCGACAAGGAAATGGCCCCGATCCTCTCTTCCACTACCGCCTCGATCCTTTCCAAGCCTTTGTCCCATGCGATCCTCCGGATCGTCTTGATCCTGCGGCCACACTCCTCCCTGAGGATCTCTTCGGTCACCGGGGCAGCACGATAGACAAGCCCCTCGCTCCCCTCTCCGGCGTCAAGATCCATGGCTACGATAAAAGCACTTCTGGAGAGGCCACTATCTGTCGGAAGCCGCACTCCCCTGCCCTGGCTGAGGAGAAAACGTCCATTGCCGTCATCTCTCAGCTTTGCCACTCTGTCAGGAAATGCAGCAAGGAGAAGCCGCGATATATGATCCGGTCCGGCCGGTTTTTGGGCTGAGACTCTATTGTCCACGGTTATCAGGCGCAGCAGCTGTTTTGATGTTCTCCCGACAATCTGCAGTGCTGAGAGGTCCACACCCGGCGGCAGATATTTTGTCTTTCTCCAGGTCTTCAACATATCCAGGCCTTCACCGATGTCGGCCCTGCCTGAATAACCCCGGGACTGCAATGCCTCACGCCGGATCAGGTCACGTTCTGACAGGAGCGCAGACAGATCTGCCCCGAGCTCAGGAGAGCCAAGTTCTGCAGCCCTCAGGAGAAGGTGGCCAAGCCTGGGGTGAAGCGGCAGGCGTGCCATGGCCCTGCCTGCCGGCGTCGGCCTGCCTGATGCATCTATGGCATCGAGGTCAGCCAGCAGGTCCCTCGCAGCCTCCCAGGCAGAGACCGGCGGCAGATCAAGCCAGGTCAGGGCCTTCGGGTCCTTCGTTCCCCAGACAGAGAGTTCGAGCACCAGGGAGGCAAGGTCAGATGTCAGGATCTCGGGAGGCGTAAAGGGAAGCATGGCTGCAAAGGCCTGCCTGGAATAGAGCCGGTAGCATGTACCGGGACCGAGCCTGCCTGCCCTTCCCCTGCGCTGTTCTGCAGAGGCCTGAGAGACAGAGACCGTGACCAGCCTGTTCATGCCGGTAACCGGGTCAAACCTGAGCCTGCGGGTAAGCCCGCTGTCGACGACCACCCTCACCCCTTCGATCGTCAGGCTTGTTTCGGCAATGTTGGTCGCAAGCACGATCTTGCGCTTTTCTGAGGGAAGGATCGCCTGCTGCTGCAGCTCAAAAGGAAGGTCACCATACAGGGGATGCAGGGTTATTCCGCCGCCTGATCTTCCGGCAGCCGCCCGAAGCCTGTTTGCACAGCCACGGATCTCGCCTGCCCCGGGAAGAAATGCGAGGATATCCCCTGAGGTCTCCTTAAGGGCCCTCCCGATCACTTCTGCGACGCGTTCAGCTGCCGGCCTGTCAGACCTGTCCTGAACATACCGGTCTTCGACCGGAAATATCCTGCCCTCAGACCTGAGGACCGGCGCAGCGCCAAGCAATGATGACAGAGGAACACAGTCGAGCGTAGCAGACATGATGAGTATCCTGAGGTCCTCCCTGAGGTTCTTTTGAATGTCCAGACAGAGGGCAAGCGCAAGATCAGCTTGGATGCTCCGCTCATGGAACTCATCAAGGATGACCATGGCGACGCCTTCAAGCGCGGGGTCTGTTTGGATCCTCCGGGTCAGTATTCCCTCAGTCACGACCTCGACCCTTGTCCGGCCGGAAATCTTCCGATCAAAGCGTATTGCATAACCGACCGTTTCCCCTGCCTGCTCATTCAGCGATTGCGCCATCCATTTAGCCGCAGAGACAGCGGCTATTCTGCGCGGTTCAAGCATGACAATGCTGCCTTGTTCGGGCGGGATGCAATCGAGCAGGAAGAGCGGCACCCGGGTGGTCTTCCCGGCGCCGGGTGGCGCCTGCAGGACCACTGCAGGATTACCGGCAACAGCCTCTTTCAGCTGGGAGAGTATCCCGTCTATAGGGTATGTTCTCATACAGAGTATTTTATAAGAGTCATGATCGCTTATGTATATTAACACCGGCAATGTCCCCCTGCGCCTCATGCAGCGGGCTAGCGTTCAATCGGGGCTATGGCTTTGATTGAACCGAAGCTGGTCTGTTATACTCATCCGGTGAGCAAGGTGCGACCATATGGCAGCTCAGATACGTAATCTGTTATTTGTTTTTTTTGCGTTATCCGGATTTTCAGGGCTCATCTATGAATCCATCTGGACGCATTACCTCAAGCTCTTCCTGGGGCATGCTGCCTATGCCCAGACACTGGTCCTTGCGATCTTCATGGGGGGTATGGCCCTTGGCTCCTGGATAAGCAGCCGGTATTCAGACCGCTGGAAAAACCTGCTCGGGGTATACGCTCTTACCGAAGCTGCGATCGGCGTATGCGCTTTATTTTTCCATACGGTATTCGTCAGCTCCACTGATGCTTCGTACTCATACATTTTCCCCCGTCTCGGCTCACCGGCTGCCATTGTCATTTATAAATGGTCACTCTCTGCCCTGCTGATCCTCCCGCAGTCGATTCTCCTCGGCATGACCTTCCCGCTGATGACCGCAGGACTTATGCGGCTGTTCCCCGACAGGCCGGGGAGCTCTGTCGCCATGGTCTATTTCACGAACAGCATGGGAGCTGCGTGCGGAGTTCTGACAAGCGGCTTCATTCTCATAAAGGAGTGGGGACTTCCGGGGACCATAACAGTAGCCGGATTGATCAATATCCTGCTTGCGGCCGGGGTATGGGGTCTGGTGAGGGGCACTACCGGACTGCCGGCCCGGTCTGAGGCCGTGACACGCGGGGAGGACACCTCCGGCCGGAGGGGATCGGCCCGGCTTCTTCTGCTTGTATCCCTGCTGACCGGCACGGCATCCTTCATTTACGAGATCGGCTGGATCCGCATGCTGAGCCTTGTCCTGGGCAGTTCTACGCATGCCTTTGAACTCATGCTCAGCGCTTTTATCTTCGGGCTTGCCTTCGGCGGCCTCTGGATCCACCGGCGTATTGACAGCCATGCAGAGCCGGTCCGGCTGCTTGCGATCATCCAGTTCATTATGGGACTTCTGGCGCTCTCCACCCTTCTTATCTATGGAAATACCTTCGAGGCCATGAGATGGCTTATGGCATCACTGGGCAAGACGGATACCGGATATGTCCTTTTTAATGTTTCCTGCAATGCCATCGCCCTGATCGTCATGCTCCCGACGACCTTCTGCGCCGGAATGACGCTGCCCCTCATCACCGGGATACTGATGCAGCGCAGGTATGGCGAAAAAAGTATAGGAGCGGTATATGCTGCCAACACCGTCGGGGCGATCGTCGGGGTCTTCTTTGCTGTTCACGCCGGACTGCCTTTCCTGGGCCTTAAAGGACTTATTACCTTTGGTGCCTCCATAGATATAGCGCTCGGCCTGTTCTTATTATGGTCTGTGTCTATCCGTACCGGAAACAGGAGCCTCGCGGTTGCAGGAAGCGTGCTCTGTGTGTCTGCTGTTGCAGGCGTCCTGTTATTTGTCAGGCTTGATCAATACAAGATGGCATCTGGTGTATACCGCTCTGGCACCCTTCTTTCACCGCAGGATGTATCCTTGAAATACCACCGGGATGGAAAAACCTCGTCGGTGAGTATCCTGCTGGACACTGACGGAGTCATGGCGATCAGCACCAACGGCAAGGTCGATGCCGCTATCAGCACGAACCCCGATGCCGCCGCCAGTCCGGATGAGACGACCAATGTCCTTGCGGCTGCGATCCCGCTGGGCCTGCATCCACGGGTGAGGACTGTCGCAAATATCGGGCTGGGGTCAGGGCTGACCACTCAGACGCTCCTGGCCGATCCGCAAATTGAGCGGGTCGATACTGTTGAGATAGAGGCCATGATGATCGAGGCAGCGCGCCTATACGGCCCTCTGGTCTCCCGGGTATATACTGATCCGCGCAGCAGGATCTACCTGGACGATGCGAAGACCTTTTTTTCGGTCAACCGGAGCAGGTACGACATCATCATATCAGAGCCCTCAAACCCGTGGGTGAGCGGCGTGGCCGGCCTTTATTCGGACGAGTTCTACCGCATGATTACCGGGCATTTGAATCGGGGCGGCCTCTTTGTCCAGTGGGTGCAGCTCTATGAAACAGATATGTCGCTGGTATCCTCAATACTTAAGGCCGTGTCCCGGAATTTTTCTGATTATGTCATTTATGCTACAACGGGGGTCAATGTTGCTATCGTTGCAACAAATGACGGAACCATCGGGAGGATAGACCCCTCAAGGTTGAGTTCCCCTGAGCTTGCAGGTGCATTGAAGCGGATTCAGGTCGAAGGCATGCAGGATTTGGAGGTCCGCAATCTGGGGAACAAGGAACTCTTTGACGAAATGCTCGGCACATTCAAGATACGGGCCAACTCGGATTATTATCCGGTACTTGACCAGCATGCTGCCCGGACGCGGTTCCTCGGTTCATACGCCCTGGACCTGCTCAGCATAGCCCAGAATTCGCTCCCGGTTCTGGAGATGTTGGGCGCCTCAGGTGAACGTGAGAAGGAGACCCGGAGTACTCCCTCAATATCCTATCCTAAATCGCTGTCTGTAAGGGCGGCTATGGCGTTTCGCGATTATCTTCTTCAGGGTGAATTTGACCCTTCTTCTGCCGGCCTTGGTGCCGATTTCAGGAAACAGATCGTCGATTTCAGGGAACAGATGCTGACCTGCGTTCATGCCAGGGACGGACAGGATGCCTGGATTCGCAGCTTTCTGGATACCGCCGTTATGATGCTCCCCTACCTGAGCCCGTCAGAACTTGACCGGGTCTGGAAAGCCCTGAATGTGGCATCATGCGGCCCCAGACTTTCTCCGGCTGAAAGACACTGGCTCTCGCTGTTTCAAGCGGTTGGGAAAAGGGACGGTGCAACCATGGCAGTTACTGCGCGCTCGATCCTGGAGGAGGATCCACCGGTATCAGCAGATGCCCTGAGGTATCTTGTTGCATCGGGAATGCTGGGCTCGCTGGAACAGGGACAGAAAGCTGATTCCCTGGCTCTCTGGACCCGTCACGGGCAGAGGCTCTTCAAGAACGGCGAGCCTGATCTTTTATTTCGTCTGCTCCTGGCAAAGAGCTCGGCCCCCTGACCTTGCGGACAGTTCCTGCAGGGAATGCGGGAACCCTCCCCAATAGCCGTATGATCATCAAACATCCGTTATACCTCTGATCCTCGCCAAAAAAAGACAAATAAAAAAGGCCCGTATTTCTACGGGCCTTCTGTTTAAATCCGGCAGCCACCTACTTTCCCAGGACTTCGCGGTCCAAGTATCATCGGCCGGGGAGGGCTTAACTTCCGTGTTCGGGATGGGAACGGGTGTGACCCCTCCTGCAATACCACCGGAAACTTTAATTTCCGAAAAATATAATAACTCAAAGAGCGATCATTTGTCAACCTGTTTTTTGATCAACAATGATTTTTTCAATATCCTGTTCAATTGACAACAGGAGGGAAAAAGGAAGTAAGGGTCAAGACACACGGCCAATTAGTACTGGTCAGCTGAATGCATTACTGCACTTACACCTCCAGCCTATCAACGTGGTAGTCTA